>JAKSUL010000045.1 GCA_024409055.1 Bacilli bacterium
TATAGTCGACAGAAAACCGCTATTTTTGTCGAATATGATCGACAGCTTTGTCGGATCTTCGAAGTCTCATAAGAACTTAAAAAGCCCCCGCTTCTGCGCGGGCTTAAGTCACAAGTTGGTGAACCGGGTTATTCGATGTCCGAACTCTTTATAAAGATTGATTTCTATTGATTGCATCGACGAAATTCTTCTTCGGCGATGCTGGTCCAACATAGAATTCATGGGACGCTTCTTGGGAAGCATGGAGGGATATGCAGCAATATGTTCATCTATTTCTCTTTATTCCGACCACAAGAAGAAAAACTCCCATCACCCGGATAGGAGGTTAGCATCATCGTTTGCAACCATCCAGCAAGCATCGGCACCTTGCATCCTATTTAGAACGTAGGTTGTCGACAGGTCATAGGGCTTGCTCCTCACCATTCTATTTATGGTGCCATCTTTATTACCGAAGAAAAAAGGATGATCCCATGAACAATGGGAGGGCGAAAGAAAACATGATGTTCACATCTACTTTTGATAAAAATGTAGAATTCTACAGAAATATCAATTCTTGCCATTGGAACATTAGGTCGCATTTGCTATAATCGAATTGAAAAAAATGTAGAATTCTACAGAAAAGGTGTTTCTATGATTGCAAGAGACAAGTATTTAAAGGAATTGATAGCCACCAAAAACAACGGATTCCCAAAAGTCATAACGGGGATTAGAAGATGTGGGAAATCTTTTTTACTCAAAGATATTTTCTCCAAATACCTAAGAGAACACGGGGTTCAGGAAAAAGAAATTTTGATGATCGAATTAGATGACGATAAAAACGCCTCTTTAAGAAATCCGATTGAGCTCGGCAAATACGTGAGGAGAGTCACCGCCGGTAATAAAATGAATTACGTCATCTTAGACGAGATTCAAAGGGTCTATACCATCGTTAATCCGGATTTGGTGGAAGGGAAAATCGTTCTGGCAAAGAAAACCGACACCGAAACAATTTCATTCGTCGATGTAGTTTTGGGTCTTTCTCATGAAAAGAATATCGATCTTTATGTGACGGGATCGAATTCAAAGATGTTATCCACGGACATCGTGACGGAATTTAGAGACAAAGCCACGAATATCCATGTATCCCCATTATCATTCGAAGAATATTCCAATTACGTAGGCGGGTCAAAATTCGAAGCGTTATCTTCCTATATGCAATATGGGGGCATGCCTCTTGCGGCAATAAAAAACGAAGAAGATCGAAAAAAGTATTTGACTGGCTTATTTGAAACAACTTATTTCAAAGATATATTGGAACACAATAAGCTTATGAAAACTGAGTCGCTTGATGAACTTTGCAACGTGATAAGCAGTTGCACTGGCGAGCTTCTAAATTCCGGAAAAATCGCGAACACCTTTCGAAGTGTAAAACGCGAAGATATCAATCAGCAAACGGTTGATAAGTATATTCAATTTTTCGTAGATGCGTTTTTGCTAAGAGAAGCCAAAAGGTATGACTTACGTGGCAGAAACGAAATAGGCGCATTAAGGAAATACTATTTTTTGGATACAGGGCTTAGAAACGCGCGCTTGAACTTTGCTTATTCCGATGAGGGCTTGCTTCTTGAAAACGTTATTTACAATGAACTTATATATCATGGATATTCGGTAAATGTCGGTACGTTCGATAGCGTAGAAAAAGATAGAAATGGCAAATCCATTAGAAAAACAAACGAAATTGATTTTTACGCCAGAAAAGGCAATCGCCACTACTACATTCAGGTTACCGACAATATCGGTGATGCCAAAACAAAAGCGAGAGAATATAGGCCGTTTTTCATGATCAATGACCAAGTTCAAAAAATACTCGTCATTAATAGACCGATACCAGAAACGCGCGATGAAAACGGATTCACCGTCATCGGCGCGGTCGATTTCATGCTTAGATTCATAAAGTAGCGGATGAAAATATGGGCTTAAGGTCGGCCAGTCCATCATCCAAACAAGTCAAAGGTTATTTCATTCGGAACTAAATAGGCACATTCATTCCTCATTAACCTTGTAAACAATCTTTGCAAACTTGCCAAATTCAGCCTTCAATATCTATTAAGCACAACTGTACCCATCGTCAGCACGTCTACTGTGTTGACGACATTTATAAGAAAACGCCCAAACAAAACAGTTATCACAGAGCCACGATTGAGCCTAACCTCATTGAAAAACCCCCGCTTCTGCGAGGGCTTAAGTCACAAATTGGTGACCCGTACGGGATTCGAACCCATGAACCTGCCTTGAGAGGGCAGTGTCTTAACCGCTTGACGAACGGGCCGTGCGACATAATTTACCACCTTCGCTATTAAAAGTGAATAGGGAGATAAAAAGAACGCGCACGAGGCGCGTTCTATGTTTCGTCAAACGTTTCCTTATAGTCTCTCTGCGGAAAGCTTAAGTCTAGACTTAACAACGTCATCGCCGAGGATATCCATGATTTCATGGAGGTTCGGGGATTGGTTGGTGCCGGTCAAAGCGACACGGATGAATTCAGCGGAATCGCTTAGCGATCCAGCAAAAGCAGTCGGATTGGCTTTGTATTCCTTGTTGGAGATAGCGAAGTTGTGTTTGGCGGCGATTTCCTTAACGGAGGCAAACCAAGTTTGTTCATCGACACCATAAGCCATGTTGTCGGCGAGGTCGACAAGCATCTCTTTGACGAGAGACTTTTCGAACTTCTCGTTGAACGGAAGTCCCTTGTCAAGAATCTCGTTCCAAAGCGGCTCATAGAAATAATGGGTCAAGCGTTCGATGTCGCTCCACTTGGCATAGTCTTTACGCGGGTTCGGACGGTTCTTCTCGATGTTGAGGATCTTTCCGAAATATTCTTCGTTCGAAGTGATTCTTTCATAGAAAGCGGCGTCGTATTTTTCAGCCCAGGCTTTGGTTTTGGCCAAAACTTCTTCGGCCGGCATCTTGGCGACGATTTCCTTGGCGAAATAGTTGAGTTTATCAAGGTCGAACAAGGCTCCGTCCAAAGACATCTTCTTCAAGGAGAATTGGAACTTATTAAAGTCGAAGGATTTGTTGGCGATGCACCACTCCTCAAAGTTGGAGTTGGCGATGCTCATCAAATAAACGAGGAGAGCGTTCGGGTCAAATCCTTGATCAAGGAAATAGGAAACGGCAGCTTCCGGGTCTTTTCTCTTAGAAAGCTTTCTCTTGTTTCCGTGATCGAGCTTCATGATGGACGGGATGTGGGCATACTTCGGAGCTTTCCAGTCAAGAGCGCGGAACATATCGAGGTGGATTGGGGTAGACGGGATCCATTCCTCGCCACGGCTGATGATGGTGGTTCTCATAAAGTGGTCATCGACGACGTGAGCGAAGTGATAAGTCGGAAGTCCGTCGGATTTGAGGATGACGACGTCAACATCGTTATCCTGAAGTTCGATTTCTCCACGGATAGCGTCAACGAATTTGGTCTTTTTGTCGTGGTCGCCGTTAGAACGATAACGAATAACCCACGGGGTGCCCGCTTTTATCTTTTCGATTCTTTCATCGACGGTGAGGTTACGGTCTCTGGCGTACACGCCATAATACCCAGGAAGGACCTTGTTGGCTTCTTGGGTGGCGCGGATAGCATCCAAATCTTCCGGTGTGCAGAAGTCAGGATAAGCGCGTCCGCGGCGGATTAATTCCTTAATAACGGTTTTGTAGATATCACGTCTAGCGGATTGCTGATAAGGACCATAGGCTCCTTTGTCGCCGGTTGGGTAATATCCTTCGTCATGATCAATTCCGAAAGCGTGGAGCTGATCGATAAGATCGTTTCCGCTGCCTTCGATGGTGCGTTTGGTATCGGTATCCTCTAAACGGAAGTAGAAGATTCCTCCGGATTGCTTAGCGATGACGTAAGAAATCATAGAGGTAAAGAGAGAACCGGTATGGAGGAATCCGGTCGGGGAAGGAGCAAACCTTGTGACTTGGGCGCCTTCTGGCAAATCTCTCTTTGGATAACGTTTTTCAAGATCTTCGATAGTTTCGGTGATTTCGGGGAATAGAAGTTCCGCGAGTTCTTCGTTTGTGGCCATAATTGAAATGTTCCTTTCAAATGCGAGGAAGATTATATCTTCAAGTTTATCCCACTTCCACAAGTCTTTGAAATCTTGCTTTGGAATAAAGCAAAGCCAAATGCGCGCGCGTATAGAAAACTCTTTTTCAAAAACACTTGAAAGACAAGATAAGCATTCCTATAATTAACCACGCTCAAAAGAGCATGCAGGTGTAGTTCAATGGTAGAACGCGACCTTGCCAAGGTCGACACGCGGGTTCGATTCCCGTCACTTGCTCCAGTAGCAAATTAAAGCCCGGTTGAATCCGGGCTTTTTTCTTTGTTTTCAACGCAAAACAAAACAAAAAAAGGCGCTTGTGGCGCCTTTAGAAAACCAAGCAAAGGTTTTTATTGTTTGTTGATGGTGAGACCGGAGTTTTTGGAATTAAGGAGGCTATAGGTTCCGGTCTTTCCAAACTTAGTGCCAGAAAGAAGTTTCAATGTTCCTTCTCCGATTTCCCAATCAAGAGTGGCTCCGATTTTGCCGCTGTCAACGATCTTAGTGGTTCCGTCCGTGGCGTATTGGACGAATTCTAATTTAAGAACGGATCCTTCAACTGTTCCAACAAACGGGAACGGATACCTGTTGTTGTAGCAAAGCCACATGATGCCAGTAATGGCTTCGGAATCATCGAAAACGATCTTAATCGGCATCTTGCCTTCTTCCCAATCATCGTAATATTGTCCAGAGTAGGTCTGGCCTCTGAAAGAAACGACCACCGCTCCTTTTTCCTTTTCGGAAGTAACCGTCAAAGAACGGGTCGCTTTATCGAGACTAACTTCAACAATCTTGTCGACATTTTCCAAGGTGAAGCAGGCGCCAATGTTGGTGACGTCATACTCAGCACCGTTATAGTCGGCTTTATTTCCGCCATGGAGGAAGAGAGTATTCGTTCCATCGGTGTAAGTTCCGAAATATTCGCCGCACATAATTCTTTCAGAAATCGCGCCATCTCCAACATACCCGAAAACAGTCTTGTCACCGGCTTCGGTAGTTATCTCTACAACTTCTTTGGCTTCGCCAAGCTTTTTGTTGCTATGGAGTTCGATGTCGACGCCGAAGTTAGCGGTCTTGGTCTTGTAATTGATGAAGCAAGTCGCATAGATTTCGTCGTTCCTCAAAATAGAAGCAATGACGTAGAAATCACCTTCGATTTTGAACTGTTCTTCGGATAATGAATACATGTCCTCGGTATCGGTTTTTTCTTTCATCTTGACGCCGAGAACATCACAAGTGCCGAAAGCGCTGGAGAAGGGCTGAGAAGCGTCCTGGTAATCATCGAAAAGAATCATGTTGTTACCAGTATAGAAAGAGGTCAAAGTCGGGGTGCGGGCGATGCCTGTTGTCTTATCGTAAGTTTCGATGATGGTTTGGTGTCCGCCGTCGGAATAAGCCATTTCGCCAGACTCTTCGATGATGAGTTTGCGCTTATCGAAAACTTCATTGACTTGGTTGCCGCCCGTCAAAGATAAAGTGAGATAATTTCCAGGAAGAGGGGTATCCCTTAAAACGCCGGCGTAAGACTCGGTCAATTCGATGACGATGTTTTTGTCAGCTGCGAAAGGAGTCTTGCAGGAATAGAGCCCAAGTTCTTCGTCATATTTGACTTCGGCGAATCCTTTTGTGCCAGTCGAAACATCGGTGAGGCCCCAGACTTTAAGTTCGCGAACGAAATAATCTTCGGGATTTTCGCTCTTCACGGAAATATAGAAGATGTCATTCATATCGAGGGAAGTAAGCGTCCTGGCTTCTTCATCTAGCGCAGTCGCCGTCAAGTGGGCAGAATTACGATATTCAATAGAATATTCGCCAACTTTCGGGGTGTTGTCCTTATAAGTCACCGTAATGGTAATACTCATATCGTCGCCGACTTCAGGATTAACGGCGAATTCAGCCACGCCTTCGTTGAGAGCATAGGTGGCACTACCAACGGTAATTCCGGTTGGGGTTATATATCCAACTTCATGAAGGGCAACTTTAACCCTTGCGCCATAATAAAGCGCATACGCACCGTCTTTCTTTTCGACTTGAGTGAATTCGGTTTCACCAAATTTCTTCATGGAAATAGATGTAAGGAGATCCTTTGCATCAACGACCGTGGCGGTAACGTTTTTGCCAGCAACGGTAACCGAAACGTCAATCGTGCCGTCTTCGGGTAACGCATAAGAATAAGTGTCACCGTTCTTTGTTAAGGCGATCGCCGCGCCATCGCTTCCGGTCGCGGTAACGACGTCGACGAACATGCCGCCGTTTTTCGCGGTAATAGTCAAAGTCACAGTCTCACCAGGAACGGCTCTGCCTTTGTCTTTGACTAGTTCGACATCGGCGGCGCCTTTAACAACATTAACGACGACGAAGATCTTTTCAGCACTTGATTCGCTTGTCTCTTCGGAAGACGGGATCGAAGTCGGGGTTGATGTCGGATCACTGGTCGGCAAAGAAGGAACCTCGCTAGGAATCGAAGTCGGAACGGATTCGGAAGTTGTTGAAGACGGAACGCTGCTTTGGCCTCCGCCGCAAGCGGTCAATAACATGGCCGCCAATGCAAATGGAATGAATGGTTTCTTGCTCATAAGGGAACCTCCTATTGGAAATTTCGCATTTATTTATAAATGTTGGAGATAAATTGGCAACAAAAAAACGATTTCAGACGGAGATTCGCACTCGCACGTCCACGCATAAACAACTACAATTGTTACGTGAGGCAATAAATCATGATTAAAGTTTTAGCTATCGGAAATTCTTTTTCACAAGACGCAACTTCGCAGTTGCAACACCACAATAAAGACATCTTTGTCCGCAACGTTTATTTCGGAGGGTGCTCTTTAGAGCAACACGTCAATTATTACAAGAACGGCGAAAGCAGATACGAATACCAAGAAAACGGCGTTAAATGCCTTCCGGACAACAAGGATCTCGTCTTTGCTTTGACTCAGGAAAAATGGGATGTCATCACGGTTCAGCAAGTTTCAGGAAAGTCTGGGAAATTCGAAACATATGAACCGTATTTGGGTGAATTGATCCAAATCATCCGCAAATACAACAAAGATGCCGAAATAATGTGGCATCAGACCTGGGCATACGAAAGAAACTCGACCCACTGCGACTTCCCTTCCTATGGAAGCGACACTGACAAAATGTGGAACGCCATCAAGGACGCCACCGACAAAGTCGTCGAGAAATACGGATTCAAAGTCATTCCGGCCGGGGCTTTCATCGAAGCTTTGCGCGCTAAGCCGTGTTTTGACATCAGGGTCGGCGGAGTTTCACTCCATAGAGACGGATTCCATCTTAATGATGAATACGGCAGGTATGCTTCCGGCTTAGTTTGGGATTACGTATTAACTGGCAAAATGCCGGACGATTTGGATGAGAAAGCCGAAAAATCCATCGAGTACAAAACCATAAAAGAAACGGCTAAGGAGTTTTTCGGATTGAAATGATTGACTTGCACCTTCATCTAGATGGCTCAATGTCTTTGGAGGACATCGAGTATTTATCAAAGAAAAACGGCGTTGTTTTTGATATGACGAAAGAACGCCTAAGCGTAGATGAAACGTGCACCTCATTAAACGATTATCTTCAATGCTTCGACTTTCCTCTTAAGCTTCTTCAAGACAAAGAGTCTATCGAGTATTCCGTATATTCCTTATTTAATAGATTGGCTAAACAAGGATTGATATATGCCGAGGTACGTTTCGCGCCTCAGCTTTCGACAATTGGCGGCCTGACTCAGGAAGAAGTTGTCGAAGCGGCCATAAAGGGATTGAGAAAAGCGATCGATAATACCAGCATTGACGGCCAACTGATTCTTTGCTGCATGAGGCAAGAGGACCACGATAAAAACATAGAGACAATAAAGGTTGCGAAAAAATTCCTGCATAAAGGAGTATGCGCTATTGATTTAGCAGGCGCAGAAGCTCTATTCAAAACAAGGACATTTGCTGAGGAATTCGAATTGGCAAAAAGCCTAGGAATCCCTTTCACCATACATGCCGGAGAAGCAGACGGCCCCGAATCGGTTTGGGATGCGTTGAAGTTTGGCGCAAGTCGAATTGGACATGGGGTTCATAGTCTCGAAGATCCAAAGCTAATCGAATATTTAGCGGAACATGAAATTCCTCTTGAGATTTGCCCGACAAGCGAAGTCGATACTCATTGTGTCCAAAACATTGAGGGGTTACGTCTACGCGATTTTATCAACGCGGGCGTGAAATTAACCATAAACACCGATGATATGACCGTATCAAACGTAGACCTAAAAGGGGAATGCGATTTGGTCATGAAAACGTTCCATCTCAACAATGGCGAAATGCTCGAGTTATGGTCAAACTCCATTGACGCCGCATTTTTGACCGAAAATGAAAAAAGAAAACTGAGAGCAAAACTAGGAAGGAGGCTTTGATGAAAGAATTCATATACAAAAAGTTCAAGTTGTCGGAGCGTGGTTCCACAATCCCTAGAGAATTAATCGGCGGATTGGTCACGTTTTTGGCTATTTGCTACATTCTCCCCGTCAATGCCTCGATATTAAACGACTGTGGAATGGATCCCTCTGGCGTTTTCGCCTCCACCGCTATCGTAACCGCGATCGCCACGATCTTAATGTCCTTGTTGTCCAACACGCCAATCGTCATCAGCGCAGGTATGGGACTAAACGCCTATCTGGCGTACACGATTTGCGGTCCTAATGGGTTAGGGTTTACCTGGCAAGAAGGGTTGATCTTACAGACATTTACCGGACTAATATTCTTTGCAATATCCTTAACTCCTCTTCGTAAGAAAATCATCGAATCATTCCCGCCTGATCTAAGGCGAGTTATCTCGGCGGGGTTAGGATCCTTCATCGCCTTCGTCGGGTTAAGCGGAGCTGGAGTAATCGTGAACAGCGAAGAAACGCTTGTTAAGTTTGGTTCCTTAAGCGATCCCGCGGTCCTTTTGTCCGTCATCGGCATCGTCGTCATCGTTGGCTTAATGTTCGTCAAAACCAAGAAGGGGATACTCGCCTCCCTCGCAATTCCGATTGGAATGATCGCCACTGCTCTTATCGGAATGCTTTTGTATTACGTTACTGGAAGCAGCAATAACGCCCTCCCCCACGTCGATTTCTCAAGCGGCTGGGGAATAAAAGGAATCGAAGAAGTCTTCCTTTACGGAGTATTTGGAAGCGCAAGTAACGGAGCCGCCAAAGGCGGAGACTTCTGGAAAGCCGTGCTGAACGTTTTGAAAAACCCGTTAAGCTATGCGGCCATCTTCTCCTTCGTATTTGTCAACCTTTTCAACACCACGGCCGTTTTGTTCGGCGTCGGAAAGAAAGTCGGATTGGTCAATGAAAACACAGGCACCATACGCGGAAAAGGTCCATTCATCGCTGACGGAACAGCAGCCCTCATTTGTTCGCCGTTAGGCACATCACTTAACACCTCTTTTGCTGAATCAGTCATTGGAGTTGAGGCCGGCGCAAAAACAGGATTCGCTGGATTGTTCGTCGCCGCGCTATTCGGCTTATCAGCCGTTATATTCCCAGTATTCGAGTTATTCACATTCAGTTGCGTCAATTGCGCGATTCTAGTTGCGGTCGGGGGCATCATCTTCGTCAACAACCTAAAAGACCTCTCGTGGAAAGATCCGGCTGCCGGATTCGCCGCTTTCATCGCCGTATTAATGATTGTCTTAACCTATTCGTTAACAACCGGAATCGGGTTCGGGCTTATCGTCTTCATCGCAATTAAGCTCTTCTCAAGACGCGGAAAGGAAATAAGTCCGATTCTTTATTTGATTGGGGCGTTCTATTTGGTTAGTTTCGCCTTAGACGAAATGGTAAAACACGTAGCATAAAAAAACCGAGGTCGCCCTCGGTTTTTTATTCTTCGCTACTATCGCCTTCGTTTTCGTTATCAACCGCATCGAAGGGGTTTTCCCCTTTCTCTTCGGCTTCTTTCATTTTCGCTTCAGCCTGTTTGATTTGATCTTCGATTTCTTTGCTCTGCTCCTCGCTCATTTGCTGAGCCGCTTTGAGCTGATTCAAATTCATTTTTGCCAAATCAAGAGACGCCTTCGAATAGTTGTTCGCATAAGTAAAGGTGAGGATTTGCTGCACTTCAAAGGCATACGGAACAAAGAAAGCAACAAGAACCAATTGTCCGGCAAATCCAAAGGCCGGAAGGGCCGTGATATCGATTTCGACCGGCAAAACACATGGGATTATATAGCCGCCCACGAATCCGATGATGAGCAACGGAATAAGTGGCCACATAGCTTTGTAATACTCTTTGAAATATTCCCTTCTGATTGAGCGGAACCCATATTGGAAAATAGCATTCGCCACTCTCGGATGAGCCCTGCCGCCAAGCATCATGCCACGAATGTATGTAGAAGCGCTGTTGATAAAAACGCTTCTAATGAAGATATATGAGGCAACTCCATATCCGACGCCGGAGGCACAAACATATATTCCTAAAATTTCTCGGCTTGAAGCGATGTATTCATAAATCTTGGTGACTGAGATGGATTCGTCTTTCAACATCTCGTAAACCTTATTTATCGCCTCGACGAAAGAAGAATCCGTCGCAGACTTCACCGCGATGTAGATCATGGCCGTCACGAAATATGGGGCCATGTAAGAGAGCAAGGCTTTAAGGAAGCTAACTATAACTCTGTAAGAGCCGAAATAGGGACTGGCGATGTTCATGTAGCGGACCCATCCGCCGCCAATGAGTTTTGAGGAGATGTTCTCGCCGCTCCTAACGTGGGTCATTGAATATTGCACCGCAAAGACAAACGGGATGAAGATGAAAGGAATCGTGAAGATCAATGTTCCGGACATGCCATAGAAAGATAGGGTTATTTCGACGGCCAGTATGACGGCTCCGACCAAAAGCAAAACGAAAGAAAGAGCCAAATAGGAGGAGATGTTCTTTTTGTATTGGCCCCAGGCGGCCTTTGATAATGATTCTTTGTTATTTTCCATTCTGATTTAATTCGTCCAAATCGCGAACAGCGATTGAAAGTTCTTCGGCTGAGAACGGATGAACGTCCTTTCTGCTTTCGTTTGCTTCAATAAACTTTTGGAAATGGGATAGCGGAACCAAGAAGTTTCCGCCTTCTTTGTTTTCCAAAGGTGTGAGCATGCAATCGTCATTCACCAACGTAACAGAGACGAAGTAGTTCCTATCTAAGCCGCTGGCAATTGAGATCCTGTCAGCCCTTATCTTGTTTTTGATAAGGGGGTTATCGATGTATTTTTTCTTTTTCTTGGTGTAGAAATTAACCCAGCTTGGGTCGTCGGCGTTTGCTTTTACGGCCCCGTGGAAATAAGCATCTTTGATAACGTATATGAATTTGTCACCGAAAAGAAGGTGGTTAATGTGAACGCCCGATTTCTTTCCGGAATCAAGGCTATACTCCCATTTGTTGATCAAATAGTAGTCACCGTCATAAGCGACTTTCCTGACCGTCTTGTAATACATCCTAATCGTATGGTGAGAGTATAGATATGTCTTTACCGGTCCATGCAAAAAGATGAATAAGAAAAGAAGGCCGAAGAATACGCAAGCGACAATAAAAGCGGTGATTTGGACGTTATAAGATTCCATTAAGCGAATTTCTCTGCGGTTAAGATAGCGACATCGACCATGTTGCCTAAGCCGGTTTGTCTTTGTTCACTGGTCATAGATTCATGGGTGACGAAGGAGTCGGAAACGGTGAAGATGCCGAGGGCTTTCTTCTTTAGTTCAGCAGCTGTCACGTAAAGAGCGTAGGACTCCATTTCGACGGTAAGAACCCCTAAAGAGGCCCATTTCTTCCAATAGTTCGGGTCGCGATCATAGAAGACATCGGCGCTTAAGACGTTTCCACTATGCCATGGGCGGCCGAGAGTACGGCAGGCATTGACGGCTGTCTCCAATACTTCAAATGTCGAGATGGCGCTATAGGTTCCGCCATATAGACCATATTGGCCCATCCAGTTGCTATCGGTGCAAGCGCCTTGGGCAAGGATGACATCGCCGAGTTTGCAATTTGGATCATAGGCTCCGCAAGTGCCGATACGGATAATGGTTTCAACCCCATACCCTTCGAAAAGCTCACGGCAATAGATTCCGATAGATGGCATGCCCATACCGGAAGCCATGACGGAAATCTTGACGTTGTTCTTCGTATATCCGGTAAAGCCGAGAATACCGCGAACATCGCAAACCATCTCCACATCGTGGAAATAATTTTTAGCAATCCATTCGGCCCTCTTTGGGTCTCCAGGCATCAAGACGACTTTTGCGAAAGCGCCGTCTTTGGCGTTAATGTGTGCTGTAGCCATATCATTCCTCCGGGTGAGGTTAATCTTAACCTCAGCCCGTTTAGTATAAAACAAACGTGGTAGATGTAAAAGAAAAGCGCCTCATTGAGGCGCCTTGGCTTTGTTTTCGCTTTATTCCTCTTCTTCCTTTTCCTCGGTTTTGGACATGTATTCAACAAGCATTTCGAGGAAGTTGTCGATGGTGCAGTGAATAAGTTCTCCATCGTAAGCAATCGATATACGTCCCGTCTCTTCTGAGACAATGACGGTCACGGAATCGCTAGATTCACTGATACCGATAGCGGCTCTATGACGAGATCCGAATTTACCGGCAAGAGGTCTATTCGTCGGGGTGAAGAAGACCGATGCCGCAACGATCAAGTTGTTGCGGATAACGCAAGCGCCGTCATGAAGTCTAGTTCCTTCGTAAAAGATCGTTTGGAGAAGTTCGCTAGAAACTGGCGAATTAAGGATGGTTCCAGTTTTGATGTACTGGTCGAGTTTGTCTTTCTTCTCGAAGGTGATAAGAGCACCGACTTTCATCTTGCTCATCGTGACAACCGCATCTTCGATTTTCGCATACATCGCTTCGCGGTCGAACAAAGCCTCCGGGGTCTTGGACTGCTTCTTTTTTGCGAAGTACTTTTCGGCTTTTCCCTTCATCGAATTGGAGATGAAGATTCTTGCCTCGCCGATGTTGGCGAAAAGGAAGGTGACGGCGCCGACAATCAAAGCGGCGAGAGAAACATAGCAAAGAATATCGAGGCATAAAGCCCAAGAGGTCAAAACGATGACCTCAGCCGAAATGATATAGGCCAAAACGAATTTTCTATTGAAGATCTTGATAATCGCTATGTCGAACAAAACAAAGATCAAAAGACTCACAAGCAGTCCGATGATCGGATTAATTAATTGAGAAGGGTCGTTAACGTTGAATACAGTGTGCATTTTTTATCTCACTTGAGGTTCGAAAATACTATAAGCAAAGAAAACGTTTTGGTAAACCCCCACAAAAGAAGAAACTTCTTTTTCGAATGCAAAGAAAATCCATCTTCCATTAAGGAAACTCCACGAACCAAGAGTCTTATTTCTTTCTCGCACAATAATCAAAGATTACATCCGAAAAATTATTGCTAACCGATGCATTGTCTTTTTGCCATCAGGGCGCAGAGATTAATTTACAATTTCGAAGGTTTTATAAGGCTTCAAAAAGTCATAGAATACCTTTA
>JAKSUL010000046.1 GCA_024409055.1 Bacilli bacterium
TATGGATTTAAGTAACGTAATTATTGTTGCAGATAGAGATTACTTCCCTCTTGTTTTCTCTTTGAAAAACAAGCATCCGGAATATTCCTGGAAAATCATAACTAAAGACGAACTCTTGGATAGGGTCTCTTTTAGCTTTGGGTCCGATCCAATTCCTCTCCTCATCAGGGAAGGTATCTCTTATAACGATGCCAAAAAATATCTGTCCATTTTTAGGGCCGCGAACTTTGAAAAAGACGAAAAGCTCAAAGCCGTTTACGACTCCATCAAAGATTGCGCGGTGGTGGATGAGCTCGGCTTATACGAAATTAAATCGAAACCTCTGATGCTTTTGGAAATGAATGAAGACTTTGAGGTTCATGAACTTTTAAAACGCAAAGGCATTGATTTTAGCGACGTCTCTCTTGCCGATTTAGGCGCCGAAAGAAAAACGGTGCCGGATGTTTTGTCTTTCCCGGACCGTTTCACCCAATATAACTACATCTATAGCGATATCCGTTCCAAGCTTTTGAAGGACCCTTCTTTGGCGTCTAGGATCTTGGTTTTGATCAACGACACCTCGGATATTTATTACGTAAGGCAGATGTCTAGTTTATACGGAGTCAATTCATATGCCACATACGGGGTTCCTTTTTTAAGCGATCCGAAGACCAAAAAGAAGGTTAACGACATATTCGCGTCTAAGTCTTTTGCCTTCACTGAAGAAGAAAGGCTGGACGAAGGACTTAAGCCCCTATTCGACATTGTTTTGAAATACAAATTGGCCGAAGTACCTTTTGAGTTTGGGTATTCCAATCTCATCGAAATCACGAACGCTTTAGTCATGAGCGAAAGGATTGATGAATCTGGCGTTACCATTGAAAACCGCTTTACCCTTAATCCCAACGACATTATTTACGTTACGTGCTTCCAGTATGGTGTTTTTTACAAGGAATTCGATGATAAGAACGTTTTAAGCGACGCTGAGCTAGTGAATATCGGAGCCAACCCCAGCTATGCCAAAACCAATTTGGATCGTCGCAAGAAAAAGAACTACATCTTCTACAACGAAACTCCTGTCTTGTCCCGCGTCCGTCAACATTTAAGCGATAAGATCTACGATTCTCAGTTCCTCGAAGAATTAGACGTAAATCTAAAAGAAAGGGAAGAAGAAGGCTTCAAACCGAAAGAACTTTGGGCAAATAAAACCAAGAAGACCTCATTTGATCATAAGGAGGCCATCTACACCTCTAAAGCGGCTGAGCTATATAAAGCCGACCAATACGACAAAAAGTTCTATTACGGTTCCAAGGGCGAATATAGGTCCTACAATCATAAATTCAAAGGAATATTCTCCGACACGGCGTATAACCCAAGCCATTGGAGCGTCACTAATCTCGAGCATTACATCGAGTGCCCATATAAGTATTACATGCAGCGTGTTTTGCCTGATCTCACAAGCGATAAGCACGCGATGTGGTTAGGAAACCTTGGCCACCATTTGGTTGAACGCATCTTCAGGGACGATTACGACTTCGACATCGAATGGGATATCGGTGTTGAGCAATATAAGCGCGACCTTATGGACGAGGGCTTAGTTTTCAATGAACGCGAAAAAGCGTATCTAGAGATCTTGAAGGATTGGATGCGTTTAAGTGTTCGTTATATAAGGCGAAAAAGAAACGAGATGTCTTTGTGCAAAGAGCTCTATGAAACGCCTATTTGCTTCTCCATAAATGACGACGAAGAGAACTCCTATGTCTTTAAGGGCAAAATAGACAAAATTCTCATAACGGGTAGCGCTGGTTCTAAATGGCTTACAGTCATCGATTACAAGACTGGTGCCGAAGTCTTTGAAGCAAAACAGGCGATGACGTGCTTTTTGGGTGCATCCATCCAAGTCCCGCTATACGTATATGCGTTATCTCATCAAATCGATGATCCCGAATATAAAGAAGGCGACAAAAGGCGCACAAAGAAGATAGAGGGCATCGAGGACTGCAGAATCGGAGGATGTGGCATTGAACCGATCCTTTTCAAGGCCCGTCCTTTCTTCGAAGACAAAGGAAAACTTTCGGGTGCTAACCTGGCCAAAAACGTTAAGCTGGGCGGTATTAAATCCAATTCTGAGTCGTACACGAATTCGGTCGATTTAATTCATCCAAACGACAAAGGAAAGCCAATCCCTCAGGAAACTGATTTATTGGGCCAAAAACTATCTTTCACTGAACCGGACGCCGATGAAAACATCTTGAAGAAGCAAGCTGAGAACATGCCTAAATACAATTTAAACGACATGATCGAGGACGCGAAAAACGGAGCCATCAGGACTATCGAAGATATTTTGGCGAACAAATTCCCAATTGAGCCGACATCTTCTGACCTTAAAGGCAACAAATCGCAATTGGTTTGTTCTAGATGTGCCTATCGAGATATTTGCTACCGCAAGGGCAGTGACGTCGTGAATTATAAAACGCAGATTGAAAGTCGTTTCCTTCTTAACGCTTTAGAGTCTGCTGAGTTTGAAAATGAAGGGGAGGACGAAGATGAGCAATCCGAATAATTATTCAGGTTTCAACCCTGGCCAACAAAAGGCCATTCTTTCCCATGCCGACAAAGACATATTAATCGCCGCCGGTGCGGGATCTGGAAAAACCAAAGTCTTGTCCGAGAGGGTTTTCCGTTTGATGGACGAAAAGGAAATTAAACCTTCCGAGCTTTTGGTTTTGACTTTCACCAATAACGCTGCTCACGAAATGAAGACACGTATCGTCTCTTTGTTCAAAAAGCAGGGGTCGTCCCTTAGCGATGAGATGATTTCGGCTCACATTCAAACGTTCGACTCATTCTCCCAATATCTTGTTTCGACATATTCAGGAAGACTTGGAATCGCCTCGACCATCGGAATCGCCGATGAAACGATAATCGAGGCGAAAAGATGCGAAATTCTCGATTCCATATATGACGAATGGTTCAATGACCCAACTAAGCACAAGCGACTTGTCTCGACCGCCAGAAAACTCAATGTTCGTGGCGTAAGCGAACTCACAAAAATAATCATTGATCTTGATGCACAATTCTCCAAGATGATGGAGAACAACAAGAACAAATTCATCGATGAGTATGACGATACTTATTTCACAAAAGAATCTTTCTTGTCTCTCCTTGATTATTACATCGACTCTTTCAAAGAAGAAATGGTGAAAGCCATATACCAAAGCGGCTTTAACAAAGTAAATGCCGATTTGCTCTCTAAACCCATTGACAACAAAGACGAAATCAATGAATTGTTTGAGGACAAGGCTTTCTTTGAACAAGGCTATGAACGGTTCGACTTCAGCGCTTATCCACGCCTTCAAAATCTTTACATAGCTGTTTTGAAACACTTAAAGGAAGAAAGGGGCGACTTCATCAAAAGTAGTCGTCAGTTCTTCGACAATGCCGACCCTTTGTTGGCCCCTTCGCAGAAGAATTGGAAAACGGCCAACAAAGAAGAGAACGATAAAGTCAAAGCGATGTTTGCCCCTCTCAGGATCCTCTATGCAACCCAAGAAGCTATTTTGCATCCGATCCAAATGCTAAGCGATGACGTTGATGAACTTTATGAAGACTATCTTTCGACTAAAGAAGACGTCCATGTTCTTCTAGAAATTACCAAAGAAATGGAAGATCGCCTTTTCGAATATGAAAAATCCATCAACTCATTCACTTTCTCCGACATATCTTCTTTGGCATTAAGACTTGTCCTTAACCCCGAGTACGAAGATGTGGCCGAGGAGATAAGGCAAAGATTCAAATACATCATGGTGGATGAATATCAAGACACCAACGATTTCCAGGAAGCCTTTATAAATAGCCTTCTAAAACCCGACAAAAACGGCAAGCGTGCCCACGTTTTCTGTGTCGGCGATGCAAAACAATCCATATACGGGTTCCGTAATTCCAACGTCGAGCTTTTTAGGGCAAGGCAAAAACTATATGAGCATAGCCCTGATGGCGAAGTCATCGCCATGAAGACCAATTACCGTTCAGGCAAACAGCTTCTTATCGAGATCAACGAAATCTTTAAGAAATACATGTCCGAGGAACATGGTTCCATCGATTACACCAACGACATGGAACAGCTTAATTACGATGATAAGGTCAATTTATACGGAGACCCATACGATGGTTTCCATATTTATAGAATCCATGGCGAAAGCATTCGTACCGCCGAAGACGAAATCAAAGCCATTATCATGGATATCAAGGATAAGATTGCGAAAGGATATCTAGTTTACGATAAAGGCGTAGGCACTAGGCCTTGCCAATACGGCGATTTCGCGATACTCACCAGAACCAAAACCAAATACGACTTGTATCAGGCTTATTTTAACGAGGCCAATATTCCTCTTAACCTTAAAGTGGATACAAACCTTAGGGAAATAGATTCAATCATCGTCATCGAATCACTTCTCCGCCTTTATCAGTACATCAAAACCGGACAAGGTGACTTGCCTCATTATTTCGCTTCGATAGCAAGAAGTTATTTGTATTCCTACGATGATGATAAGCTGCACTTAATCTTGAAAGACGAGACACAAGAGAAGATTAAGGAAGACAAAATCTATCAAGATATGGAGAAATTCGTCGAAGATAGCAAAGGGGAAAGCTTATCTTCTTTCTTCCTTTCCCTCATCGAAAGATTTGGCGTCATCGCTAAGCTTCATCTCGTCGGATCCGTAAACGACGCCAATTCGAAGATCGAATCGCTTTATACATATGTTGTGGCCAAAGAAAATGCGGGCGAAGACTTAAATTCGTTCATCGAACTTTTCTCCAATATTTCCAAATACGACTTGGGCTTCTTGGCTTCAAGCGACTTCGAAGTCGATAATTCTGTCGACTTAATGACGATACACGCTTCAAAGGGCTTAGAAAGAAAAATAGTCTATCTCCCTTCTACCCAAAATCACATGAGCAAGGGTAACGCGATGAAAAAGCCGTCTTATGGTTTCTCTAGCAAAACCGGAATAGTGCTGCCGCGCTTTTATCCTAATTTTGACGAAAACGGTGAAGTGGTGGACACCTTGATGAAAAACGTCCCTTATAGGGCTTATGAACTTCATTCGAGTGACCAAGAAGAAATTAACGAACACGTGCGTCTTTTCTATGTCGCTTTGACTAGAGCCGAGAACTCTCTCGTAATCGTCGGAGAGCCCACAAAATCCAAAGAAGACCTCTACGACATGCTCGACTATATGCCTCATAGTGAGGTCTTTAACGAGAACTTCGTCAACGCCCTCGTCGATAAAGGGGTCATGATAGGGCCATACATTCGTGAATATAACGAATTAAGAAACGATAAAGCCACCTCAAGTGATCCGTTAACTCGCGCTGATTTTTCGTCCAGCCGTGCTTATAAGATTTATAAGAGCCTTTTGGACCAATATTGGACCGATGTTATAGATGATAAGATGGAAGAACTTAAGGCCAATATCTTCATCGAAGCTTACCAATTCTATCTTCCGATGTTTGAGAGCGATAATCCTGATTTCTTCGCTTCCTTCTACGCCGCATATTTAGGGCTTCCCTTCTATGATAAGGTGGCATCCGTGTCTTCTTTTGTGAAAGAATATAACGGCTATTTCGAAGACCAATACAAGAAAGCAGTTAAAGAAATCGAAGATAGGGAAAAGGCCAAAGAGTTCACAAAGGAACAAGCGGAAGAGGAAAAGAAATACTTGGTTAAGCCTGAGAAATTAACACCAGAAAAAGCCCAAACCGCCATCGTCGTCTTCGCGGCAAATTTCTTGTCCAAGAACCTTGCTTTCTTCGGCCTTAAGCGCCCAACAAAAGAAGACATCAAAAATAAGGTAGACGGATTCGTCACCGACCGAAATATGGCGTATTGCTTCGTGCCGGTTTTAGCAAAGTTATTCGAAGGTGAAGATTGGGTCTGCAAGGTCTCATATGCTTCTTCATCATATCCAGATTTCGAATATGAGATAAACGTCGATAACTATGCGCCTGACTTTAAGAGCAAGTCCGCTCCTCCGATCGAGGAAGCCAAGGGAAGAATCAACGACGATGTTATCGAATTCAAGAAGCGTGAGTCGTTCAGGGCGTCTAAAAGACAACTCGGAGATATCGACAATTCAGTCAGGGAATACTTTGATTTCGGTGAACGCCTCCATAGATACATGGAACTCGTCGATTTCAAGACCAAGGATTTATCCTTTATCTCAAACTCCAAAGAAAAAGCCCTCATTCAAAGAGCCTTGAACTCCAATCTCATTTCCTCTTTAGAAGGATATGAGTTCAAGAAGGAATATGGCTATTACGACGAAGACTTGAAGACAACCGGATTCATTGACCTTTTGGCCATTAAAGATGGCAATTATGTCATCGTGGACTTCAAAACTAAAAACATTCTGGATGAAGCCTATGATAAACAGCTCCATACCTACCAAAGGAATGTGATGCGTTTATTTAATGTCGATAAGTCGAAGATCAAACTCTATCTTCTTTCCTTAATCGGAACCGACGATAGAGAAGTGGCAGTTGAATAAGTGGTCGCGCAAGTGGCCACTTTTTCTCATTAGAGAAAATGAGAATGTTCCACGCCCATTCATATATAGGGTAAAATATTGGTATCAAGATGATTGAAATCGACGAGCGAAACAAAACTCTAGTTATCTCCGACGAAGGAGATGACCTTTATGGAGAATGGGCCACAAGCGACTATCTCCCTCGTTTTCGCGTATTCGAATCAGGAACCGTCGATTGCGTGATAGATGATAAAACCGGAAGTTCTATTAAGGATTTATCCTTGGCCATCAAAATCAGCAAAGACCTTTCGCTTGCGAGCTATGATGGAAGTCGTCCTAGAGTCCCACTAGAAAATACGTATAGATATGTCTATGGCCTTTTTTCACCACTTGACGGTTCACCTCGTTTTATCCTCTTCTCCAACATAGATAGAAATGAGGTTTGCTTTGTCGTCGATGCCCTTTTGCATAGAGTGGTGGCAATATCCGATGGTGGCTTCCTAATAAAGGTAAAAAGCGAATCCTTCGGTGTCGCTGAAGCCTTTGGAATAATAGGTAAGTTAAATATCGAACAAGAAATAGAGACATATTTGTCGTCTTCCGCTCAAGCCGAAGAGGATTTTGAAGGTGAGGAAGCACTTTCCGAACCTGGCATAGATGAAAAAGGCGAACTTAATCTTTCTCAAGGCGAGAACGAGAAAGTCTATTTCGAAAAGATGCTGATGGCCAAAGGGCACTTAATGGCTTTGTTGACCTCAAAATTTGATGAAAGAACGCTTATTGTCGATGCGCTACGAAAGATAGACAAATTAACCCACCCAAATAATGAGAACTATAATCCGAAAAGCTTGAAAAATTGCGAAGATTATCTCTTTGTGACGGAGCACTTCGTAAACGAGGACTGGATCCCTCTTATAGGCTATTTCACGAAAGGATTCGTTCCCTCTAGAGCTATATTAGCCTATAAATTCGACCGCCGCCTTTTCATAACGGTCGATATCGTTAAGCAAGAAGTCATGCGTTCCTCCTGCCAAGGTTTATGTTATAGAGACGCTGATGGAAAAGAGTTTTTCGGTGAGAACTTAATCACTTTATTGGGGTATCAGCTTTCTGGGAACGAAATAAAAGGGGTTTTGTCAGAAACACCTAATTGGATGAGCAAGCCAAAGGATTATCGCGATTCGGAATTCTCCTCCCCGAATATAGGGGTAACGGCTCTTAAAAAACTAGAAAAAACATCAGTAGAAATCGCCCCTTCCAGCGAGCCTATTCAAAAAAGAATCGAACGTTACGATTTGGCTTCTTTTGACTTCCATGGAGACGCCCAAGTGCTTTTCAAAGTAAAAGAAGGTTATAACGATCGCATATTCGAAAAAGCGAATGAATTGCTTTCGAAGTATTCGGGGAAGGCGGGCATAGATGTCAATACCCTTTGGACGGTGCCGTCCCACTTGAAGAAGAGTGTCCTTGCTTTAGATAAGGCAAGCTCTTTCGACGTCGATGCTTGGATCCCGATCGCCGTTATCAAATTCGACATCGACGGGATATACGCCGCGTTTTATGCCGATCCCTCTTTTGCGTATAGGGTCGTTGGCGTTAACCCGAAAAGAGGCATATGCGTTTTGACGGAATCCGGCGTCAACTGCAAGGACGGCGCGGGAGTCCTTGAATACGAAGATATAGTCGCTTTGAATGGCTATAAAATCGAAGATAACAAATTGACGAAAGTCAAAGACATTGCGGCCGGCAAGGCTTTTGGGCCACAAGAAAGAGCTAAGGTAAGAGAAACAAATAAGAATAAATCCCTAATCGATGGATCGTTCAACGTCTATGACGTATTGACGGGTTCGAATAATAGTTTGGTTTGGTATTGCTCCGCGGACGAAGAAGAAAAAGCGGCTTTGGATTTGGCGTTCGAGAGGCTCTTGCAAAAGACGCTGTTCAAAAAAACTTCTAAAACGATTTGCTATCCTGGCTCTTTGCTTAATTCGCAGATTGGAATGTCTCGTTTCTTAAAACCGGACCTCCAAGATGAATGGCTTCTTTTAGGGGCTTCAATCGATGGTGCGGGTTATGCGAATAAAGCGATACTCGTAAATAAGAAAAAAGCGAATCTTGCGATGGCGGTCGCCGTTTCTGATGGGGCTTTGATTGTTGCGTCTCAGCGTGGCATCTCGGCCAGCGGCGAAGAAGGGGACTATAGCGAAAAGGAAATGCTTTCTTCTTTCGGCCTCACATATAACGATGATTTGGTTATAGTTCCTTTTGGCAATCTACCAAGCGAAGAAGAAATAACGGATATAAATTCGTCCGCGGTCCAAAACGAAAATCCCGTCCCTTCTTTTGCAAAAAAGGAAGTTGTTTTGATAGATGAATCTTTCAATTTGGAAGATCTTATTAGGGATGGTGGGCGTATTGTCTACGTTTATGAGGAAGATAGCGATATCTGCTTTAAAGCCGCTAAACTGACTGGGAGCAAAAACAGCTATTACAAGACTGAGGGAACTAAATTTATCCAAGGGAAATCGAAAGACGATGACCGCCTTTTCTTCGACTTGGCTAATTTCAGGTTAGACCGTTATTTCTTGATGGGTGCCATCGTGAGTGGACCTTCTTACATCGTCGCCTCGATATTGATCGAAAAAGAACACGTTAATAATGTCGTCGTTGTCTTTCCAAAACGAGGGGAAGTTAGATTCGTTTCCCATAGAGGCTGCTATGTAAGGCAATACCAAAACCAATGGACCATGAAGGAACTTCTTTCCTATTGTGGCCTTGATTATGACAAGAACTTCAAACTCGTCGATCTCCAAGTGGAAGAAGATGCGGTGGTTGAAGAAAAAATAGAGGAATATACGCCCGAAATCATCCGTGAAGAGGAAACAATAGAAACGGTTCCTGAAGAAATCACTAGCGATACTATCATCGAAGATAGCGGCGTTGTCGGAGAAGTAAAAAAGGTAGAGCAAGAAAGCAAAGAAAGCGATTATGTAGAACCAGAAGACGATGATGAAACGATCTTCAATTTTGAGAATTCAGACAAGATAAAACCGATTCGCAGGGTTTATTGCACACGTTTATACCAAAAGGCAATTAAGGAAATCGTCAAAGGACAGCCTTCATATAAACGAAAGATAAACGGCATCCATAGGGCTTTGCTGACCTTGGAGCAAAATGACCTCCAAGAATATTTGCATCATAAAGACAATAAGGATATCGAAGGCTCGTACGATCGTTACAAGATAAGAAAATTCAGAATAGGCGAAAACGTCGGAATCAAGGGAAGACGCATTTTCTATATTCAAGGAAAGGATTGCGGAAGAGGCTTAGACCGCGAGTCGATCGTTCTTCTTTATGTTTCGGAGATCAGCGAACATGACGCTCAGGGCAAAATCGTAAGAAACCTTGAGGACAATATGGAAAAGACCCTCAGGAAGATAATAACTGGGGAAGCCGAAAGCCCGATGATAGACGGGGAGATTTACGATATACGCTTCTCGGAAGAAACCGTCCCTGAGGCGCCGACTTTCAGCGAATACCCAGTCGTTTCTAAAAAGCAAGGAGAGATGCTTAGAAAGAATCCTCCTTTGATCATTAAAGGAAGTGCCGGAACCGGCAAAACCACCTTATCGATAAAACAGTACGAAGACTACATAAACGATTATCCAGACGCAAAGATCGCCTATGTCACTTTTATGGATTCGCTAAAGGAAAACGTCCGCAAGGCCACCCGCGAAATGGGGTTGCCTGATAATTGCCATACATTCTCTTCCCTGTGCTCTTCCGCCTTATCTCTTCCGATGGGGTCTTTCGTCGACCAAAAAGATTTCGACCATTGGATTAAAAGGCAAGACAGGAACAAAGACGTCAAGAAGGCCTTGGGCAAAATAGACCCAGATCCTTTCATGGCCTCTGATATAGCCTATGTTTTCTTTAGGGGTGTCTATGAGGGGAGTTCCAAAAGAAAAGGGGCATACCGATATTTAGACAAAGAGACTTTCCTTGACGAAATAAAAGACGAAATGGGTCTGGCCGATGTGGCTAAAGAGTCAATTTATTTCCTTTGCGATAGATATGGGAAAAGGCTAAAGGAAAATAAACTGTTAACCGACAATGAGGCGTCATTGAAAATAATATCTCTTTATAAAAAAGGCGAACTCGAAGACAGGAAATACGATTGTCTCATAATAGATGAGGCGCAGGATTTCACGGAGCTTCAAATCAAGGCTTTGGCGTCTTTATTAAAGAAGGAGAAAACATCTCTTTTCTTCTTCGGCGACGATAACCAGGCCATCAACCCGACTTTGATGAAACTAGGCTCTATCGCGGCTTTGGTCCAAGAGGTCACCGATATCCGCGCGGATTCAGTTGATTCTGAACAGCTAGGCGAGGCTTATCGCTCCTCAAAATTCATGATTTCCCATATCAACAACCTCATAAAAAAGAGAAAGAGGTCAATCGGAGCCAATAATCAAGCCGCCGACCAGGACGAGCATTCCTCAAGGCAAGATGAAGAAGGCGTCCCGCCGAATATTTGTTATGAGAAGAAAACGATTGATGCGATTATCTCCGACCCTGATACATATAGGAAAGCGGACGTGGTGGTCCTTTGTCCTGATTCAAGAACAAAGGAAGAAGCAAAATCTCTCTATCCAAAAGATGGGCCCGATAAAGATAATCTGGACGATATTTTCATAACGATACGCGAGGCTAAAGGGAGAGAATGGGATGAAGCGATTTTATTCAACTTCATCTCTTCTGGGCAAAAAACATGGGAGAGGATGCTTAATGGAATAGAAGGTCATAAAAGCACGATCCACCGCATGATGTTCAATAGGTATTACGTCGCTTTGACTAGAGCTAGAGACCGCGTCGTCATCGCCGAAAGCGGAGTTAACGACTTCTTAAAGAAGGAACTTTTCTCTGACATGGAAGTTCAAAACGACAAAGAAAAGCTCTCTTCATATCTAGACGCTGGGTATAGCGATTATGACTGGATGTCGGAAGCTGTAAGATTAAAGAACTCCAGACACTTCAAAAACGCGATTCGCTGTCTTAATCGTATTCCAGAAGAAAAACGTGATAAAGCCTGGAAGGACCTTTATGACCTCAATGTCTGGTATAAAACCGCGATTGAGAAGGTTGAGTCCGGCGCCAATCAAATCGACCCAAGCGAATTAAAACCGATTTATAAAAAAGCGATTGAACTTCGTGATTATCGACTTCTCAAAGACTTCTATCGAGGTCGCGGCATGGATGAGAAAATCACGATATTAGATAGCGTCGATAAAAAGACGGACGTTAAAGAGACATCGAAATTGTTGGGATTATACAAAAACATTGAGAACAAATGCTTTAAGGAAGAGAAAGACCTCTTCTGTCGCATATTGGCGGCTCATTACAAAGAAACAATAGAAAGCTTATTAAAGCAGGGAGAATGAACATGGACGAAATTAAGACATTAGAAACCTTGGACTCGATCGCCAGGAACCTTGATTCGATTAACAAAATCGAGGATAAAACCCAAAAGAAGGTTAATCAACTCGATATCGAGGTTACTAACCTTGGCACGGAGATTGGTAAATTCGACACACAAATCGATAGGATAAAAAGCGAGATATCCGATCTTAAGGAAGCGATTGGAAAAATCGAAGAGACCAATGGTCTTTTGTCC
The DNA here is from genome assembly GCA_024409055.1 of Bacilli bacterium. GTDB lineage: Bacteria > Bacillota_I > Bacilli_A > RFN20 > CAG-826 > Alloenteromonas. The sequence goes on from JAKSUL010000046.1 coordinate 12,184, forward strand.
GACGTGTTGGAAGCCTTGAGTCAATTCAAGAACTCTGAACTAGCGGAGGCTATCAAAGGAAACGCCGAGGCGATAAAAGAGCTAAACAAGAAAGTCGATAAGGCCAGTAAGGCCAAAGAAAGCGCCTCTAAAGACAAAAAAACAAACAACAAGAAGACGGGCAAAAAGTCATAATCTTGTAGCGGGAGGGAACATTCCGCTTTTTCAAAAAAGTGCAACGGCTGTTTCGACGAAACGCTGTCACATAAGCGTTTCATTTAGTTTTCTATACGTGTATTTTCCAATTTTTGTCTCGACAAGGACCCCTTTTTCCCTCAATGAATTGAGACAATATATGACTTCTCTTTTTGAAAGGGATGAATAACGAGATATCTCTTCGTTGGATAGCCCAAAATACGATAAGCGTGTAGATTCGCTTAATAGGCGATACACGATGTCTTCACTTTTGGCTTTTGGAGGCAAAGGCAAAAGAGAATCGCATTCTTTCTTTTTCGCCTCTAAGTTCTTTATTTCTTCTTCAAGACCCTTTTTGGTTATCTTGATCATCTTGTCCATGTATGAATTTATGTTTCCAAAGTTATGGAATTCTCTGGCCTCTTTGAACGCGGCGTAGTACTGGCTTTTTCTTTTGTTGATGGACGAAGACAAAAGAAAGGCGAACGTGCTTTCGGTTTTCTCGTATAGAAGCGAAGACATAAGATATCTTCCAAGCCTTCCATTTCCATCGTAATAGGGGTGGATAGTTTCTAAAAGAAAGTGAGACAAAAACAGCTTTTGGTATATTTCGATTCGATCGTTATTGATCAAGACAAGAAATTCCTTCATCGCGCCTTCAATTGTCTTTTCTCCGCTTATGCCATGGTGGATGTCTTGTATTCCGTCAGAAACCGAAACCGAATCTTTCCTGAAGTAGCGGCCGTCTGGCTTATCGCCATCATCTATAGAGCCACTTAAAAGTGAATCGTATATCTCCCTTATATCCTTGAGACTATTAATTTCGTTCATCTTCTGGTTTAGGAGAAACAAATAAGAGCGAACTATTGAATGAACGTGGGCATCCTTTGCCTTCAACCCTGTTCCTATTACGTAAAAGATGTCATGCCTAGTCGATTTGATCCCTTCAACCGCGTTTGTAGCGGCGATTTCGTCTATTAAATAAGATTGGAGTATTTGGTTCTGGCCGAATTCGGTGAAGGAATGGAATAGGTTATCGAATTTGTGCTGCAAATCATGTAGCTCAATAATCTCGCCCAATGTTTTCGCGTCTGGGTAGTAGAAATAGTCTTTTCC
>JAKSUL010000047.1 GCA_024409055.1 Bacilli bacterium
ATGAGGTTCTTCGGCTTTGGGCTCTATTTCAGGCTCCACCGCCTTTTCCTCTATCTGCTCGCGAGTTGGTTCGGGCTCTGGAGCTGGCTCGAATTTTTCTTCGACCGGCGTAGGCTCGGGTTCGACAAACGGCTCAGGTTCAACGACTGGCTCAGGGGTCGGTTCTTCTTGAACCACCGGTTCAGGTTTTTTCTCCGGGGCCGGTTTTGGCCTTTCTGGTTCGTAATAGACATAACTTGTGTTCCAGGAGGAGACATAAGTGTAAGTGTTATTGACGATTGGTTCTTGAATGGTCTCGAGTTCTTCTTCCTCGGGTTCTTCTTTTTTCTCTTCTAAGACCGGCTCAGGTTCCTTTGCTGGAGCGGGAACCGGCGTGGGTTCTTCTTTAGGCTCTTTGCTAGCCTCGAATATATCGATTTGAACTGGGTCTTTTTTGGTTTCGGCCACTTTTTGTTCCGACGCTTGGTAAACCTCGTTATGAAGGAGGTCCCTATAAGAGGTTCCGGCGTAATAAATGAGATCTTCGACCCTCTTGGTCAATATGTCTAAGCCATAGAGGATGATGTAAGTCAAATCGGCTTCCCTTTGGCAGTGTTTGGAATATTCCTTATACCTATCGTTTTTGACGAGAACGCTTTCGAAGGGAACGTAAGCGATACAATCGTAATAATAAGAGTTGGTTAAGATGTTTTTGGCGAATAAGGCCGCCACGGTTTCGCTATGGCATTCAAAAGGCCTGACATAGTCGATGTAATAAAGGGCACCGAAAGCCTTGATGATCGGGTTATAGGAGACATTGGTGGCAAAAGAGGATAATTCCTCCATGCAATCTGGGATCATTCCATATGGGGCGAATTCGTGTTCCTTTGAGAAATGCATCGTCCTATACATGTTGGCGGTGACAGGATCGGAAATGCGGTAGAACACCGTCATTTCCTCATCGCCTAGAAGCCTTTGGTAATAAGCTCCGACAAGATCTTCGCCTAAAGGTTGCCCCGCCGCCTGCTGCAAATAGGAAAGGGCCTGGCAATAAGAGGAAAGCTTTCTCGATGGCAAATCGACGGGTTCGATTCCGGCGATGATGGCTTTTAAATTAGCTTCCGGCAACGAGGCTTTTTCCAAGAAGCCAACATCGCGAAGAAGACGAGTCTTGGCGTACACATCGAAAGCCTCTCTTTCTTTCGAGCCCTTCGGAAGCTTATTAAGAGCTTCGTTAAAACGAGTCAAAAGAGAGCCAAAAGCTTCGACTTTGGCAGATATGACATCGGTGAGGGTGACGCCAAAAGGGATTTGGGGGATTGTTTTGATGGTGAGTTGGGTTTTATAGGCGTTACGGTAATTGAGGATATCCTTCCAAATGTCGTCGATTAAAGAAAGCTGAAGCTCTTTGATGACTTCGACTTTGGTCAGATATTTTTCATCCGTAAAACGGATAGGTAAGTTGCTAACTGCCATGGCAAAACCCCCTTTATTGGAATTCATTATAAATAATGAAGGAGATTTTTAAACTAGAAAACTACTAAAAAATAGGTTAACCCTAAAAGGGTTAGTTCTTGATGTCGTCTCCGATGGAAAGAACGGACATGAAGGCTTCCTGCGGGATTTCGACCGAACCGACGGCCTTCATCCTCTTCTTACCTTCCTTCTGTTTTTCAAGGAGTTTCTTCTTACGGGAAATATCACCGCCATAGCACTTGGCTAAGACGTCTTTTCTGACTGCTTTAACATCGGCGCGGCTGATGACCTTGCCACCCACCATAGCCTGAATCGGGACTTGGAACTGCTGCCTTGGGATGATGTCTTTTAGGCGGCTAACCATAGCTAAGCCACGGTTATAGGCGGTCGGGCGGTAGACGATAGAGCTTAAAGCGTCCACCACTTCGCCATTTAGAAGGATGTCCATCTTCTGAAGTTCGCCTTTGCGGTATTCGCTGAATTCGTAATCGAAAGAAGCATAGCCTTTGGTATAGGACTTAAGCTTATCGAAGAAACTATAGATGATCTCGCTTAAAGGCAATTCGTATTTAAGGACAGAGCGGTCTTCATCGAAGACTTCCATGTCCATATAGATGCCCCTCTTATCGGCGCAAAGCTGCATGATCGGTCCTACATATTCTTTCGGGGTCATGATAGAAGCCGAAACGTAAGGCTCTTCGATGGAACGGATCGTAGTCGGATCCGGAAGTTTAGACGGGTTATCGAGCTCAATGACGTTTCCGTTAGTGAGATTGACGCGATAGATGACGCTTGGGGCAGTGAGGATAAGGTCGAGGTTATATTCTCTTTCAAGCCTCTCTTGGACAACATCCATATGGAGGAGCCCTAAGAAGCCACACCTAAAGCCAAAGCCCAAGGCTTGAGAGGTTTCAGGCTGATAGACGAGAGAAGAGTCATTGAGGGAGAGCTTTTCCAAAGCATCCTTCAAATCTTGGTATTGTTTGGAATCGACAGGATATAAGCCACAGTACACCATTGGGTTTATCTTGCGGTATCCAGGGAGCGGTTCATCGGCCTTGTTGTCGGCCAAAGTGATAGTTTCGCCCGGGAAGACATCTTTGATGTCCTTGATTTGTCCGGTGATGTATCCGACTTCTCCGCAATCCAAAGAAGCGGTTTTGACTTCTTTCGGGGTTCTTATGCCGACTTCGGTAACCAAGTAACGTTTCCCAGAGTGCATAAGTTCGATCGTGTCCCCCACTTTCACGCTGCCGTTTTTGATGCGGATCATAACGACGACGCCACGATAAGAGTCGTAATAAGAGTCGAAGATCAAAGCCTGAAGAGGCGCGTTGATATCGCCTTTTGGGGCTGGGATGTATTTGGCGATCTTTTCCAAAACATCGCCGACATTAAGTCCGGTTTTGGAGGAGACCAAAGAGGCGTCGCTACAATCGATGCCGATTCTTTTTTCGATTTCGTCCATGACGGCTTGCGGCCTAGCGGACGGGAGGTCGATTTTGTTGATGACTGGCAAAATTTCAAGATCGTTATCGATAGCAAGATAGACGTTGGCCAAGGTCTGGGCTTGGCAGCCCTGCGTCGCATCGACCACAAGCAAAGCGCCTTCGCAGGCGGCGAGGCTACGGCTTACTTCGTAAGTGAAGTCGACATGGCCAGGAGTGTCGATGAGGTTATAGATGTATTTTTGTCCGTCTTTGGCGGTATAAGAAATCGTGACGGCGTTTAGTTTGATGGTGATGCCGCGTTCTCTCTCCAATTCCATGGAGTCGAGGAGTTGCTCCTTCATGTCGCGCTTATCAACTGTGCCGGTCAATTCCAAAATACGATCGGCCAAGGTGCTTTTGCCATGGTCGATGTGGGCGACTATAGAGAAGTTACGAATATATTTCTGATCAAATGCCATAAGCGGGGTCGATTATACATTAAGAAGACTTTTTCTTATAGAACTCTTTTAGATTTTCTTTCACGTCTTCTGGATGGGTGACCACCTCATATTCGCTCCAAGTACGGGCGAAAAGATCGCGGTATTCGCTTCTCATGTAGCGGTCATCGATAAGCAAAGCGGCGCCTCTATCGGTCTCGCTTCTAATAAGACGCCCGACGGCTTGCATGACTTTATTGACGCCTGGGTCCATATAAGCGAATTCGTATCCCTGCCCGCTTCTAGCCTCGTGGTAATCGCGGATAAGGTCGTTATCGTGGCCTATTTGAGGAATTCCGATTCCGATAAGAGCGACGCCGATAAGACGGTCGCTATACATATCGATTCCTTCGCTGAAGGCACCGCCTAAAATAACTAAGCCTATTGTCGTCTTCTTCGGGCGTTCTTGGAATTGGGCCAAGAAAGCTCCTCTTTGCTCGTTATCGAGGTTGCGGTCCTGAATGAGGATTTCAGCATCCCCAAAGTCCAAATAAGGAATGATGTTATCCATGTATTCGTAGCTTGGGAAATAGATGAAATAATTGCCTTTTTTGCCGCTTACGAAAGCCTTCAGATACTCAGCGACTTCCTCATAAGATTTATGCCTATCTTTGTAACGGACCGAGACTTTCGGGGCTAGCATAAGCAAAAAGTTTTCCTTTGGAAAAGGAGAAGGCAAAAGGAGAAATGGATGATCGTGGGAGCCTGTGATCGAATCCATATAGAAATCAATCGGGGATAAGGTCGCGGAGAAGACGATCGCCCCTTTAACCTTATCGAAGCTATCCTGAATGAAAGGAGACGGATCCAAGCAATATAGATTGATACTTAGATCATTGCCTTTTTTGTCCAAATAAACTTTGTAGTTAGAGCCATAGAATTCACTTATCAAGCGGAGGTATTTATTGCAGTCGAGGAAGAACTCTTTGTAGGCTTGGCCCTTGACCTTCTCCCCTTCTTTGGCCGCTTTTTGATTAGCTCGTTTCAGCGATTCCACCGCTTTCTTCAAATCAGAGGGCGGCTCATCGAAATCGCTAGCCCCATCCGGATAAGATAGCCTCAGGTCATCGAAGAATTTCTCGAATTTTTTGAGGGCGCGTTTAACGCTTTGGGATTTGCTCTTTTTTATCGATAAACGCGCGTATTCGAGCGCCTTGGTCGAGATGGAGACGCTATACATGGAACGTCCCCTATCGATGAGGTTATGAGCTTCATCGATTAGAACCACATCGTTTTTGGCGTTGGCCATATCGCCGAAGAACCTTTGAAGGTGGACCAAAGGATCGAAGAAATAGTTGTAGTCGCAGACGATAACGTCGCTCCAAAGGGAAAGATCCAATTGAAGCTCAAATGGGCACATGGCGTTTTTCTGAGCCACTTTTATGACATAGGCATCGTCGAAGCGTGTCCCCTCTTTGAGGGCTTCTTCGCAGACGGATTTGATTTTCCCGTAATATCCTTTAGCGTAAGGACAATCATCGGGATTGCAGGAATGCCCTGGGCAAAAGCAGATTTTATCTTTGGCCAAAAGGAAAGAATCATGGGCAACGAGGCCTTTTTTATAAAGTTCCCCCATCGCTTGATACGCCGAATTGGCGCCGGTGTTTTTGGCGGTGAGATAAAAGATCTTCTCAAGCCTAGATCTATCGAATGCTTTTATAGATGGATAAAGGGTGGACATCGTCTTTCCAATGCCGGTCGGGGCTTCCGCGAAAAGCACCCCTCCTTTTTTGGCGATGCCATAGGCATATTTCGATAATTCTCTTTGGCCAGGCCTAAATCCGTCGAAAGGGAATTCGAGGGTTTTCGCCGATTCGTCTCGTTTTTCTAAATGGGCGAAATGGAGCTCGTGAAAAGCAAAATATTCATCCATATAGCCATGGACTTTTGCTTCTAGTTCTTCAAGCGAATACGTGTAATCCTCCACCATTTTGTCGCCGGTAACTTGGTGGATATATGTGAGTCTAACCCCGATTTTATCGATCTTTTTCTCGTGGCAATACATGAGGGCATAGCATTCAGCTTGTCCACGGTGCCACGCTTCTTGCTCTCTGGCGAACACGCCTAAAGGAGCGACGGTCGATTTGATTTCGTCGATTATTGGGTATTTGCCGCCGATGATAATTCCGTCCGCGCGGCCATTTAGCATTATGACACCCGAAGGACGTTCAAAAGTTTCCGCTAAAGCGTATTCGGAAATATAACTTAATCCTTGCTCTTTTTGATACCTGCTATGGACAAGCGTACCCATCTGCATGGTTTCTTGGTTATAGACACGGTCGTCGATATCACCTTGTCGCAGCAAAAAATCCACGAGATCGTGAACGGATAAAGCAACGTATGTTTTCTTTTTCTCCGCCATTTATTTGAGAACTTGGCCTAATAGGCCATGGCAACCATTGACGAATGATTTGGCATCCATCTTCTTCTTTCCCTCTAACTGAAGAACGTCGATGGACAAAGTGCTGTCGATAGAATTGAAATATAGCCCTTTTACGTCTTTGACTATTTCGCCAACCCGTCCTTTTGGGTTCTGATCAACGATATGGGCTTGATAGATTTTGAGTTTGAGGTCGCCTAAGAACAAATAAGCGCCTGGAGTTTCGGATAAGCCGCGGATGTAATTAACGAGTTCGTTTCCTTTTTTGGAAAGATCGAGATGCTCATCTTCTGGCTTAATCTTTGCGGCAATAGTGACCTTGGTTTCGTCTTGAGGAACCCCGGGGAGTTTACCTTCGACATATAAGGGAATGTCTTTAACGATAAGTTCTGCGGCCGCTTCCGCCACTTTTTGGCTTAACGAAGTGTAGTTATCGTTTGGCTCGATGCTGATTTCGGCCACGTCATAAACGCGGCCAGCGTCCATGGCCTCCACCATTTCCATCAAGGCGACTACGGTTTTGCTCTCCCCGTCGATCAAGCACCTTTGCATTGGGGCGGCTCCCCTATACTTTGGGAGCAATGAGGCGTGAAGGTTGATGCATCCAAGTTTTGGGCAATTAAGAACTTCGCTTGGCACTATTTGACCATAGGCCATCGTGATGATTAGATCTGGTTTTAAATCCTGAAGAAAAGCGTTGTCCAAACGGATTCTATGCGGCTGAAAAACAGGGATATTGTTGGCCAGTGCCACTTTTTTGGTGGGAGTCGGTTCCAATATTCTTTTCCTGCCGACTTCTTTGTCTTCGTTCGTAACCAAGCCAACGACGTTATAGCCGGCATTCACAATTGCACTAAGAACTGTAGCGCTGATCTCAGGGGTTCCCATGTACACGATTCGCGTTTTGTTAATTTCTTTATCCATCTGTAACCCCCTAGATATTTGCCAAGAATGTTACTCTTGTCTACAATTATACTCGTTGCAGAGATAAGGAAAAAGGCAAAGCCTATTTCCATAGCTGCATTTTAAAAGGAAAAATTACTATGAAAATATCCAAGGAAACCACAGCCGCTTTTTTAAGCAGTGCGAAGGCTCTTCTTTCGACGGGTCAATCCATGAGCGACATCTTCCATCTCGCCATGGAACGCTGCCCGGCAAAGACCGCCATGATCGGTTTCGACGAGGAAGGCAAGGTCGTTAAGACTAGCTATGCCGAATATAAGGACAAAGTCTTCGTCACCGCCTCCAAATTAGCCCAAGTCCTTTCCGGAACCGGAAAAGGCACCATCATCGGCTTGAAACTTAAAAACAGCACTTCTTGGCCGATTTACTTCTGGGCCCTCCTCATGTGCGGACATAACGTCTTGCTAATCGATGCGAAGCTTCCGGTCGAAAACGCCGCCAACTTGCTTAAGCAATCCAGAGCCCGTGGCATTATCACCAATGACGAAGGCGACTTCGGAGTTCCTTCCTTCCGTATCAATGACGTGAGCGCCGTCGCTCGCGACTATGCCTTCACTCCTGACTGGGCCAACCACGTCATCTTCTGCTCCTCCGGAACCACCGGCGATGCCAAGATGATGATCTATGACGGCAAAAACCTCTGCAATCAAGTTCTCGCTTCTTTGGATTTGGCCAAAGAGTCGGCATATATCTGCCACCAAGGAGAGATCAACATCCTCGCGATGATCCCGCTCCACCACATCTTCGGATTTGTGGCCGTCTTCCTCTGGTATACCTTCTATGGCAAAGCTCTTGTCTTCCCAGCTGGACCTTCCACTTCCGATTTGATGTATGCAATCCACAAAGGAAAGTGCACCCACATCTATAGCGTTCCGCTTCTTTGGGACGCCATCGCTCAGAAAGTCACCCGTCAGGCCGCTATGGAAAACGAGAAGAAAGCTGAGCTCGTCAAGAAGATGATCGCTTATAACACAGGATCCATCTCCAAAAGAGAGGCCGGCAAATCCTCTTGGAAAGTCACCAAGCGCATCGTTCAGAAGAAACTCCTCGGAACCAATGTCCAATTCTGCATTTCCGGCGGAGGATACCTCTCTCAGAAAACCCTCACGACCATCAACGGTTTAGGCTACCCGCTCCATAATGGATACGGCATGACCGAAATCGGCGTTGTTTGCGTCGATTTGTCCGACGATGTCCAGACGAGGCTAAAAGCCTCGATCGGTCACCCGTTCTATGGCGTTGAATTTAGAATTGGCGAAACCGGAACCGAAAAGACCGGTCAACTCTACGTTAAGAGCGCCATCACCCATAACCGCAAATTCGTGGGCGGTGTCTTGACCCGCAACATCATGGAAGATGGTTACTTCCCGACTGGCGATATCGCCGAGATCGACGGAATGGGCGGATACCACATCAAAGGTCGCATCAAAGACACCATCATCTTAAGCAATGGCGAAAACGTCTACCCAGATGAAATCGAGTATTACTTCCGCGACGTCAAACACGTCAATAACTGCGTCGTCTTAGGCGTCAAAGCCAAAGGCGAAGCCGAAGAGAAAATCACTCTCGTCATCGAGGTTGATAACTCCGTCGATAGCGAAACACTAAAAGCCATCAAAGCCGACATCGACTCAATCAACAACACCCTCCAAAACGAAAAGAAGGTCCAAAAGGTCTTGGTCGACCGTCGCCCGCTTCCAATGGCCAACAATATGAAGGTCAAACGCTTCGTCATCAAAGAAGGAATCGAAAAAGGTTCTGACGACTATGTCGACTTTGATTCCGAAAGAAAAGCCGCGATGTTTGAAGGATACGATCCGGCCATCATCGCCAAATACACAAAGCCAATCGCTAAAATCTTCGCCAAGGTCCTCATCCTTCCGGAAATCAAGATCAAAGGTGACGCCCACTGGATCAATGATCTCGGTGGCGACTCAATGAGTTACATCGAAATGGCTCAGACCGTCGATAGCGAACTCGGCGTCACCATCCCAGAAGAGCTTTACGGAACTCTTGTCTGCCTCAACGACTTCGTCAAGACCGTCATCGACCTAAAAGGCGAAGGCCCGAAGAAAGAGGGAGAAACCACTAAATAAAAAGGTTGTTTTCCCTTAGCCTAATGGCTAATATATAACCCGCAAACTGAAAAGGAATTATTGAATATGGCCAACATCAAATCCCAAATCAAGCGCGCTGCCCTCAACGACGCTGCCCACGCTAAGAACCAGGCTGCCAAGAGCGAAATCAAGGTTGCCGAGAAAAAGGTCTTAGCCCTCGTCGCCGAAGGAAAGAAAGAAGAAGCCGCCGAAGCCCTCAAAGCCGCTTTTGCCCTTCTTGATGCCGCCGCCGGCAAGGTCTACGCCAAGAACACCGTCGCCCGCAGAAAGAGCATCCTCTCCCGCGCTGTCAACTCTGTTAAATAAGAGCTGTTCAAAAACAAACAAAGCCCTGTCGATCGCAGGGCTTTTTTGTTGCTTGTTTTTTAAAGTTCGTAATTCGCTAAGAACAACGTGAAGGCGAGTTCAGCATCCATCTCGCCGCTTAATATGGCCGATTCATATTTATAGAGGTCTTCCATCGTTTGGATAAGAGAAGACTCCGTCATGTTGCGAAGATTCTTTAACGCCATGGTGACACGATACGGGGAACCACCCAATTCTTTGGCGATTTGATCGCTTCTTAATCCTTTGGCGTCCAAGAAGCGGACTTCATCCAAATACCTGAATTGAGAAGCCAACATATTGATGAGACGGACTTCGTCGATTGAATGGATCTTGAGGTCTTTATATATCCTCATCGCCGATTCGTTATCGCCCCTCATCAAAGCGTTTATCATACGGAAGGAATCGTCTTCTAATTTTGGCGGAACCATCTCAGCCACCATAGGAAGCGTGACTTTTTCTCCATTGGAGAAACAGATGAGCTTATTTGATTCGTTGATAATCGAAGCCAAATCATCGCCGGTTCTAGCGAAGAATTCTTTTAAGGCATCGGCATCTATTCCTTTGCCCTTCTTTTTGAATTGAGCGTCGATCCACTGCAACCATTGATCAGGGGTCAATTGGTTCACGTGTTTAAGCTGACCGTTTCTTTCGATCGCTTTAAACATCTCCGATTTCTCGTCTAAAGAATCGCTATAGACAAGAAGATAGAGGTCGATCGATGGATCGGGGTTATTTAGATATTCCAAAAGGAATTCGGGTTTATCGCTTTTGGCGAATTCTTTCTTCCCGGTTGTCTTTTCCAAAAACCAGCAGTTCTCGGCCAAAATACATTTTTTGTCGTAGCCTAAAGGCAACATCTGGCATTCTTCCGCCAAAGTGCGTAAATCGGTGACGCCCATATCAAAGCTGACATAGTTAAATTCATCCCTTTGGGGATAGTCGGCGTTGATGAATTTGGAAACCGCCATTTGGCACATCTTGGCCTGAGGGGAAGAGAAGAGATATATCATCTCTTCGATTATACCCACCAAAAAGAAATCTTTCGATAAGAGATAGTGCCTTCTTGATCGGTTCTACGTATTTTCACACCTTTTGAACGTAGAACTTTTAAAACTGAGTCTTTTGGGTGGCCGTATTTGTTATTGGCCCCAACCGAAATGATCGCTTCCTCCGGAGTAATCTTTTCGACAAAGGGAAAAGATGTTGAGGTATCGCTACCATGGTGCCCGACTTTCAGTATGTCGCAATCGATATCCGGATAATCGGCGATGATTCTTTTTTCGATGCTCGACGGCGCATCTCCCGTAAATAGCCATCTTTTATCCATAAAGGATAACCCCAAGACCAAAGAAGATTCATTTTCTCCAGTTTCCCCATAGGTGTTGTAGTTGGTGAAGTATAGCCCACCAATCCTTAATGGAAATTCGTTGGGACTATCAACAAAACGGGCGACGTTGAAATTGCGGATTAAGGATTCCTTCGCGCCTATATGGTCGAAGTCGCCATGACTAGCGATTAGACAATCGATTTTGTATATCCTTTCCTTTCTTAAATAAGGGATAAGGACTTCTTCCGCCATATCAAACGATTTATTCCCTCCGGTATCGAGCAAAACGGTCGTGAAGTTATCGCGAATCAATATCGAATCCCCCTGCCCTACGTTTATGAAGCTAACTTGATCGCTTATTAGAGAAGGAATAGGTAGAAGCGAGATTGAATAGACGGAGAAGAGAAAGACAATCGACGCTTTATAGAAAATGCGGCCTCCGATTTCTAAGAAATACAAAGAGACGACCAATAAGAAATAGAAAAGGAAAACCCAGATCGGATGTAGACTCGGCAAAGGGATGAATATGTCTATGTCCATGAATAGAGAAAGAACCCTCCTCAAGAAGTCTCCATATCCATTTAACAAACAGACGAAAGGGACGCTTAAAAAACTAAGCCAGCCTAAAACGGCAAAAGGAACTACCAAAGGTAGCGACACCAAGCAATATAAGATCGACAATAGATGAACGCCGTTTGAGGAATATACGTGAGAGGGCAATATACATAAATGAATCAGCCCGGTTATAGCAAAGTTTTTCCATCTCCTTTTCACTCTTTCTAATAAGGTCCTAGAGAAATATAGGATTATTGAAATGCCATACCCCAAAAGGAAACCAGTTTGGTAAACGGAGTAATGGTTTATGGATAAGAGGAATAAGCCGCTTAGGCCAGTGATCTCCAAAGAAGAGAAACGTCTTTTTAAAAGATGTTTGTTCGCGCATCTTAAGGCGTTACATAGATATACCCTCCAGATTCCAATTTTCCTCAAGTAAAAGGGAAGGAAAAACGTCAAAAAGGCAATTGAGGATACATCAATCGCTTTTTCGCTATATTTGGGTTTTAGAATCCTTCTATATCCTCTTAGGAAAAGGGAGAGAAGAATGCCGCTAGAAGAATACAGGGAAAGAAGAGAAAGGCTCGAGGCGTTGCTCAACGAGGTAGAGGCGATCTCTTTTTGGTTAAAAAGCAGAGAAGAGAGCAGAGAAGACGTCTCAACATCAAAATGCGAAAGAAACTTATCTTCGATGCTTCTTAATCGTATTGGATTAGAAAATAGAACATTTATCTTCCTAGAAGACATTTCGCCTCTAACCCCATTCGATAATAGATATTTTCCAAAATCAAAACGCGATTCATACGTAGTGAAGGAAAAAGGAGACACTTTTCCTTCTATGGATAAAATGTCCCCAAATTCGAAAGAGTTAGATTGGCTATAGACGTAAAACTTCCTGAAACCTGAAAGAAAAACGAAATAGTTCTCTTTGCTTTCTATCACTATTCCTTGAAAAGGGCTATCGCCCTTGAAGGGGATGAATCTAATCAAGGCAATGAGTATTCCTGCCGCAATAAAAGAAAGATAAGGGACCACCGCTTTCTTCTTTATGGCCAAAGGAAGCAAAAGTAGCGTCCCTAAGCCCGAAAGGATGATCGACCATATATTTTCCCCGCCTCCAATAAAAAGGCCGAGAGAAAGGCCGATGAAGGCGAAGAAAATAAACATGGCTCTTAGCTTTTAAGCGTTATATGGTCTTTGGCCTTGGTGAAGGTGGCTTCTCCGATGCCGATGACGTTTTTGATTTCTTCAAGACGATAGAAAAGACCGGTCTCGTTTCGATAGTTGACCAAGCTCGTAGCCACTGCATCTCCAAAGCCCGGGACGTTCATAAGTTCCGTTTTTTCGGCGGTGTTGATGTTGACCTTGCTGATCGGCGTCACGGCGCACGTATCGCCGTTATCGTAAATCGGGGCGATATAGAAGCTCATGCCATCTTCCAAGACATAATCGAGGTTGAAGGCCAAAGGATCGGCGTTGCTGGTTGCTCCGCTAGCTTTGGACATTAGGTCCGCTAGAGTTCCTCCTGCATCCACCAGATAGGTGCCAGGGCGCGTTACTTCCCCACTTATCGTGCAGGTGAGCATGTCGATATCGGTCATTGTGCTAATAGGACCAGACACAATGCCGTTTGTCGCATTCTCTACAGCCGCAAAGGCCACGATTCCGATGACGGTTACTACAAGGACAGCGATGATGACTTTGTACATTTTTATTTTCCTCCTACTAACCTATAGGAGGGTTTTTCGAAAAAAGGGCAAACAAAAAGAACTTTTTTTGGCAAAACCTTAAACTAAACGATTTATGAACAGGAGTAATGGGCCAACAATGAAAAACTGATTACTTTTAAAAACAAATTTTATCCATTGAAGGAAAAACTTACGATTCCATCAACGTAACATTAATCCAAGGAAACAAATTGGCGATTGAATAAAGCCCCCGATAGAATCAATTTAATTTATCAAGTTATCTAAGAAATCTATTATCGCTCGTCTTTGTCCGACTGTCGATTTGACCGCAAATTGGATAAACCAATCGACCACTTCGTCATTCTCAATTTTAATAAACAAGACATTTTTAATAAAACCACATTGTGAAAAATCAGTTACATCAGGTTTTACGTCGGGCTCTAAAGCGTAGCATATATGGTTTGAATCGTTGCTAATTTCTCCCTCAGTTAGAAATTCAACAGTTTTTT
>JAKSUL010000048.1 GCA_024409055.1 Bacilli bacterium
TGCCGCCTTGGTTTCTAATGCGATTGGCGATAAGAGGGCGATTCAAAAGATAGGCTTCTTCTATGACCCTTCCTTCTGCATAATCGCCTTTATGAGGGTAAATCGAATAGACGAAGTCAGGGATCAAATCGGCGGCTCCTTCATAAGGGAATCCACCACCTTTGACTAAAGTCAAGGATAGTTCGTTTTCATTGATTCCATAGCCATATTTGCCATCGTTTAAGATAGCGACACCATAGTCGTGTTCACTGGCATCTGCCCATTTTTGTCCACAGACTTCGAATTTTGCCGCATCCCAAGAAGTATTGCTGTGGGAGGTGCGGCTAACATGCCCAAACTGCACATCGAAATTGATTTCATTGAACAAGAGGTCAAGAGGGAACAAAGCCTTTAATATCTGGCGGCGTTCCTTCCATACGATCGAGGTAGCAAAATCGATTCGATCGACACCGTCATAAAGAGAAACTCTTTGCTTAACCAAGCTTTCTCCATATTTCATCACGATGTCAAAGCCGTAAGAATCGCCGTCTACGAAAGGAGTGAATTCCGCTTTTTCGCAAAGAGGATAAGCTTTTTGCTGATAGGAGGGGGCTAATTCCCAGTTGTCGTATTCATAAGGCAAATCTTCATAGACCATCATTTTATTGATGGAGTTGGCATGTTGAACGATCTGCCTATTGGCCCTTTTATCGAACAACGAGCAAATGGATCCGTCTTCAGAAAAGTCGATCGCAAAAGAGGAATTTTCCAAATGACGGTCTTTCGGCAAAGCGTGTTCTTCTTTGGAAATCTCATCGCCTGTCACAAGGCGATATCCAAATGGCGGAATGTCCTTAACAACGCGTTTCTTACCGTTATCTTCCACAATACCCGTTCCGAGAAAGCCGTTCGGATTGAAGACCACAAGGCCCACTCCTTTTACGCCGTCAGAAATGGATTTTATCGATTTTTCGATAACGGGTTTGGTCTTTTCTTTGACCCCATCAAGCATTTGCTTGGCGTCTTTATAAACCTTTTCGATGCTAGATCCTGGCAATACGTCATGGAATTGATTGATTCCCAAGACTTTCCATTGCTCTTCCAGAAGAGTTTTTGGATAGCCAAAACCATTTAGCGAAGAAGCGATAAGAGAAAGTTCTTCGGCGTTTTGAAGCATGAACTCGGTTTCGCGATTCGCTTTTTTTATATATGGGACGCTTGTTAAAGTTCCACGATGGAACTCGAAATATAACTCTCCAGTCCAACGCGGGCGACGATGAAGAGATCTTGTCGATTCATCAAATTCACGGTCGATTTGATCCAATGTATCCTTGACGTTTGAGGTCTCGGTTTTTGGGTATCCGGGAATTCCATAGGAGAAACGACGGTTCTTTTCTAACATTTCACGGGTAACTCCGCCGCCGCCATCTCCAAATCCCATGGTCAAGAAAGTTGTTTTGCATAGATCCTTTTGGCTATAACGATTCCAAGTAGCCAGCACATGATTGGCGTTAATCATCGAGCAATATGTTGTATACGTGATGTCGTAAATGCCATTACGCGGATTGCATTGATCGGCGGTCGAAATCAAATACGAACGCACGGTGCTGCCGTCAATTCCCACCCAATCAAATGTGTCATACGGGAAACGGTTGGTGTCGTTCCAACCGATTTTAGCGGTCACGAAACGTTCGACTCCGGCTTTCTTCATTATCTGAGGCATCGCCCCCGAATAGCCGAACACATCGGGGAGCCACACGATTTTGCTGTCGACTCCGAATTCTTCTTTGAAGAAGCGTTTGCCGTTAACGATTTGGCGAACGAGGCTCTCACCGCTTGTCAAATTGCAATCGCACTCGACCCAAAGAGCCCCTTCCGCTTCCCAACGTCCTTCTTTTTGCTTTGCCTTGATCTTCTTATAAAGCTCAGGGCAATCTTCTTTGACGAATTGATAGACTTGAGGGGTTGAGGCCACGAATTTGTATTCGGGGTACTCATCCATGAGTTTTAAGACCGTGGAGAAGCTTCTCTTGGCCTTTTCTCTTGTTTGGGCGTAGTCCCAAAGCCAAGCGACGTCGATATGCGTATGGCCGATGACTTTGACAGTTTTGTCGGATCCGCAGATGCCTTTATAAAAAGCTCCGTCCATATAAGACTCGAACTCTTCGAGAGATTTATAGTATTCATCGCTATGTATATGGCGGAAATCCAAAAGAAGACGAGCTTTTTCTAGAATCGGCATCGTTCTGATGTAGTCCTCGTTTTTCTTGTCGAGGATCATCATGCATTCATACGGAACCGAGAGGTCATAAAAGGCCTTCTCGCTTCTTTTGTCGATTAATGACAAACCAAAATCAAGAGGTATGTTGCCGCCGAATTGATGGGTGTAGAAAAGCATGAGGAGGGAATAGTGGCCAGCCTTCAAATAGACTTCGGTGTGATTGACGTCGATGCCCTGTACAATTTCTTCATTTAGGTAGAGCAATCCCTGCGGACGAATCGTGCTGGCAACGTGGTTGTCAATGTATGTATATGCGCAGAATCTATATTCGTGATCTGCATCCGTCTCCGGGACATCGAATTCGGTCTTTAGCCAATAGTATTTGTTTTGCTCGAAGAAAAGATGCGGGACTGGAAAGAACTTCCAATTTGCCTTTAGAGGCAATTCGTTAGTGTCACCTACTTCATCAGTGATATAGACATCATTTAACGGGGTAAAAGAAATACGGATGGCTTCCCCTAACGTCGAAACGGCGCGGCCAACCAATTGTTCCACATTCGGTTGAATCATATTTGCTCCTCAACTACGAAAAGCATTATATCACTAATTGATATAAGTGTTGATAGGGCTAAATATCGATTAGTTCTCGACGACGATCAAAACAGGCTCGCCTTCAGGGAGAGTTTTCTTGAATTCTCCGCCCCTAAACGATTCTATTTTCCCGTCGTAATAATGGATAGAAGCTTCGATTCCACGGTTGAATTTAAGGGTTATGGGCGATTCGGCCACGATCGAATTAGACGTTACCAAATATACCGTCTTATCGCCACGGGCCATAACGGAGCACATAGCCCCTTCCGGCGCGATAAATTCGCTCACGTCCCTATAGTTTTTCTTCTCGACGAACTTATCGAGAATAGAACAATAAACGTTCACCGGCTCTTTGCCGTCCTTAAACATGCAAATGGGCGTCGCGTCCATGACGTATTCGTCGATAGAAGATAAAAAGGAATTCGCGTTTTTCACCGCGTCAAATAGGTTACTTCTTTCACCTTTCTCGTTAACGATGGACCCCTTCCTTCCCAAATATCCTTCAACATTAGGGGTCATAAAGCAGAAATATTGGATTCCTTTGACCCCATACGCCAAAGAAGTTCCAATCTGCCATTTGATTTCTTTTTCAGTCACATCGCGATATGCGTTTTTCCCTTCTCCGTGGGTTGAAAGGAGGACGAAATTCCAAAAAGGAACTTTATGGGTTCTAGCCGCATACGAGATTATGTCGAGATTTAAGAAATAATCGTCCCTCATATGCGGGAATTCGCCTAATTCTGGATAATGGTCATATGAGAGAACCGGGTTTTTGACTATATCCACAAAATCGTTGATATATGTTTCGTATGTCCTTCCCGAAAGATAAGTGCTAGGAACGTAGGTCGGGTTCATGTTTATGTAGAAAAGATAATCTTCTTTCGGATAGTACGAATAGAAACTTTCCTGCATAGCGGCGAGATCTTTGAAATCCACATAAGCCGGTTCGTCGCAGGCCAACAAGCCCCCGAAAGAAGAATAAGACTCGTAATTAGCTTCTTCCCTATACTTTCTAAGTTCCTCTTCACTTCCCTCTTCTATTCCATAATCGACGGGGAAGAAAAGAAGGCCTTCTTCTTCGGCGTATTCCAAAGACTTATATATGTTTTGCCTTTTCGTTTTTAAGTTGGCGTCGTTATTCCAAATCCTATCTCCTAATCCGGCGAAAACAAAGTTTAAGCCAGCTTCTTTGGCGTTATGAAATTGCTCCCTTGTATTTTGACCCAAGGAAGAGTCAGGACCCGCCCACGCTCCAATAGGCATAACGTCTTTCTTCATCTTGGATGTCGAAAAGAGGGACGGCTCTACTTTTCCATATGAAACAGGGTCGTACGAAAGAGGGCCGCATGAAGACAAAACCGTGCCGAAAACGGATATCAAACAAGCTCCTTTAATTTCTCTAATCGATTTCATATAGAACTAGTATAAAGTCAGTGGAAGAAAAGGCGAAATTGCCTTCCCTCCATTTTTGGTCTTTTGATATATATCCAATATATATTGGGCCTTGGCTTTTTCCTTTCTCAAAAAGAAAAGGCTCTTCGTAAAGAGCCGAATTCTATTTGTTGACCAATTCGTCGATTCTGAACTGAAGGTCGTAGAGGGTTTTATAACGGCCGCCCGTTGCCAATAGTTCTTTATGGGTTCCCATCTCCGCGATTTCGCCATCTTCCACTACCGCGATCACATCAGCGTTTTTAATGGTGCTAAGGCGATGAGCGACGATTATGCATGTACGCCCCTTCGCTAATTCGTTTAGAGCGTTTTGAATGAGGAGCTCTGTTGCGTTATCTAGCGCCGAGGTCGCTTCGTCCAAAATGAGGAACGGCGGATTCTTAAGGAAGATCCTAGCGATGGAAATCCTTTGTTTTTGGCCGCCCGATAAACGAACGCCACGTTCGCCGATTTCGGTATCCCAGCCTAAAGGCAAAGCCTCAATGAATTCCAATATGTTGGCCCTTTGGGCGGCTTCATACACCTCTTCATCGGTGGCGTCTGGCCTTCCATAAAGGATGTTCTCTTTGATTGTGCCGCCGAAAAGGAAAACGTCCTGCTGAACGATGCCGATATTTCTTCTTAAGGATTGAAGCGTGTATTTGGAAATGTCTTCTCCATCGATTCGTATCTGGCCTTCCTCCAAGAAATAAAACCTTGGAATCAAATGGCAAATCGTGGTTTTGCCTCCGCCGGAAGGACCTACCAAGGCAAGGGTCTTTCCTTGCTCTAGATGGAATGAAACATGCTTCAAAACGTCTTCATTTGAATGGTTGTAACTGAAGGAAACGTCCTCAAAGACCAAATCGCCTTTTACTTCGCCCATAACCTCATCGCCAGACTTGATTGTTTCTTCCTCCTCGTCAATAACGTGGATGAATCTTTCAAAGCCCGTAGAGGCGCTTTCTAACTGCTCGATGAAGTTGATGAGTTGATTTACGGGGTTGATGAATAAGCCAACGGAAATGATGAAAACGGAGAAACTGGCTACATCGAACTTGTCGATGTTGTAATAAATGAATAAGCCACCGACGAGCATGATGACGATATTGAAGAAATCGGTCATGAACTGAGAGACGGAGAAGAAGCGACCCATGTCAGCGAAAACGTGGGTTCTTACTTCGGCATATTCTTCATTGCACTTTTCAAAGCGGGCTTTATCCACTCCTTCATTTGTGAAGGCTTTGGTGACCCTGATGCCGGTGATGGAGCTTTCCATGCGGCTGCTGATTTTGGCGGTGAGTCTTCTTGTTTCTCTCATCGAGGTCCTGAATCTTTTTCTAAAGAACCAAGTGATTCCAAAGAGGAAAGGAATCAAGCCCAACAAAATAAGGCCAAGCATCCAGTTGATATACATTAAATAACCGAACGCGCCAAGCATCGTAAAACCGGCGACGAGGACGTTTTCGGGGCCATGGTGAGCTAATTCGCTGATCTCAAATAGATCGGTTGTCATCGTGGAGATGATCGTGCCGGTCTCATGGTTATCGTAGTAGCTATAAGGGAGCTTTTGAAGTTTGTTGAAAAGGTCGCTCCTCATCTCGGCTTGCATGCGAACGCCCATGACGTGCCCGTAATATTGAACGAAGAAACGAAGGAGAGCCCTCGAAACATAAACCCCAAGAAGAATCGCGCTTCCGGCGATAATCCAAGTGATATTTCCGTTTGGGATCCAGTCATTGAGCATGAATCTGGTCAAAATCGGATAGCCCATACCGATGATCGCGATCAAAAACGAGGCGGTCAAATCGAGGGTTAAGATCAATTTATGGGGTTTGTAATAAGCTAAGAATCGTTTGAACATGCCGCTATTCTACACCAGAGAAAAATGCCGTCTATTGTATTAATTCATCTTGAGATGAAATTAAGCTTCCAACGGCAAAGAAAAAGCCAGGACGCGCCTGGCTTTAACTTAGTTTGATTCTTATTTCTTCCTGACGAGGATAGAGCCAATGATATAGGCGATCGGCATAGAGAATCCGGCCACTGCTCTGAGGACGGTCATCGGGTCGGTGAAGTCTCCGCGTTTGGTGGCTTCGACGAAATACCAAACGATGCCAACAATCATAAAGATTGAGTAGAAGGTAAGCCAGAAAGAGGCTTTTCCACGGATGCCGGAGAATAAAGCGGCAAAGCCGACGAGGGCGTTGATTGTCTGCGAGACAAACACCGCGAAGTGGGCTCTGGTCTCATCGCTTGAGAAGACGGTTCCCCAGCCAAGCGCGTTGATTTGTTTGACGCTATCGATAATGGACGGGATGGCAACACTGAGCAAAATGATGCCGACGACGATTAATATGATTCTTCCTACTGTTTTCATAGTTACTCCTTGTGCTGATTATTATCCTACACGGAATGGGCTTTTCACACCGAAAATGTCACTTTTCTCATTTTGGTTCACCACATACCGTAATAGTTTATGGTTCCACCATTCAAGCTCCAATACGTGTAGCTTCTATCCGCGACGCTTTTGCGAACGCTACCGTATTTGGCGTTTTCGCCCTGATACTCGCCCTTTTCGTCAAAATAGACGTTCAACGTAAGCCCTTCATATTCTTCGAATTCTGGATATCGCGAAAAAGACAGTACGCTCACGCCCACGTCGAAGAACTGAGGTTGAAGAACGAATTCGGTTTTCCTTAGAACCGCCAAATCCAAGTATGAAAGCTCGACGGAAGCACGAAAGCATTGCTCCTCATCGTATGCACCCAAGAATGTATATTCGAATGAATCTAAAGTGAATTTCCCTGGATAATACGACGAAACGTCACCATTTAATCCTTGCATGAACTCGGGAAGATCCACCACCGTATTGCCGATGTTTGTGATGGTGTAAACGACGAGTTCGTCATTGATGATTGGTTCGGAAATCCCCGTATCGTCCGGATGGAAATAATAGTTATGGACTTTGAAGACCACTTTGTTCTTCGTGACTTCGCATTCGTAGAAATTAGTAACGTATCCGCCGGCCGAGATTCCTTGATATTTATCTTCTGGGGTTTCGACCGTGTAAGCGTCGATCCAGTAACCATATTTGTTGTACGTCTCGTTGAAGGCAATGGATGGGGCTTTGCTGAATTCGAGCTCCCCGGAACCATAATCTTCCCCCATCACCATAAGGTCACCGTTTTTAACCGCAGTTGAAAAATAAGCTCCGTCATATGTCCCGGATTCTTTGCTTTTCCATGACTTTTCGATTTTGAAATAAGAGTCATTGGTCACCCCGATATTCATATCGGAGAAATAGACGTGCCTATATATTTCTCCTGTTCTTTCGATTTTCCTTACGCTTTCGGAGGAAACGTGGACGGTGTAATTGCCTTCTTTGAGTTTATTCGAAAGTTCTTCACGAGGTGTGTTTTCGTCGAACTCATAGGCCTTTTTCGTAGAATCGGTCTTGATGACCACAGGATTCACAATCGTCATTGTCGCAGTAGTAACCAATGTTTTATATCCATAGCATTCGATTGTGGCTTCGATTCTATATTCACCCGGTTCGGTGGCTTCATTCGTCATGCCGGAATGATTAAGACAGCGATATTTAACCGTAGAATACTTTGGCAAATTTTGTGCCGTCAAAGAATGGCTTTCATAGTTATACAAGAAAGTCGTGTCTTCAAATTTAACCCCCTCTATACTGGGATTTTCGATATAAAGCTTGGCTGAAAGATTTAACGTTTCATAACCATCCGCGGTCACTTTGATTTTTATCGTGTAACCATTCTCGTTTAATTTGACATAGGAAGAAGTTCCAACGTAGGAATAAGAGGCAAACTCCGGAACATTCTTAGGGACTATCGTATGGGATAGACCATCATAGACAACATGTTCGTCTTCGAAGATCACTCCTTCGATCTTCTTTAAAGAAGAAGACTGCGAAGAAGAGGAGGATGTCTTTGAAGAAGGGGCGCTTTGACTGCTCTTTGATTGGCTTTCCGATGAATAAGAAGTAGTTTCGCTAAAGGAAGAAGCGGTCGACGCTTGATTCCCGCAAGAGGAAAGAAGGAGCCCAGCACCCAGTAAAACAAAGATATAAGTTTTCTTGAAGGAACGTTTCATGGTCAAAGTATATTTCCTAACTCTTTCTTATAAAAGAAAAAGAGGGCGCAGAAGCACCCTCTAACTCATTTTGAAATCTTATTCTGCTTCGACGACAACAGGTTGAGCGTCATTGCCTTTTTTAATGCCGACGAACTTAAGGGAATCTCCACCGTCGTAATCGGCCTGCATGGTAATTCCGTAAGTTACGGAGACGAAAACGTCCACAATGGAAACTCTATATTTCCTGGCCGGCTCACCTTCAAGCGTCACGCTTGTGTAAGGCATGTCTTCCAAAATACCACCATATTGGAAAGCTCCGATGAATTTCGTATCGGCAAGAGTGGCAGCCATATTATTTTCGGTATCATCGGACGTCCATTTTGTTCCGGCCGAGTAGTATTCGTTCTTAAAGCTAGATCCTTCAACTGTTGTGGTTGTCGAATTAGCGACATATAAAGTCCCTTCTTCGGTATCTTCAGAAAACACTGCGTACCAATAAATATTGCCTTGGCCGCCGACTTTAACGGTCGCGCCTTCGATGTCGATGTAAGTGACCTCGAAACCAGAATATTTTTTATTTAGTTTTTCAATTGATGGGGTTTCGTATTCGACCTGGCTATAAGACTCATCGCCTTCTTCTCCACTATCATGGGGTAGGTTCTCAAGGAAGCTGCAGCTTGAAAGAGCAAATAAAGAGGCCGGAATCAACGCTAAAAGACTTTTTTTCATATGTTTTCTCCTATAATTCAAACATACTAGTTTTTTGATTAATTAAAAGCGCATTTTCAGTCCTCTTCTTCGTAATAGTAAGAAGTATCGATGCCTTTCATAAATAATTCTCTATTATCGATTTGATTCGTTAGCGCACTGTGTAGAAGGTTTTTGATTTTGTTATCTTTAACATGACTTTCTTTCATCGCAGCAAGATATTCATCTTTGTCTATAAGCGACCAATTGACACACATATTCATATTTTTAATGAAGATTAAATCCAGCCAAATGCGTGTGGCTCTGCCGTTCCCTTCCATAAAAGGATGAGCGATGTTCATTTCAACGTATTTTTCGACAATATGGTCAAAAGTGTCTTCCGGCATATCGTCAATCGAAGGAAGGATTTGATCCAAATAATCGCCGTTTGCAAAAACAAATCCACCCTTAGAAATCGTCTTGGTTCTTATATGACCCGCAAAAGGATATAGACCCTCAAACAGATAAGCGTGAATCTTTTGCAGGGCAATTGTTTTTCCGATTTCGTTTTCTTCTATTAATTCGGTTTTATATAGTTGATAAGCTTTTCTTTTGCTTTGCTCATCAATAGGATCCAACATTCCGTTCATCCATTCCGTAATATCTTTTTTATATTTGGAAGGTATTATCGTTACCAGAAGTTTTACTCCGCTCTCGTTAATGACATCAGAAAGATATTTTTTTCCATCTTCAGCATACAATTTCAGTTGTCCACAAAATGGTGACAACTCAGGTTTTCTCACTTTGACATTGTTCCAATATCTACGAGGAGAATTTGGGTTAGTCAAAACCGAAATGACATCGACGGCGGAATACCACCAAGAAGTTTTCTCATTGTCCCAAACCGCTCTAATTTGTTTATTGTTAAAGTATCTAATTGAGTGCTTTATCATATTAATATGATAATGTAATGTATTTCAGTTGTCCACAAAACAGCAAATTAGAAATAAAAAACGGGGTTGATTAAATCAATCTCGTTGTTTTCTAATGGTGGACCTCGCGAACCAGTATTAGAACCGCTTTTGCGTTTTTTCCGTTACAAATTTGAAATTTTTTTAGTTTTGTAACGCATCACGATAAGAACAAATCTTTTTTATTGGTCATCCAATCCACAATGTTCAGGTGCACCACACCATCCCTTGACATATCGAATTCATCCAACGATAAGACGTATTTTGGCGATCGGTCCTTTACGGAATCATATGCACCGAATTCCCTTTCGATAACGCTCTCATCCGAAAGGAGGTATGCGACTTGCAAGAAGCATTTTTTGCCGTCTTTCATAACCACAAAATCTATCTCGCCTTTGTAGGTTTTCCCAATCATCACATCATATCCTTTATATACGAGCTCGTTGTAAACGGCATTCTCCAACAGGCGAGATGGAAAAACCCGATTCGAAGAGGAACAAGCCAAAACCATTCCGGTATCGGCGGCATACTGCTTCTCCACGGATTTTAGGTTTCGTTTAGAAGCAACATCATATCGTTTGACTCTCGATATTAGGCATGCTTTTTCCAGTTTATCGAGATATCTATACACGGTTTCGCGGAACATCTTCTCGCCATTCGCCTCGGAAAAATACGAAGAAACGCTTGCGGCCGAGAATTCTTTGCCGCAATTGGAGAGTATGTATTTGGAAACAGTATCGAAATTCTCCCTGTTGATTTTCGATTTTGAATTGCAGATGTCCTTGTTGACGATGCCATCGAACAATGACGAAAGGTACTCCCGAATCTCGTCCTCGTTGTCATAATCCATCCTCTGCGGCATCCCCCCGAATCTTAGATAATCCTGGAATGAGTTAGAAAGGCTAATCCCATTTACTGCGTTGTATTGCATGAACTCGGAATAGGTAAATGGCATGATTTTGAATTCCTTGCATCTTCCAACAAGAAGGGAAGCAAGCCTCCCAGACAACAGCTTCGAATTGCTACCCGTAACGAAAATGGAGACGTTTTTGGTTGCCTTGAGCGACGAAAGAGTCTTCTCAAACTGACTGACATGCTGGATCTCATCAAGGAAAATGTAATATTTCTTATCGTCCTTAATACGCTTGAGAATATAGGAATTCAGCTTTTTGAATGTGGTTATTCTGGAAAACGCCACATCTTCAAAATTCATCTCAATAATATGATCGGATTCGACTCCGACAGTTTCCAATATTTCATCCCTGATCTGTCGCAGCAAAACGCTTTTTCCACAACGGCGTATCCCGGTTAGGACCTTGATTAGATTTGAATCGTAATATTTTCCAATTCTGTCTAGATACGTCTTTCTGATAATGTCCATAGCAGCACCTCGATACTGACAACATTATATCAGGAACATTGTTTTTCCGTTACAAATTAAAAAGATTTTTGGGTTTGTAACGATAAATTGCAATATTTTTCCAGTTTAGAAGTAAAAATGCCAACGAATAGAAGATCTTAGGCAGTTCGCATTAGGTTTTCAAAAAAGCCCCAGTTTCCCGAGGCTATCCAACAAGAACAACAAGGTGTTCTTTTTCGATTTAGTTGGTGGGCCTATCGGGACCTCAAAAGAACCAAAGCTATTG
Source organism: Bacilli bacterium (assembly GCA_024409055.1). Lineage (GTDB taxonomy): Bacteria > Bacillota_I > Bacilli_A > RFN20 > CAG-826 > Alloenteromonas. Next base: position 11,628 of record JAKSUL010000048.1, read on the forward strand.
ATTGGCGCCAAGCGCTTTTTCCAGCATCTCAAGTCTTATTTTTAGCGTTTCGATATAATAGGATTTTCTATTTTCGGAAACAACAAAGGTACCAGAGAATTCGTTTGGAATACTCTTGATAAATGACTCGATATCATCGAGGTATGTGATAACTTTCGAATAAACTCTTCTCATTGCCTCGATAAAATCCTTGTTTTCGTTCTTCAACATTTTAACTATGCTTATCTGGCTCTCGTCATCATCTTCGTATGCAGTAATACCATTGGTAGCGCTACTTATAAGTTTCGCTTTATCTCCAAGGATGGATTCAATTCTCGTCTCGTCCGTTTTTGAATAAAATGAATTTCCGTTGTCATACACCGGGGACATCTCATATTTTCCGCTCGATTTGAATTTTATGACACCCCAATTGTCTTCGTTTCTATCATTGTTATTTATCAAGATGTCTACTACAACGCTATCCCAAAATCTTTCCTTTGCATTGGGGATGTTGCTCAATACTGCGTTATGTTCTAATTGGAAGATGATCTCGTTTAGATTGGATGCAGATGCTAGGCTAGAATCATTTCTTTCCATGATTGCTTCGCTTGTATCATTGCGTAATGCAGTATAAGGAATCAGCAATTGATCACGATCGTCTTTGATGAAATCACGGCAGGCACAGACAACCTTGTTCCTCTTTCCATCAAAACAAACGCCTAGTATCGTCTCGTGAACATCATAGCCAAGAATCTCATAGATATGACTTCCGATATACTCGCTTAATGGTGATGTCACGTAAGATAACGTCTTGGTTTTATCCATCCCAATCGTGTTCTTAGGGAATTTCAAAAACCAAAAGTCATTCTTGTAAACTATTCCTCTTTTTTCGCCTGCCCTTCCTGCGTATTGAAGGTTTCTGGAGCTAAGTGGGCAATTCGTGAAATCTATCATCTCGATCATAATTGGTACCTCCTCAATAATCTATTCCAAGCAGATTCCCTCATAAGATGGTTTGTCACCTCTTTCTTTGCTCGGGAATCGATCGCGTAAACATAATTCATGTACAAGCCGTAATCTTCTAAGATGTCGGCCTCTTCCGCTTTATCAACAAGGTCTTGCATCGTCTTTGTTAGTTCGAAGTCGATCTTGATGTCGTCGTTTATGTAGTGATAGACCCTGTTTTCGTAAATGTCCTTCCTAATCAAATCCAGAATGTACTGGTTGACATTGCTGGTGGATGATAGTTTCTTAATCAGAACAGCATCGGAGTTTTTAACTCTGATCTTCACCGACTTGTACTTCTCCTTGATGTATCCGTTTATGTATTCTTGCTGATTAAACATATTTCTCTCCGCGGTTACTATACTACATTTGGGGGCAAATGTAAACTTAGACAAAAGAAAAAGCCCTGGTTTCCCAGAGCTATTCACAAGAACAACAAGGTGTTCTTTTTCCGATTCGGTTGTCTCTATACAACGTATAGAGCACGCCTAGGTATACCCCTTTGAACTCGGGCGA
>JAKSUL010000049.1 GCA_024409055.1 Bacilli bacterium
ATCGTCGCCCTTATCATGGCCGTCGTTTGCGTCCCTTGCATTTTCTTGGGCGGATGGTTTTGGTTCGCCCTTTGTGCCGTTGCCTTGGGCATTGGCATTTACGAGATGATCAAAGCCCCTCAAAGAAAATACAGTTGGTATATCTGGGCCATCACCTACTTCTTGGTTTTGTCCTTCTTCATTTGGTTTGTTGTTAAATCAAACGCTATTCAATATGAAGCGATGAAGGCCGCTGGCACGGAGAATCAATTCAAATTCTCATTGGAACAATACTGCACACAGCTTAACGTTTCGGTCGTCACACTTGGAATCGCTATTTGCTTGTTTTTGCTTTTGGCGATCATCCACAAAGAATTTGACTTGCATGACGTTTGTTACCTTTTCGCCATGTCTTTCCTTGTTGGTCTTGGATTCCAATCCTTGCTAATAATTCGTTATTTCCCGACTGCCTTGGCCTATCAATTAGGAGAAACGTCTTTAATTGAAAGCAACGCTTTTAAATTCTGGCAAAGCGCCGAGCTTCTCATCTTCTTCGTAATCGCGGTCATGATGAACGATGTATTTGCGTATTTCGTTGGCGTGCTATTTGGAAAGCACAAAATGAACCCGCGTATCTCCCCGAAAAAGACTTGGGAAGGATTCTTCGGCGGTTGGATTCTTTCGTCCGGCACGGCCGTGGCGTTCGCTCTTATCTGCGATGCGTGCGGATCGCCTGTTATCAAAGGAGTCCTTGATATCGAACACTGGTATTGGGTCCTTTTACTGGCGTCGGCTCTTCCGATTTCTGGAAACCTTGGCGACTTCTCCTTCTCCTTGGTCAAAAGAACCTATGGATTCAAAGATTTTGGAAACCTTCTTCGTGACCATGGTGGAATCCTCGATAGAGTCGATTCTCTCCTTGTCTCCGGCATCGTATTTGCCGTCTTGCTTACCTTTATCATGAATGGGTGGAACATATTGAAATGAGAAAAGTCCTTCTTTTAGGGGCTTCGGGTTCCATCGGAACTCAAACCCTCGATGTAATTGAAAGAGAACGCGATCAATTTGTTTTGACCGCTTTTTCGCTTGGGCATCGAGTGGAGTATGTCGATATTGTTTTGGCAAACCATCCTTCTGTTACACGCGTGTGCGTGCAAGAAAAAGCCGACTACGATGTTTTGACGAAGAAATATCCAAACATCACTTTCTATTATGGCGATGAAGGTCTTGTTCAAATTATCGATGAAGCCGATTGCGATATGGTCGTCAACGCCTTGGTTGGCTTCTCCGGCATGGTTCCGTCCGTTGAGTCTTTGAAGAAAGACAAAATACTTTGCTTAGCCAACAAAGAGTCTCTGGTTGTTGGCGGAGATTTGATTAAAGACCTTTTAAAGAATGGACATGGCGTTCTTTATCCGATAGATAGCGAACACGTGGCCATAGCCAAGATGATCGCTAAAAGCGGAATCGAAAACGTTGAGAAGATTCTTATCACGGGATCTGGTGGACCCTTCCGCAAAATGAAGAGGGAAGAACTTGCTTCGGTGACGCCTGAGCAAGCCTTAAATCATCCTACATGGAAGATGGGCGCCAAAATTACGATCGATAGCGCAACCATGATGAACAAAGGGTTCGAAGTAGTGGAGGCTTGCCGCTTGTTTGATTGCGATCCGAGTTTTGTCGAAGTGATACTTCACGATGAATCTCACGTTCATTCGATGCTCAAATTAAAAGATGGCACGTTTGTCGCCGATATTTCCGCCCCTGATATGAGGGTTCCGATATATTGGGCTCTCCACGAAGGAAATTGCGAATACAAAGTATTCAAGTCGCCGACTATTGAAGGCTTTGGCGATTATCATTTCCATAAATTCGATCCTAGCCGTTATCCGGCTGTAAAAATCGCTACGGACGCCTATTCTCAAGGTGGGGTCATGCCGGCGGTATTAAACGCTGCAAACGAAGTGGCGGTTCATGCCTTTCTCGACGGGAAAATACCTTTCCTAGCCATTGAAGAGGTCATCAAGGATGCCTTAATGAGAATTTCTAATGAGAAAAACCCGACATTGTCCGACCTCATCAAGACTGACAAAAAGACTCGTTCGTATACAATAGACGCCACAAGGAGGTACGTATGCAAGTAGTGTTGAACATCATAATCATGTTGCTTATCCTCGCTCTTCTCGTGTCTCTTCACGAGGCGGGCCATTTAAGCATGGCTAAACTCTTTAAAGTCTATTGCTTTGAATATTCAATTGGCTTTGGTCCGAAACTTCTACGCGTCAAAAGAAAAGGCGGAGAAACTTATTTTGCCATCCGCGCTTTCCCTCTTGGTGGCTTCGTTTCAATGTATGGCGAAGGCGATGAGGTCCCTGAAGGATTTGAGGCTCCTCCAGCCGAAAGGTCGCTTGAAGGAATCGCCAAATGGAAGAAAGCCATTATTCTTGTGGCCGGCGTTGTCGTTAACTATCTCCTTGGCCTTATTCTTTTGTTCGTCTCCGTCTCGTGTTTCCCACAATACTATTCCGGTTATGCCTTTGACGGCGTGACTCCGGAGAACTCCTCTTTGACGATTCAAACCGCGATGGTTGGACAGCTTTCCGCAGAAGGAAGCGACGTTTATAACGCCTTAAACGCCGCCAAGGAAAGCAAATGGAACGTGGACGATTATGTTTTGTTCCTCAATACACGCCAGTTTGCCGTGAACAAAGAAATCACCGAAATCGGCACTTCATCCGCCGGAATGATCATCGATAGCGACGTTCTCGTCACTTTCTCTGACGGTAAAACAGGTAAATATGTCGCTTTGTATACGCCGACGAATTTGGTCGATGATCACTCTTTAAGCGGATCCCTATATTTGTATCCACAATTAAAGGATTCTGTTGGTAACGTCATCGTTCCTTCCACGTATTTTGACGGAAAGGTGAGCTATGCTCAGGACTACGCTAAACGTGATGTTGTGGCATTCCCTGATTTGACCCAGGAATACTTAAAACTTTCGAATTTCAACGATGATGGTTTCAGCTTTGATTTGAAGATAACTTTTGTTCCAAAACCGGCATTAGTTAGGGAAGAAGGAGAGTTGACCAAACCGATCTGCGACGCGACATATGATAGGCGTGTCACGGTTTCCGTTCCGGTTACCATCAAAAACAAAACATATTCCAACCCTGGCCTTACGATTAAGAAGGTTTCCGAATGGAATGATTGGAATGCCGCTTGGAAAGATTGGGCACGCTTAGTTCCGCAATGTAACCTCGCCATCATTCAAGGTCTTGGGTCGCTATTCACCGGAGGATGGGCCAATTTGAGCGGAATCGTCGGAATGACGGCCGCGGTTGGAACTTATAGTTCCATGGGCGGCGCCGCTTCAATATTCATGTATGCCGGACTCATCTCCATCAACTTAGCTATATTTAACCTTCTCCCGTTCCCGGGTTTAGATGGATGGCAACTCCTTGTAACCGCCATTGAAGGCATCAGCAAGAAGAAAGTGCCCGCCAAAGTTAAAACCATTGTTTCTTTCGTTGGCCTTGCTTTGCTCTTTGGCTTGTTCATTCTCATCACCGTAAAAGACATCATAGGACTGTTCTGATATGACCGATAAAATACTCCGTTTTTTAACCTCAATCAAAATCGAAGATCCCGAACGCTTCGATGTTGATTTTGATTTTATCGGATATAACCCATATACCGCGGTCAAAACCCTTGATATGGTCATCTTGAAGAAGAGCCCTTGGGAATATTCGTTAGCGGAAGAATTCCTAATGGCGGTTTCGACGATAACCTATCCTTACACGCTCCGTTTCAATTACCTCGAATCTCCGACCGCAAAAGACGCAATAGCCTTATTCGATTCATGGCTTCTTTCCGTTCATCACACAGTGGCGAATTATGAGGTAAAAGAAGAAAGCGAAAGCACGGTCCTCTTCGTTTTCCCGGATGTGGAAAGCGAGAAGAATGGGCAGGCCGTTATCGCCGAATTCAAAAAATTCTTAGACTTCTTCAATTACGATGTTGAAGTTAAGGGGTCCGTTGGCTTGTTTAAGCAGCCAAAGGAAATAAAACCGATCATGGAAGAAAAACCGGGCGTGGCGGAGGCTTCATCTCAGCCTGTTCCGGAAAAAGAAGAGACGGTTGAAGAAAGCGAGTCTAACGAGAAAGAGGAAACTCCGGTTGAAGAGAAGAAAGAAACCGGCGAAGAAATCCTCAAATCCGCTGAAGCATTAATTTTGGAAAAGATGAACGTCAACCTCAAAAAAATGGAAGAGGAACGTGAATTCGCCAGAAAGACCCATAAGGGAAATTACACAATCTGCGAACACGTCGCCGACGTTTATAAAGCCGGTAAAGAGAATGTCGACTTTGTCGGTTACATATATCGCGGCGAAACCAAACCGACAAAGAGCGGCAAGTGGTGCCTTTCAGGCGAAATCGCCGATTTAACTAGCGGCATAGCTTTCCGCGCCTATTCAAACAACACAAGCCTCACTCAGGAATTCTTAAAGAGCATTACCCCAGACGAAAAGAAACATAATCGTTTCCTCGTTCGTATGAGAGGCGCTGTGTCGACGGATCGTTATTCGGGAAATCCGGAGATCTTCGTCCATTTTATCGACCAGCTTCCGCCTGAACCGATGCGTGAGGATCCAGAAGAAGAAAAACGTGTTGAACTTCACCTTCACACCAATATGTCCGCTATGGACGGACTTCCGGAACCGATCGACTACGCAAAATTAGCCAAAAACATGGGAATGAAGGCTATGGCCATCACCGACCATGGCGTCCTTCAGTCTTTCCCTGCTGGCCAAAGCGCGGGTTTAAAGACCGGCATCAAAATTATTTACGGCTGCGAATTTTATATGGTTGACCTTGAGCAAAAGGTCATAGATAACGTTTGCGATAGAGGGCTTCTTAACGCCACGTACTGCGTATTCGATACCGAAACCACGGGCTTATCCGCTAAATACGATAGGATGACTGAGTTTGGCGCCCTTTTGATTAAAAACGGACAAGAAATTGGCCGTATCGACTTTTTCTGCAATCCTGGAATGAAGATTCCAGAGAAGATCGTTGCGAAAACTAGAATCACCGACGAAATGGTCAAAGACGGAGCCGATGATGTCGAGGCCAATAGAAAAATCACCGAATTCGCCAAAGACGCGATCTTTGTTTCCCACAACGCCGACTTCGATATGGGCTTCCTCAATTCCATGAGGGAGCGTCTAGGATTAGAACCGTTTTCGAACCCGGTCATCGATACCTTGGGCTTATCCCGTATCATGTTCCCTGATTCTCCGAGCCATAGGTTAGGGCGTTTGAGCAAAAACTTAGGCCTTGATACCTATAACGACGACGACGCTCACCGCGCTGATTTCGACGCAGGCGCACTAGTTTATGTATGGAACGCTATTTTGGCGCGCCTATCCGAGAACAACCCAAACATCACCCATCGTGACTTATCGCTTTTAAAAGCTGACGAGGAGAAGCTTTGTAAGCACCTTCGCGCTAAGCACGTTGTGGCTTTGGCGAAAAACGAAAAAGGACTTGCCGCGTTATATAAGCTTGTAACCGACGGCCACCTTAAATATTTGGCAAGGGTGCCTCTTATTCCTAGGACCGTATTAAACGAGAACAGGGAGAACCTTTTGCTTGGTTCAGCTTGCTCGAATGGTGAAGTCTTCGACACCGCCCAAACGCGCGGTATGGACGCCCTTAAAAAGGCTTGCTCCTTCTACGATTACATCGAAGTTCAACCGATTGAAAATTACTCGTTCCTCGTGAATTCAGGGGACGTCTCTTCTAAAGATTATGTCTTGCAACTTTTAAGGGACATCATTTCCGCTGCCGATTCCATTGGAAAACCCGTCGTTGCCACTGGCGACTGCCACTATGTCAATCCTGAGGACAAAATACTCCGCGATGTCTACATCAACTCTTTAGGCATCGGAAACGGACGTCATCCTCTTAACCCGATTTGGCGCGATAAGATGCCACGTTTTGAAAACCCGGACGTTCATTTCCGTTCCACGAAGGAGATGCTTGATTCCTTTATCCCTTGGCTAGGAGAGGAAAGATCGCGCGAAATCATTATCAAGAACACCAATATGATCGCTGATCAAATCGAGGTGTTCTACCCAGTTAAAAAAGACACGTATGCCCCGAATGCCAACTTGCCGCAGTCGGCAGACGAGATCAGGAAACTTTGCGAATCCAATTTGAAGAAATTCTACGGAGAGAACCCCGATCCGTTTATTCGCAAACGTTTGGACGACGAGCTTAACGGTATCATTGGCGCCGGCTACTCCGTCACCTATTACATCGCTTATCGCATCATCAAAAAAGCCACTGACGACGGCTACATTGTAGGTTCTCGTGGATCCGTTGGTTCATCCTTCGCTGCCACGATGGCCGAAATTACCGAAGTTAACCCTCTTCCGCCTCACTGGAGGTGTCCGAAGTGCAAACACCTAGACTGGGGTAAGGATTATGCTCCAGGGGTGCTTTCTGGCTTTGACTTGCCTGAAAGAAATTGCCCCGAATGCGGAAGCAAGATGATCGCGGATGGCCAAAACATCCCATTCCAGACATTCTTGGGCTTTAATGCCGATAAGGTCCCGGATATCGACCTTAACTTCCCGAACGACTATCAGGCGAAAGCCCATGACTACACCAGGGTCTTGCTTGGTGCCAATAACGTCTTCAGGGCTGGAACCATCGCTACCGTTGCTGCAAAAACGGCTTTCGGCTACGTTCGTAAGTTCTTCGAAACTAACGGAAGGAATCCAGACGAGATTCCGGCCGCTTACGTTGGCTATCTCTCCTTCCTTTGCATGGGCGTAAAGAGAACGACGGGTCAGCATCCAGGCGGCATCGTTGTTATTCCAAGCGACCACGACAAATTCGAATTTACCGCGATTCAGCACCCCGCTGACGATAAGGAGGCTGACTGGCTCACAACCCATTACGAATTCGCGTCTCTCCACGACGAGCTTTTGAAGCTCGATCTTTTGGGCCACGTTGACCCGATGGCTATGAGGCTTATGTCTTTGATGGCGAAGGTCAATTATCACGATATTCCGATGAATGACCCAAAAGTCATTTCTCTTTTCACTAGTCCAGCCGAATTGCATCTTAGCCATAACTATTTGGGCTCTAAGACAGGCACGACCGCCGTTCCTGAATTCGGCACCGATCTAGCTCAGCGAATGCTTGAAACGGCCCAGCCGAAGTGTTTTAACGACCTTCTGATCATGTCTGGCCTTGCTCACGGTACCGATGTTTGGGCGAATAACGCCGAAGATTTGATCTTAAGCAAAACCGCAACCCTTCAACAGGTTATCGGATGTCGTGACGATATTATGTCCTACCTCATCTCCATGGGAATGGATTCGACCGAATCGTTCAAGATCATGGAAGACGTTCGTCATGGTAAAGGCTTAAAGAAAGAGTATGAAGCCGATATGAGGGAACATAACGTTCCTGACTTCTACATTACGTCTTGTAACAAAATCGCTTACTTGTTCCCGCGCGCTCACGCTACTGCGTACGTCCAAATGGCTGTACGTGTCGCTTATTTCAAACTTTACTACCCTCTTGTCTTCTACGCGGTCTTCTTCTCCGTTAGATGTGACGACTGGGATATTAAGACGATGATCGAAGGCGAGGACGCCATCATTGCCTGGCTTGACGATTACAAAGTTCGCTTCTCCGGACGTGGTGCCGAGAAACCAAAACCAAAGGATAAGAACCTTTACTCTACGCTTCAGATCGCTTTGGAGATGCTTGAACGTGGATATCACTTTGAGAAAATCGACATTATGAAGAGTGATGCCACGATTTTCCAAGTCGATGAAGCCAATAAAGCCCTCATTCCGCCTTTCAGCGTTATCGATGGTTTGGGCGCCGCGGCTGCCGAATCGGTTGTCGAAGCAAGAAAAGATGGAGCATTCTTGTCCCAAGAAGACCTTCTTAAGAGAACAAAACTTAACGGAACAAACGTCGAAGATCTCAAGAAATTGGGCGCTTTAGGCGATCTTGGTGAAACAAATCAAATGTCTCTATTTGAATTCATGTGAAGATAGGGATATACTATCGCACGCTGGTTATCCAGCAATCGGGACGTAGCACAGCTTGGTAGTGCGCTTGGTTCGGGACCAAGAGGTCAAGGGTTCGAATCCCTTCGTTCCGACCACTTGAATGTAAAAGCAGCCCAATCGGCTGCTTTTTTCATTTTCTAGACAAAGCTAAAGTAGTGGGAAACGTTTCCGCTTTCGTTCGTCATCTTCTTCCCTCTTTAGAAAGTTTGGTATAGAATAGTCGCCGCAGCAAAAATGCGCCCGTAGCTCAGCTGGATAGAGCACTTCCCTCCTAAGGAAGGGGTCAACCGTTCGAATCGGCTCGGGCGCGCCATTGGCTCATAACAGGATTAATGCGATTAGTCCTGTTTTTATTTTGCAATTAACCAATGTCAAACGAACTGATTAACGGGAAAGCAAAGATTTGTTTGATGCGCTTCCTTGGGACACGAAAGATAAGAAAAGCCGGCCTTTATGACCGGCTCATAATTTAAGCGTTATAGACGACTTTTTCGATTCCGTCGAAGGTTATGTTGTAGACCATATCGTAATCTTCGTAGAAACGAATGAATATCGATTTGGCATCGCAGTCGATAACCTCCGTGAAACTTGATTCCCAATATTTGTTCTTGTCTCTCTTTGATTGCCTGTCCATTTTTCTTATGGGCTCCGAATAATCGTTTAAGGCTTTCCTGATGTATGGTTCAAGTTCGTCGTTCATCATGAAATCGTAGGTGGCTCCCTTGAACTCGCCGATTTGCTCACTTCTAGGATCGAAGTGTTCGTTCTTGCATACGTCGTAGTCCGCGTAAACCCAAGAATAGGAGATCTTGTCCATGAGCTTGAACATGTCTTCTTTGCTATTTACGGCTTCGATGCCATCTTGAATCGTTTGATACCTGCCAATGCCGGTTTTTGTATCCTGCATCTTGTAAGGGATGTAATTGACGTAGAAATTGGCCTGAGCGATAGCCTTGATTTCGTAGTCTTCACCCGTTTCTTTCAAGAAATGGTTATAGAAAGGGATTTCGCTTTCGGAGAAGACCAGCATCTGGTCCATGCAAAACTCAACGAGAGCGGAGTCGCTGCGTGAGTCGGAAATCAAGAAAGAATAGTTCCAATATTTATTTTGGGAGAAGACATCCAACGAGTTCATGTAGGTGATCGCATCGGATACGGTCCTGCAGTTTTCGGCAACTAGTCTTGGAAGCTCAAACATGTGAACCCTTCTTTCGGCGTCTTCGTTCGTGTGTTCGCAAGCGAATTTGTCATCGCCGTTCGGCCAGCATTCGCCATGCCTCATGTTGAGCTCGATGTGTAATCCTTCTTCGTTTAAGACATCATCGCACATGAATGGGAGCAATTTTCCAAACTCTTCGGTCAAACCGTCTTTTTTGACTATTTCGTAATCAGGGGAAATATCCCTAAATGAATAAGCCAAACCAATAGTTTTGTATTTTCCTGTTTCGGCTGGAATTATGTAGGCGCATTTGTTGGAGATGTTTAAATCCATATTGCGGCCGACGATGCGGTGGTCGCCGATCATTTTCGATACAGCGGTGCACCCACCTTCCCAATTGTCGTAAGTCTTTTTGTAGTATTCGTCCGCAAACTTATGATCCATTTCCTTATAAACATCGGTTTTGAAAAGGAACGGTTGGAGTTCGTGGACCTTGATGTTGCTTTTGTTGCTGCAAGAAGCAAGACCGGCCATCATCGGCATAAGAGTCAGAAACGGAAATAGGTATTTTTTCATATTTTGTACCTCGTGCTTAATTATAAGCACCTTTTGCTAGTGGATTGCCATATATTATACTTGTGTTAGGCCCGCAACCAAAAGTTGCCCCATTTGAAAAGCAGAGTTGGTGGATACGTGTGAGGCGCAACCACATAATTCTTCTCGTCGATAGGAGGAAAAAACATGAATATCGAAATTGCGAATAGGTTAGTTGAACTACGTAAGAAGAGCGGATTGTCCCAAGAGGAACTGGCTTCCAAACTTGGCTTGTCTCGTCAAGCCGTCTCTAAATGGGAACGCGCGGAGGCTTCTCCGGACACCGACAATCTCATTTGCCTCGCCAAACTTTATAACGTTTCTTTGGATGAACTCCTCAATACGGAGGAGCCGGTTGATGAAATTGTCGAAGAAACAAAAGAAATAAATAAGGAAAAAGAAGAGGGGCGCCCTTCCAAGAAAGAAAAAATCGTCATCGACGATAACGGAATTCACGTTTATAAGACCAACGGCGAGGAACGCGTCTTAATCGACGATGAAGGGATAAGAGTCTATCACCAGGACGGAAGTGAAAAGGTCAATATCGGGAACGGAACGATCCGTGTTGACGGAGTGGATTACAAAGAAAAACGTAAAGCCATGGCGATCAATGGAATCGTTACCGGCGTTATGTTTAGCGTCGTCACCGTTCTTTTCTTGGCTCTTGGATTTGCCTTCCCCTCATATGCCTGGGCGTTAGGGTGGCCAATCTTTATGCTCCCGATAGTGGTCAGCAGCATTATCAACGCCATCCAAAATAGGAAGTGGTGCGACTTCGCTCTTCCGGTATTCATCGCGATGGTTTATTGCGAAATCGGAATGATCGGGACGAAGTTCTCCGGCAGTGTCCCGAGTTGGCTTGGCTGGCACCCGTGGTGGATTATGTTCTTGCTTATTCCTGTGTACTACACGATCTTCGGAGCCATCGATAAGCACATTCGCCGCTCAGCTCTTAAAAACGGCAACATCTTTGTCGAAAATAGAGAAGACTTGGAAGACGCCAAAAACGAAGTAGAAAAAGCCAAAAACAAACTCGCTAAGGCGAAAGACGAATACGCAAAAGCTCAGGACGAAGACGAAAGGAATTCCACCGAGAAAACGAAAGAAGCCTTAGAAAAGGCCGCATCCAAAGTGGAAGATGCCGCTGAAGATCTTGAAGAAGCAGTCGAAGATCTTGAGAAAGAGGCTAGCAAAGTTCACGATAGAATCGTCGACGCGAAGGTTGAGAAATAACGAAGCGGGGAGAGCAATCTCCCCTTTTCTTTATTTTGTGTAAGAAATATGTTTGACAACGTCTACTAAGGTGGCTATTCTTTTATTCGCGCTAGAAAGCGCAACTACCACGTTTGGGGCGTTAGCTCAGCTGGGAGAGCGCCTCCATGGCATGGAGGAGGTCGAGAGTTCGATCCTCTTACGCTCCACCAAACGGACAAAAAATCCTCGCAGAAATGCGAGGTTTTTTATTTCTTATCGAAGTTTCGCTAACCTTTTATCTAGTGAAATTCTTCAAGGCTCTAATAAAGAGAAGCGAAAGCAATAAGCTGGCCGCGCTCACTCCGAGGGCGATATATCCTCTTGTGTCGAATGTGCCGTTAAAGATCGCTAGACCGGCGACAAAGCTAGAAGAGAAGATAGAGGCTAAGAAACAAAGGAACGTTAATTTGGCGTTGCTTGATTTAGAGTGTGATTTTTCTAATGATGTTTTTTCCATGGTGTGACTCCTTTTAGAACGCCAATACGCCGAATGCCATTAAAGCAATCAAGGCAAGAACGCCTAGCTGCAAAAGCAGCGATACATAAATTGTGAACGAGAAATAGCCTTTGTTGGTTTTGTGGTGAGCCAGGATTCTTCCGAAGAATCCTCCGATGGCGCCGCCGAAGCAAACCAAACCCAATAAGGTTCTTTCTTTGATTCTGACTTCATTGCCGTTTTTGACGGCCATCTTTTTGTCTTTGAAGTACATCGCTAAAGTGATCAAAGACATCACGACTAGATATGCGCTATAGCCGATTAGCAAATATTGATGATATGTCATAATGCATCTCCTGACCGACATATAATACCATTACTCGGTTCTGTGATAATCTCCATTATTGGCCAATTCAAAAGAAATTAATGCCGCTAGGTTCTTGTGTTTAATAGAAACGCATTTAATTCTACTTAAAATAAAGGTAAAGTATGACACGTGCGCTGGTGGCGAAATGGTATACGCTCACGTCTCAGAAGCGTGTGGGGAAACCCGTGTGAGTTCAAGTCTCATTCAGCGCACCATCTTTAGGAGTAAGGTGCGGGCATTTGAGTGCCGGCACTTTTTCTTTAAAAAGAGGCGGCGGTGTGACTTATCGGAAAA
>JAKSUL010000005.1 GCA_024409055.1 Bacilli bacterium
GATTTAATTGATTTGGGTAAATACCAACTAAAACCAACTAAGATTTAATTGAGCCAGAAAAAGCCGCCAATCCGATTGGATCGACGGCTTATTTCTCAAATTGTAGTTGGGCTTATTTCTCAGCAGCTGCCGGAGCTTCTTTTTCTTTGAGAAGATCGCGGATCTGGGTGAGAAGTTCTTCAGTGGTCGGAGCCGGGACGCCGGGTTCGACTGGAGCCGGACGCTCTTCAGGATGCTTCTCGTAGTAGGCTTCCTGTGCTTTGGCTTCGAGAGCTTTCTTCTTATCGGCGGCAGCGTTGACGGCCTTGACGATGATGAAGAGGACGACGGCGATGATGAGGAAGCTGATGACGGCATTGATCAAGGTGCCCCAATCGATGCAAGCGCTGAGGTTGTAGACATAGGTGGTTCCGTGGAGGGTGTATTTTCCAAGGATCGTTGTCTTAGCGGCTTCGATAAGGTTGAGGTTGTTGTTGACTTCGGTTTCGCCGTAGTTGCTGATGGCAAGGTTTTTGGCCAATTCCTGGAGTTTGGAGGCATCGAACTGTTGGATCAAGCCAAGATCCTTGTTCATACCTTCCTGCATAGCGTTGGCGGCTGGAAGGACGGTGACCAATCCTTTGATGCCACCAGGGAGCCACCAAGTGCAAATGGACATCAAGATGTTGACGACCGAGGTGACGATAGCGCTGAAGGCACCGCCGATGACGACACCAACAGCCATGTCGAAGACGTTGCCGCGAGAGATGAATTTCTTGAATTCAGCAATCAAACCTTTGGTTTTCTTAGCGGCTTTGTTTTCTTTTTTAGCCATTAATAAAATCTCCTTTGTTGATAATAGCGAATTAATTTTAACCTCTTTCTTTAAGAATACGAATGGAATTTATCTCATTCAGCAAAAGTTAACAGTTGCTCTATTTTTATTAACCTTTCGGCAAGAGAAAAAAGTAAATTCAAGCGAAGAGGAACACCACTTTTTATACACTGTAACAAAGGTTCCTATTTCGTGCCGATAACGTGCCGTTTTTTTGAATTATTTTTACAAATGTAACAGGATGAAAACCGCGGTATTTTCGGGGTTTTTGAGCAACTTTTTCGTTTACTTTTTTGCTAGCGAAAAATGTGCAAAGCATTTTCCTTTAATTTTTCTAAAAGCATCTTTATAGTTTTCTCCGCAAGGGTCCTCACGGGGCTCTCACCTAAATTCGAACATAAGTAAATATCGATGAAGCCAAAAACTTTTTGGTCTCTTTGTTTACCAACTCGATTTAGGTGCAGCATCACACAGGAGGTTAGCTATGCTAACAATTTTGAAAAGGGATGGAACGAAGATCCCATTTGATCTAGCCAAGATCGAAAGCGCCATCGAGAGGGCGTTCACTGCGGAGCACCAGTCCGCCAATAAGGAAGTCATTGAACTCTTGAGCTTACGCGTCACTGCCGACTTCCAGAAAAAAGTAAAAGACGACACCATCTCCGTTGAAGATGTCCAAGATTCCGTCGAAATCGTTCTTATTCAATCCGGTTATATCGAAGTCGCGCGCTCTTATATGGATTATAGGAAACGCCACACCGCTCTCCGCGATGTCAAAACGACCAACCTCGACTTCAAAAACGTCGTTGACTCTTACCTCCGCGTCGCCGACTGGCGTGTCAAAGAGAACTCCACCGTCACCTATTCCGTTGGTGGTTTGATTCTCTCCAACTCTGGCGCCGTCACCGCCAACTACTGGCTCTCCGAAGTCTATGATAAGGAAATCGCCGACGCCCACAGGAACGCCGACATCCACATCCATGACCTTTCCATGCTCACCGGCTACTGCGCTGGTTGGTCCCTTAAGCAGCTTATCCAAGAAGGATTAGGCGGCGTCCCGGGCAAGATCACCTCCGCCCCAGCCAAGCACCTTATGACTCTCTGCAACCAGATGGTCAACTTCTTGGGAATCATGCAGAACGAATGGGCCGGCGCTCAAGCCTTCTCTTCCTTCGACACCTACCTTGCTCCGTTCGTCAAAGTCGACGGTCTCGGATACAAAGAGGTCAAACAGGCCATTCAGTCCTTCATCTATGGCGTTAACACTCCGTCCAGATGGGGAACTCAGGCTCCGTTCACCAACATCACCCTCGACTGGGTGTGCCCACCTGATATGGCCGAGATGAACTGTCTCGTCGGCGGCAAGGAAATGGACTTCAAGTACAAAGACTGCGCCAAAGAAATGGCCATGGTCAACAAAGCCTTCATCGAGATGATGATCGAAGGCGATGCCAACGGACGTGGATTCCAATACCCAATCCCAACCTACTCCATCACCAGGAACTTCGACTGGAGCGATACCGAAAACAACCGTCTCCTCTTCACGATGACCGCCAAGTACGGCACTCCTTACTTCTCCAACTACATCAATAGCGATATGGAACCGAGCGATGTTCGTTCCATGTGCTGCCGTTTGAGGCTCGACCTCCGCGAACTCCGTAAGAAATCTGGTGGTTTCTTCGGCTCCGGCGAATCCACCGGTTCCATCGGTGTCGTCACCCTCAACATGCCGCGCATCGCTTATCTCTCCACCGACAAAGCCGACTTCTACAGCCGTCTTGATCATCTCATGGATGTCGCCGCTCGTTCCCTCGACGTCAAGAGAAAGACCATCACAAAGCTCCTCGAAGCTGGCTTATACCCCTACACCAAACACTACTTGGGATCCTTCGCCAACCACTTCTCCACCATCGGTTTGGTCGGCATGAACGAAGCTTGCCTCAACGCCCGTTGGATCAAAGCCGACCTCACCAACAAGGAAGCCCAAGACTTCACCGTCGAAGTCCTCAATCACATGAGAGAACGCCTCTCCGACTATCAGGAACAATACGGCGATCTCTATAACCTCGAAGCCACACCGGCCGAGTCCACTTCCTTCCGTCTTGCCAAGCACGACAAGAAGAGATATCCGGACATCATCACCGCCACCGAAGGAGACGGAGATCCCTTCTACACCAACTCCTCTCACCTTCCGGTTGGATACACCGAAGACATCTTCGCCGCCCTTGACGTCGAAGATAAGTTCCAGACCCTTTACACCTCTGGTACCGTCTTCCACACCTTCCTCGGACAGCGTCTCCCGGATTGGCAGAGCTGCATGAAGCTTGTTCGCACCATCGCCAACAACTACAAGCTCCCATACTACACGATGTCCCCGACTTACTCGGTCTGCTCCGACCACGGTTACATCACCGGCGAGCACTACACCTGCCCGCACTGTGGAAAAGAGACTGAAGTCTACTCCCGTATCACCGGCTACTACCGTCCAGTTAAGAACTGGAACAACGGCAAGGCCCAGGAATTCAAGCAGCGCCGCGAATACGTCATCAAGATGGACGCCGTCGCTGAAGAAGAAAAGGCCTGCTGCTGCGAGAAAGAAGAAAAAGTCGAAGCCGCCAAACCAACCGTCTCCGAAATCCTTCTCTTCACAACCCCGAATTGCCCGAAGTGCAAGATGGCCAAAACCATCCTCACCAGCAAAGGCATCGCCTTCCGTGAACTCGACGCCGCTGAAAACGCCGATCTTTGCAAGAGCCTCGGCATCAAAAACGGCGGAACCCTCGTCGTCCCAGGAGCTGACGGCACCGCCATCTACGACAACCCTTCCGCCATCAAGGCTTACGCCGAATCAATCAAAGCCTAAGAGAGTCACCCCATGGATTTCGACACTATCGTAATCGGGGGTGGCCCGGCTGGCATGACCGCCGCCCTATATCTTCTTAGGGCCGGCAAATCCGTTCTTCTTCTCGAGCACGAAGCTATCGGAGGCCAAATCTCCGAATCTCCGCGTCTTGAGAACTTCCCTTCCATTAAACGTATATCTGGATCTTCCTTCGCCGACGCTTTGTTCGATCAGATCACCGATCTCGGAGTCAAATTCGAGTTCGAATCCGCTCAAAGCATCGAAAAAATCGAAGGAGGGTTCAGGGTTAACACCGACTACAATCCTCACACCGCTAAAACGATAGTCATCGCGACCGGTTGCAAACACCGCCACCTTGGCATCGAACGCGAAGAGGAATTGACCGGACACGGCATCTCCTACTGCGCGGTCTGCGACGGCGCTTTCTACAAAGGAAAAGACGTTGTCTTGATCGGTGACGCCAACACAGCCATCCAATACGCAATTCAGTTATCTGACGGTTGCAGCCATGTCTATGTCTGCACCTTATTCGATAAATTCTTCGCCGACAACATCCTTGTCGAGAACATGAAGAAGATCGAAAACATCTCTTACCGCCATAATCTCAGCACCATCTCATTCGTGGGTGGCGAGGAGCTTACCGGCGTAATCTTCGAAGATACGAAGACCAAAGAGAGAATCCAATACGATTGCGCAGCGGCCTTCATCGCTATCGGGCAAGTTCCCGACAACGAGAAATTCGCTTCTTGGGTCGATATGGACAGGGGATTCATCAAGACCGATGAGTCCATGAAGACGAAGACGGACGGCATATACGCTGTCGGCGACTGCCGCGTGAAAAACATGCGCCAAGTCATAACCGCCACCAGCGACGGAGCCATCGCCGCCATCGCCATCGCCAACTACCTCAATTCCCTATAATCAAAAAGCCGTTTCATCCGAAGCGGCTTTTTTGTTTTGTTATTCGTAGCCTCTGAGAGAGACGTAATCGATTTGGGACTCCAATGTCTTAACGAAAGTTAAGGCTTTTTCTTTTTCGACCATATGAAGTCCATGGTCGATGCAGTGTTCGTTATCAATGTATCTTTGGAGGAAATATTTTTTCGCCCCTTTTATCCAATTGGCTATGTCTTTAATACTCGCCAAATCATGGTGCTCGTCGATTATCGTGGTACGGAACTCATAATCAATTCCGGAATTCATGATGAATTCAACGCTTTCCTCGATAGGCTTTATGTCTAGGTTTGGGACTCCGGCGGTAAGCGGATATTTCTCTTTGGAGTTTTTTATGTCCATGGCTATGTAGTCCACTAAGCCTAAACTCACCGCTTCTTTTACGATGTTTGGATGGGATCCGTTGGTGTCTAGCTTTATCTGATACCCTAAGTCTTTTATGGCCTTCATCTTCTCGAGGAGATCAGGCATCAAAGTCGGCTCTCCACCAGTTATGACGACTCCGTCTAAAACCCCAACCCTTTTCTTTAGGAAAGCGTAAATTTCTTCCCAAGGAATCGCTTTGGCGTTTTCTGGATGGATGACAAGGTCGCTATTATGGCAAAAAGGGCATCTAAAAGGACACCCCGCCATAAACAATACGGCGGATAGATGCTGGTCATAATCGACCAATGAAAGTTTCTCTAAACCGACGAAATCCATTTTGTCCTCTTATCTAATGATTATTTTGGTCTTTGACGGATCAATTTGGTCTTTATCCAAGATCAATTCATCAACCCCATCGCAAACGATGGTACCCGAAATCGGGTTCTTAAGCGAGGCGATTCTACCATCTATCTCGGCCTCGATGTCCTCACAAAGTTCGAAAGACAAATTGGTCGTATGTAGGCGGCAATTCTTCATCTTCAGTTTCTTTATGTAGCAAAGGCCTTGAAGAGAATCGATATCACAATCGATGAAGGTGAGGTTTTCGGTATTCCATCCAATGTAAGCGCCTTTGATATCGCATCCAATAACGGTGACGTTTTTGCAGTTCCAAAAGGCATCGCGTCCAACGAGAGTCGAATTCTTAACTACGACGTTCTCGCAGGTATCGAAGCAATAATTGCCGTTTAGAGTGATGTTGTCGCACTCGATATTTTGACAGTTAAGGAAAGCGTAATCGCCATTGAAGACCGTGTTTTTAACGGTGACGTTTTTCGAATACCAAATCGTCTCTTTTGAGTCGGTGAAAGTGACGTTATCAACGAGAACGTTGTTGCATCTTCTGAAGCATTTAACGGCGCCGATTTCCATGTTAATGAATTCGCTATCCTCGATATACCAAATGGCAGCACGGCCATTTTCGGTTATCTTGGTTTTGCTCATCTTGATATTCTTTGAATACCAAATCGGATATTTCCAATCAAACGTGGAGTTTATGACCTCGATGTCGCTGCATTCCTTTAACGCCGATTCCCCATCAAAAAAGACACAGGAATCTATAACGGCTCCATGAGTGTTATATAAGGCGCGTTCGCCTGGAAGTTGTTCGTTCTTATAAGTTTTCATTTTGCGTTAAATGGATAGACTGCGGCGCATCCAAGTCTACGATAAGTATAAATCTTGTCCGCTTTTTATATAAACGAAAACGCTCAACATCTCATTAATGAGATAAAGGCAGGCGGATAATCAACAAAATGTCACCAAGATTTGTATCGCATCTTCGCTCCTTCGATTAAAATAAGGCATCGAAGGGGAAAGAAGCATGGAAGAAATCGCTAGATCCGGCCTGAAGAAGGTCATAATCGGTATAGCCTTGAGCCTTACCGTCCCTTTAGCCGTAGCCATCTCTGGAATCATGCTTAACCATGGCGGAGATTTGGTTTGGGTCACCATACTCGCATCGGCTATTGGCGTCTTGATCTCCGGTTTGGTCGAATTGATAGGGTATAGGGAAGCCGGCAAAGCTTGCCCCCATTTCCGTCGCGCGTTTTTTTGGGAAATAATCAGCATCGCAATCGGGATCATCTATTTCGGAGCCGAGCTCGGGATTGAATTAACAAAAGTCACTTGGCTGAAGATTCCAACCAATTTGATGAACTGGCTCACGATCATTTTCGATTTGATCGTTTTTTGGGCCGTTACTCGCGGGTGCACAGAAGCGACGGATGACGAAGACTCAGTAGTTAGGCTTGCTAACGTCGCCTTCTTGATCGCGGTCATCGCCAATGGCCTCCTCATCGTCAACAATATTTGGTCCAACCTCAACGAGAAATTGGCCGGATGGCTAGGCTATTCAAGCAGCGTTCTATTAATTGTAAGCAACACGCTTCAGATAATCCTCATCGTCATGGCGTATCGGAATGTGTTCATTCCTGACGATCCAGAATGAAAAGAGACCGTTTCTAGCGGTCTCTTTTTGTTTTCAATGTCTATTTATCCAATCTTTGGCTACTTTTACGTATGGATATTCGCCGTCAGGATCTTTAAAGGAGGAACCGGAACAGTGACCGCCGCTTAACTTAACGGACTCAACATCGACGTCCTTTACGTAATACTTAAGGTTCTTTAATAAAAGAAGATTTTGCTCTTCACGGCAGAACATGTCGTCCTCATACCAGATAAGAACAACGGGATTTGTTTTAGTGTCTTTGCCTACGTAATACAAAGGGGCGGCTTCGCTAATTCTTTGAAGCCATGGGTCGACCTTCTTTTCGTATTCCAAGACATGGAAGTGGTCACTCATTTGACCAGAATCGGAAACCCATCCTTTTATATCCAAAGTAGACATACCGACTTCTTTTAAATACTTTTCGTTTAGGCACAGCATCATAATCATATACGCACCGGCCGATTGGCCAGAGACATATATGTCGCCATTCCCGCCCCACTCTTTCAAATGGTCTTTCACGAAACGAATGGATTTGGCTGCTTCCTCAAAATAAGAGGGATATTTAGCCTTCGGGTACAACGTGTAATTAACGGAAACGCCCGCAATCCCGCTCTCGGCGAAATGGGTCATCATTTCCACATACTGGGGTTCGGCTTTATCGCCATCAACGATCCCTCCGCCATGAAAATAAACGAGGGTCTTAAAGCCATCTCCATCAGGCAGATAGACGTCGAGTTTTAAGCCAGGGGCGTATTCAATATCTTTTATTATTCTCATACTCATTGAGCCAAAGCGGCTTTTTTCTCCCTCTTCAAATTGATGAAATATAGAATCAAATCGGTGCTGACCATGATAAAGTTCAATGCATATATAGCGAATATCCACCACTTCGTTTCCCAAACAAATGAGGTGTTGAAGAATTTGCTAGCCATTCCGGCTATATAGCCAAAATCAATGAGGATCAAGAAGAAAAGGCTTTTACCTTTCGTGCTCTTTGTCTTAATGGATTTATAAACATTCAACGGCCAAGATAAGCCAAAGCAAATAAGCATCGTGGCCTCCAATATTTCCGCAACAATCATAAATAACCTCCAACTCGATATATTATGCTCCTCAATCGTTCGAAAAAATTCGATTTTTCGAATCAATTTGTGTCTTTTTTATCCCAAAAGCAGGCAAGGGGATGACTGATGTATAAAAAAGAGAAAAACATGTGAAAAAACGGTGCCCATCTATGAGGCATGCCGCTTTATAATTTCCCTAACGAGGCAAGATGCTATGAAAAAACAATCCTACGGAGTCGCATTAAGCGAACCGGGCTGTTATCAGCTCAACAAATTACCGGAATCGGGCAATTTCGAATACATATATAAAAACGATTCTTCATTCATGAAAGTAGACCAATTCGGACCCTCTTTCATCCAAATGAACCCCACAGCCGGTATGAAGGTCATCATCCGCGAAGAAAGGGAGATTTATTCCCCTTGGAAGGTTTACTTCTCACTCGGCAAAAACGTTTTCCATAACTTCGATGTCTACAAAGCCAAAAAGATCACAATTACATATCGCCCCGAAAAAGCCGTATACGTTTTAGATTTCGGGTCAGCCTTGGTCACCACCACAGTTACGCCTCATAGCAAAGACTGCGAATTCTATATGAACGTCGTCTTTGAAAATAAGTCGGGCAAGACTCTTAAAATCAAAACAATCGAATCCGCCGCTCTTAACCCGATTGACTCATTCATGGCCATTTGGGACAAGATGGAATGGTACACAAGAACCGAATCCAGCACGCTCAAAGAATATGGCGCCTCCACCGTGTATCACTATTCCGTAAACGGAAAGGCCGAAGAAAGAAGATACATCAAGTTCATCGGCTCAAAGAATCCGAAGTCCACTTTCGTCTCCAGAGAAAACCTCGTTTCCCTTTCCAAAAGTTACACCGCCATCCCCAAGGATGGGCATTTTGAAGACGCCGTCGTCGGATATCCACAGATTTCCGCTATGACGAATGAATTTGAATTAAGCGACAGACATGAAATAACGATGCTTTTGAAGGCATCTGACTCCAAAGAGGAATTAGGCGAAAATCTCCTCTCCCACATGGAACCATCTTTCATTTTGGGGCAACAAGAAGAGACAAAGAAAAACTATCTCAAGTTAACGACGTACCGTAGTATCAACACCCCCGACAAAAATTTCGACGCTTTCGTTAATGGTTTCCTCCCTCTAGAAATGGGATGGGTCGGCGATCTTGATAGAGGATGGGCGACCGGCATGCGTGGAAGCCGCGACTGCGCCAACGACTTCATGGGAATGATCCCTTTTGCTCCTGAAAGATCAAAAGAAGTCATCGAAACCTTGTTCGTTAGCCAAAGAAAAGACGACGGCTGGTTCCCAAGGCAAGTTCCAACCGGTGGATCGAATAAGTTCGATATGCGCAATTTTGTCGACAGCAACGCTTTCGTTATCGAATTGATTTACGAATACCTTTGCTATACGAATGATTTCTCTTTGTTAGATAAGAAATACGTGTATCTAAACGGTGAGGAAGAAGGAACCGGCTTGGAGCACTTAATCAAAGCCGCTTCATATTACCTACAAGATAGTCTTATCGGCGACCATGGCCTCATCAAACTATACGGAGGAGACTGGCTCGACTGTTTAAATAGAGTCGGATTGAAGGGAAGGGCTGAAACTCTCCATGTCACTTGCCAAGCCGTTTTGGCTTTTAGGGAAGTCGGAGAAGTATTGCGCCGCTATAGAGACAAATACATAGACGTCATCAAGAAGTTCGAAAAGAAAACAACAGAACTCAAGAAAGCCGCCAAAGCATTATTTAACGAAGAAGGCTTCTATAACGCCTTATACGCCGATGACGGTAATTTATATTTCTCTTCAAAAGACATTGACGGAAATAGGCGTGTATATGTCCCTTCAAACGCCTACACGATCATTGCCGGCATCGACCCAAAGAAAGACAAAAAAGTCATCGCCGCCGTCAAAAAATACAATCGCTCGGAGAACGGATTCAAGATCTTCTCCACTCCATTCGGCAACCCGCCTTTTGAAGCTATGGGAAAGATGAGCACCGGGGACTTCGCTCAATATTTATTCGAAAACGGCTCCGTCTATAATCACGCCGCCTACTTCTTTATCAGGGGCACCGCTACCGCCAAAGACGAAAAAACGTTGTACGAGGCCCTTAACATGGCTCTCCCTTACAATCAAAAATTCCACCCAGAATCAGTCACTTGTTTACCAATGTATGCAGCAACAAATTCCTATAACTTGATCCCGGGGTTCACCGGTAGAGCGGGACTTTGCTTCTTAACTGGAAGTATTGCCATGGCGATTCGCTCCGTCTACAACTGGATGTTTGGATTGGATTTCCATGTTGACACCCTCGAATTAAAGCCATGCCTTCCTAAGGAATATCGCGATTCCTCGGTGTGCATTACATACGAAGGCCATAAGATAAAAGTCATTTATCACGGATATGGACACGAAGTCTATGACGTCAAAATTGGCGATAAATCAGTCGGAGCGTCAATCGATAAAGCCATCTTGAACAAAAACTTAGAGATCGAAGCGTTCTTGAAATAAACATAAAAAGGCACAGTTTCATCTGTGTCTTTTTTTATCTCCTAAACGTGCCCTATTTGACACAAG
The DNA here is from genome assembly GCA_024409055.1 of Bacilli bacterium. Taxonomy (GTDB): domain Bacteria; phylum Bacillota_I; class Bacilli_A; order RFN20; family CAG-826; genus Alloenteromonas. The sequence goes on from JAKSUL010000005.1 coordinate 10,678, forward strand.
GGTTTTTCTACGAAAAAATATAATCAACAAAAGCTCTTTTGAAGGGGTCGATTTATGAAAAAACAAAAAACATTGTTCGTTTTGACGGCATCTTTGCTTCTTTGCGCGTGTGGAGGGCAAGGCTGAGCGGAATCAACAAAGGATACACGGTTGCCGTCTATGCCAAAAAAGACGCATCCGGGGTTTGGAATTTAACAACCGACCAGATCGACCAATACGGAAGAGCCGGTTTCATTGCGACAACCGACTATGGCCCACACCCAGAACCAGTGGTCGTTGGAGAAGCAACGAAACTTAATGAGATAATCAAATTCTCGTCTTGGTCATATTCCTTCTACATGTCCGATATCACAGCATTCAAATAAAATGAAATTATTCTATGTCGAAGAACCCCCATTAAACTGTACCGATATTTACGATTTCAAGGCATGGGAAAGCAATTCCCTTCCTTTAGGAAACGGTTATTTCGGCGCCTGCGTTTTCGGAATGGTCAATCGCGACCGTATCCAAATCACCGAAAACTCGCTTTGTAATCCATACGCTTCGAAACCCGATAACCCAAAATGCAATTTCGGCTTGATGAGTTTTGCCGATATCTTCATGGAATTCGGTCATAAGACTTATCAAAACTATCGTCGCGAATTGTGCCTCGACAATGCCGTTTCGACGATTTCTTATGAAACGAACGGTGTTTCCTATAAAAGGGAAGTGTTTGCCAGCCGTCCTGACGGAGTGATGGCAATTAGAATCACCTCTTCTAAAAAAGGATCGGTATCCTTTAAAACAGAACTACGTGTGCCCTTTATCGGGAAACACGCCGCCTCCGAGCTTGATGATTTTGCTAGAACTGGCGAAACTCACGCCAAAGAAAACACCATCGTGGCCCATGGCAAAATGGAGCACTATAACATCTCCTACGTCGGCATTCTTCGTCTCGTCAATAAAGGCGGATCCATCAAAATAAACGGGGATGAACTAATCTTAGAAAACGCCGATGAAGCGCTTCTTTTGTTTACCTGCGGAACAAACTACAAATTGGATTCATCCATTTTCTTAGAAAGCGATCCGAAAAAGAAACTCAAAGAAGACCCAAACCTCGAAAAAAGACTAGTGGAAAGAATCGGCTTAGCCGAAGCGAAGGGTTATGAAGCGCTTCTTGAAAGACACCTAAAAGACTATCAATCGCTTTATGGCAAAGTTTCTTTGCTCCTTGGACCCGAAGAAGACGTTCCAACAAACGAGCTTCTTTCAAATTACAAAAACGGAAAACACTCAAGGCACCTTGAAGCGTTGCTATACCAATTTGGCCGCTATCTTTTAATCTCTTCTTCTAGAAGAGGATCGTTGCCTGCGAACTTACAGGGAATTTGGAGCGGATATAACTCTTCCCCTTGGAGCGCAGGGTATTGGCATAACATCAATGTTCAGATGAACTATTGGCCTTCAGGCCCAGCAAACCTATCGGAATGTTTCCTTTCGTATTCCGATTACTTTGAAGCGTATTTGCCTGCCGCGAAGAAAAACGCCCATACGTATATCAAAAATCTTCTTGGGAAGGAAAACGAAGACGATGGATGGACTCTTGGAACCGGGGGTTGGCCATATCTAGTCGAAGGCATGTCCAATAAGTCTCATAGCGGACCTGGAACAGGGGCGTTCACTTCCCTTCTTTTCTATGATCACTACGCCTTCACGATGGATAAAGACTATTTGAAGGATGTCGCATATCCCGCTTTATATGAAATGTCTGTTTTCCTTGAGAAGACTCTCATCGAAAAAGACGGCAAATATTTAGTGGGTGAATCCGCCTCTCCGGAAAATATCGAAAAAGGCGGAGATTGGTGTGACTACCATAGAACAACAGGATGCGCATTCGACCAACAGATGGTGTATGCCAATTTTGAGAAGACAGTCGAATGTGCGAAAGCTTTAGGAAAAGAAAGCGACCCCTTCATTCAAAAGATAATCAATATGCTTCCAAACTTAGACCCCGTCCTCATCGGATTATCGGGGCAAGTAAAAGAATATAGAGAAGAAAACTACTATGCCGAAATAGGCGAGGAACACCACCGCCACATCTCTCAGCTAGTCGGATTATATCCAGGATATATCTTCACCGAGGATCATCCGGATTGGACGAAAGCCGCGATCTACACTTTAAACGCCAGAGGCGACGAAAGCACTGGCTGGGCCACCGCTCATAGATTGTGCTTATGGAGCAGGACCCATGATTCAAAGCGCGCTATGGATTTGGTGCATTCTCTAATAGAGAGAAATATTCTTCCTAATCTATGGGATTCGCATCCTCCATTTCAGATTGATGGAAACTTTGGCTATGTTGCCGGCGTTTCTGAGATGCTTCTTCAATCTCATTTAGGATATATCGATTTGCTCCCCTGCCTCCCAAAAGAATGGGAAAACGGAGAGGTTCGCGGTCTCAAGGCTAGAGGAAACGTCACAGTCGATATCGAATTCAAAAACGGACGTATCGTTAAATCAAAGTTAACCGCCAATGTCGACGGCGCCATCAAAATCAAAGACAAAGATTACAAAGTCATGGTTAAAGGCAAGTTTGTCAAACCTGTTAAAGGGTTCTATGAAATAAGCGTCAAAAAAAGCGATACCGTTGATATCGAATAGAAACAAAAAAAGCGCATTTACCTTAGATTACACGATTTTCTAAATCGCAATCGCAGAAGACATCCAACACATTTTTTCGAAAAAGATCAGATTCTAAAGGGTCTCCCTCGCAAACAGCGGGTATCCCGTCCCTTTCTATGGCATCGTCATTTTCGTCATATCTAACTAGCAAGACGTTGTTGATAAATCTATCTCCTCCATTTTCAGGCGAAAGAGCCTCTTGGATAATTCTTTCCTCATTGATACAAGGTATCAAATATACGACCAAGCCCTTTTGAGAACTTATTCCCCCCTCAGTCGCCCGAACGAAATTTATGCTTTTGTTTCTGCTTTCTCTAACATTTTTTCCGTTAACTATTTTGTGGGTACAAAAATACTTATCGCAATCCTTATCCTTATCGATTTGGTAACCGCCCCACATCTCTACAAGTTTTTCTATCTTCTTTCGGCTGACCTTTTTGCCAAAATTGCGGTTTGGGTAGCCGAGCAATCCTGGCGACTTTAAATATTCCTCGTCGCTCTCATAGTCGGAATCCGGCATATTGTCAACGTAATCCTCCATTACCCAAATTAAATGATCATGGCTCCCTCCAAGGCCGTCAAACCCATCCTCCCAGCAAAAATCCCACTCAATCGCCTCACCATTCTTATCGTATCTAGCAAGAACGATCCTGTTCGTGAAAACCTCACAAGGTTCTCCGGCGGACATGACCTTCTTCACGGTCTCACGATGCTGCCCAATCGGGGTCCAATAGACAAAAAGGCCGTCTTCCGTGCTTATGTGCCCGCCGGTGGCCTTGACGAAATCCGGACTGCAGCTGACCCTTTTCAGTTCCCCGTCCACTAAGGCAATCCGGCAATAATACTCGTCACGGTCCCTTTCTTTGTCGATCAGGCGACCGTGCCAAGCTTTCACGAGTTTTTCTATCTTATTTTTGTCCATGCTTTTATTTTATCCACTGCATCCCGAAAAGACTATGAGCCTTAGATTTCATGTGGGGATCGTCAGAGTACAAATTACCTGGATGATAATGTTGAAATTGGAAGCCAGGTGCATCATGAAAATTGCGAAGAGTAGATTTTATTTCCATTGACCCAAATAATCCCCCACTCTATCTGCCACTCTTCTTGCGTCGCCTTGCAGCATCGTGTATGTATTCAACGACCCTTCTATCACAACTTGTGTATCGTCAAAAGAAACGCATTGCGAGATTTCCTTAAAGGTGAGCAAGATTGCTTCCGCAGTAATCTCATGAATTGGAACAGGGCTAGTGTATTTATCAAAAACCGAAAGCGAAAAATGAGCCAATTCGTAAATGGGAGAAAAAATACTATTCGTTGTAAAACGAAAAAAATATTGAAATTAAACGTTTTCCCTATTTTTCCAATAGGGTCATTTGGGCTAGAATAGAGAACGTTGTAAAGGGGAAATTATGTACAAAGTAGGTTTTGATAATGACAAATATCTCGCCATGCAAAGCGAGCACATCCAAGAAAGAATCGAACAATTCGGCGGAAAGCTTTATCTCGAATTCGGAGGAAAGTTATTCGACGACTATCACGCTTCTCGTGTTCTCCCTGGATTTAAGCCCGATTCCAAACTCCAGCTTCTTCTTAAGATGAAGGATCAGGCCGAGATCGTTATCGTCATCAACGCCGAATCCATCGCCCAAGGAAAAGTCCGTGAAGACCTCGGCATCACATATAACCAGGACGTCTTGAGACTCATCGACGCCTTCAGAGACGCCGGACTCTTCGTCGGATCAGTTGTTCTTACTAGGTTCGCCAACCAAAAAGCCGCCAAGCAATTTGAACGCTATCTCAACAAACAAGGCATCAAAACCTACCACCACTTCACCATCCCCAATTACCCATTCGCCGTTGACGCCATCTGCTCCCCCGAAGGACTCGGCGCCAACGATTACATCGAAACCACCCGTCCTCTCGTCGTCATCACCGCTCCAGGCCCTGGCGCTGGCAAAATGGCGACCTGCATCAGCCAGTTATATCAAGACAACACCCGCGGAATTAAATCTGGCTATGCCAAATTCGAAACATTCCCGATTTGGAATCTCCCTTTAAAACATCCGGTCAACCTCGCTTATGAAGCCGCCACGGCTGACTTGGCTGACGTCAACATGATTGACCCCTACCACCTCGCTGCTTACGGAATTCAGACCGTCAATTACAACAGGGATATCGAAAACTTCCCGGTTCTAACCCACCTTTTCACAAAGATCTTCGGTGCTTCTCCGTATAAGTCACCGACTGATATGGGCGTCAATATGGCCGGAAACTGCATCTCCAACGACGAAGCCTGCCAAGAAGCTTCAAGGCAAGAAATCATCCGCCGCTATCTCAAAGCCTTGGTCGACCTCCAAAAAGGAAAAGCCGATGAAAGCGTCGTCGCCAAAATCGACTCAATAATGAAAGAGGCCAACATCAAGGTCGAAGAAAGAAAAGTAGTCGTCGCCTGCAAAGAAAAAGCCGCCAAGACCGGAGTCATCTGCTGCGCTCTTGAGCTTACCGATGGACGTATCTTCACCGGCAAAACCAGCCCTCTTCTTGGAGCTGCCGGAGCCATGCTTCTTAACACCCTTAAGACGTTAGCCGGCATCGCCGATAACGTCACAATCTTGCCAGCTGCCATTTTAGAACCGGTTTGCAATCTAAAAACCGGGGCTCTTAAAGGTCATAACCCGAGGCTCCATATCTCCGAACTCCTCGTCACCTTGTCCATCTCCGCCACTCAAAACCCGTTAGCCGCCCTCGTTATGGAGCAACTACCGGCTTTACAAGGCGCCCAAGTTCATTCCAGCGTCATCTTGTCTGACGAAGATCAGAATACGCTAAAGAAACTCGGAATCGATGTTTCTAGCGAGCCTATCCACGGTTCTAAAAAGCTATACCACGCCAAATAAGTCAGAGAGCGCAACAAATTGTTGCGCTCTTTTTTTATTTACTTCAGTTCCATCTTTTGACAATTGAAAACTAATTAACGCCTTTAGGCGTCTTTCAATGATAAAATACGGCTATGCCTGAAATTTCCGCGAAAGAATTAATGGTCACTTACGTCAATAAAAAGACGAAGAAAGAGGTTGCTGCCCTCAATGGTTTTAGCGCTTCTTTTGGCAACGGATCTTTTAACTGCATATTAGGTCCTTCCGGCTGCGGAAAAACCACTTTATTAAAGTCCATAATCGGGACGGTCGATTATCAAGGTTCAATAACTATCGGCGGTGTGGAAGCCAAAGATATCTCGATAAAAGACAAAAATATCGCATACGTATCGCAGGATTTTGCCTTATATCCACATATGGCCATCTTCAATAACATCGCCTTCCCATTAACATTAACCAGCGCTTCAACCGAAGAAATAAGAAGAAGGGTCCGCGAAGTCGCCGAAATGCTCGGCATATCTTTTCTTCTCGGAAGAAAGCCGAAGCATCTATCGATAGGACAGCAGCAAAGAGTCGCCTTGGCGCGCGCCATCATCAAAAGACCTGACATATATATTTTCGATGAACCATTCTCGAATTTAGATAAAGAGACTTCCTCAAAAATAAGGATCGATTTGAAGAAAATCGTTACAGATTTGGGCGCAACCTGTATTTTTGTGACGCACGATGTTCAAGAGGCTATGGCGTTAGGCGATGAGTTGTTTATTATGAAAGACGGAAAACTCGTATGCAGCGGAAAGCCCATAGATTTAATCAATTCGGAGGACGAGAACGTTAAACCGTTCTTCGCGGGAATCTAATGTTTTACACCGAAGAGACCGTTAATAAATTAAAAAAGAAAATCGCGCTTCTAAGAGCAGTGACATTCTCCCTTCTTGGAGCGATGGTTATTTTCACAGTGCTGTCTTTCATCTTTATGGACGAGAAATCAATGAGTCTATTCAAGGCTCTGTTGTCCGTTATTGATAGCCTTATTATCATCGCCGTGATTTTCATCGCTTCTTTTCTTATTTCAAATAACAAGAAGATTAAAGAGCATGTCGAGAAGATAAATGATGCGGAAGAGGAAAAGATCAATGTCTCCGTCTTATACATCCCTTCCTCCCCCATCACTTTGACAAATGATATTTCTGTCTACGAGGTCGTCGTTTCGGTTGAGGGAACAAGGAGGACGGTTAAGTTGTACGCTCCACTAAACGACAAGAGTTTTTTCACAAATGTGAAATACGAAATGGTCATTGCGAATGGCTTCATCAAGAGGTGGAACGTTATATGAGCAGGATAAAAAGCCATCTCTTACATTTCGGCATTTTGTATCTAGTGGCCGCCATCGCAACCCCCACTATCGTTTGTTATGCGGTTGATTTGAAATTTAAACCGAAGGCCAACGAAATATTCGGAGTATACATTGCTAACGGCAAATCGGACGTCGAAGTCCTTTATAGCTACTTCGAAAAGAAGATGCCAAGCACGATAAAAGAACTCGATATATTCGACTACGCCACATCGACAAGAAACGCTTTCGATACTTTTGGAAAAGAAAGAAGCGACCTTTTAATCGTCCCTAAGTCATTCATAGTCGATTCAGTCGCCAAAGAGATATTCACGCCAGTTAAACCGGAAATGTGCGGATCATATGAACCATACAGAATCGACGATTCAATATACGGCGTAAAAGTCTATGATTACGCGACTAAAAAAGGCGTTCTCAAAGACATGATTCCTTACGAGCAAGACTATTTCATGTTTATGAACATCAATAGCGTGCATAAGAGTTCCATTCTCGCGCAGCATAGTTATGACGACCTTGCGATAACAATATGGAATGAGGTTTTGGAAAATGAAACGCAAATATAGCGTAAAGGATTTCAAAGCGTCTTCTCTCCCAGGGAGTAGAAAAGAACAGTTGAGAGATGTCCTTTCCGTCAATTTTCCAATCATTCTCCTCAACGGACTAATATCTATTGTCGGTTTTCTCCCAACATACCTTTTGTTCATCTTAGAGAACAATGTCCTTCGTGACATCTCTATTACCGATGACTTCGGCAACTATTTCATATGGTCATCAATATTTGGAGGATTCCGAGTAATAACGATTTGCTTCTTATTTTTGGTTATTGCCGGTTTAGCAAATATATATCGCGTTCTTTGCTATGAAGAAGGCCTTTTCTATCGCCAAGACTTCTTCGCGGGCATAAAAGAAAACTGGAAGCACTACCTTCTCACAGGATTCATCATTGGGGTGTTTCTTTTGGCTCTAGAAGCCCTTCAGACGTTGTCCGGGTCTAAGTCTGGGTCTTTAGCGTTGGAAATCGCCTATTACGGTTATTTCGGCATATTTATCGTATTTATCCTTACCATAGCCCAAGTCCTTTTGTTCATGAGCAATATATACGCGTGCAGCTATGGAAGACATATCGCCAACTCCTCGATAATAAGCCTCAAATATTTGTTCCCCTTAGTTCTCTTCTCTATATTCCTTGGGGTCTCCTATCTGATTCTTTGGATTCCTTTATTCATCATTCAGGTGATCGCCCTCGCTTTGTATTTGTTGTTCCTTTTCCCAATATTCCTTTTGATGTTTCATCTTTATTGTCTATACATCGTGGACGTCAACATCAACAAAGATTATCCAGAGTTATTAAATAAAGGATTATATAAAGGCGAATAAAAAGGCATAAGAAAAGACGGGGTTAATGAGCGAGCGTTCAGTTCGCTTAAGCTTCCCGTCTTTTGTTTTGGTATTAGTAGTTATTGACGAGGGTAACGCCAGTCGGAGTGGTTGGAGTCTCCGGATAAGTGTCGTTATATCCACCACAGAAAGAAGTGATGCCAACAATCTTTGGAAGATCGGAGGTCCACTGCTTGAATACCTCGACTGTGACGTTTTGGAAGTTGACGTTGGTGGCTTTAGTCCTAGAACCGAAGATGTTGTTGTAGCCGATTCTAACTTTGATTGTGCAATCCTTGATGGTTGACTTCTCATCGATCATGTCTCCGACGAAGATGCCGTTTTTATTGCCGGCGACTGTCGTCGGAAGAGTGTCTCCGTAATGGATAACGTTGACACCTTCGATTGTGGCTTTGAAGACCTGGGTTGCGATCATGCAGGCTTCGCCCATGGCTTGATGGACACGGGTAGAACTTCCGTTGGAGCAGGTGATATCGAAGTTTTTGACAACGCCACCCCTTCCGATGGATCCGAATAAACCAGTAGAAACGAAGGTGATATCGTCAAATACGTGGTCTTGGCCATCGAAGGTTCCGCGGAAGCCTTTGTCTCCATTCCATCCGCTGCTAACCGGTTTTCCGGCATAGCTCAAGTCGCTATCTCTTTCGTTGATGGTGCTACCGTTAAGGTTGACATCTCCAGTCATGACGAAATAGCCACCGATGTATTTTCCGTCGACAACAAATGGGTGAGTTTTTCCCTGCGCTGTCTTGCCATTTCCAGCTTCGTTGGTCCAGTGGACATAGCTGAATTGCTTTGCAGTCGCAATCTCAGCGGTAACGAACAAAGAAGGAACGGTGAATGTGTAGTTTTCTCCGCCGAGTGCCATAGTAACATCGACGTTATTTTCACCGATGAACTGTCCATAGGCAGCGGCCGGGATAGCCAACTTTCCGCCGGCCATTGTGGTTCCGGTTAAAGCGGTCTCTCCAACCTTGGCGGACACAAATGTGCTGCCAGTCGGAAGAGTCGGAAGATTGATTTCGGCATTTTCGGTTTTAGCAACAAAGATGTTGTTGGTTTCGTCCCAAGAATACTGGACAACAGACTGTTTCTCCATCGTTCCAAGCGGAGCGATATAAGCCGGGTTTTCTGCATTCCAGCCGACAACTTTGCTGAAATCGGTGTTGGTCCAGCTTCCTTCAACGAAACTAGTGAATGTTTCGTGGCACTTGCAGCAAGACCAGAACTCATAGTGGCCAGACTCTTCGTTGGTCGGTCCTTTAGCGGCATAGTGATTGCCGATGTGGCTGCAAGGAGTATCGCCAGCAACAAACGGATTGGCGATAGCATTTCCAGCGGCAGCGGCAACACCGACGGTGCCAACCATCGATGCGGACAAAGCGACGAGTAATACTTTCTTTTTCATATTATTCCTCTTATAAAAATTTCTAATCTTACTCTATGTAATAGAGTGAATGCCTGCAAGCGCTTTCCTATTATTTGCATAGAAGTAAAAAAGTTTCGTAAAAAAATGAGAAAAAACGCCTCTTTCGGGGCGTTTTTGGGTAAATTATGCAAATTTTTGCTTATTTTTTGAGGCAGAGATTGATCAAATCGTCGAGTTTTGCGGTGGCAAGACATTCAACCGTGTCAGCCGCTCCATAATAGATCTTCACTTCTCCATCATCTTCCAGGATCATGCCACCCGGGAAGATAACATCGTTGCGGTATCCTTCTCTCTCGTAAGGAGCCTTTGGCGCAAGAATCGGCAATTTGCTGAAGCCAATGACCTTGCTCGGATCCTTTAGGTCAAGAAGCATTATTCCGGCGTAGTAGATCTTTTGCCATTTCTCTTCCCAACCGTTCTTTCCCCTGTTCGGGTCAAGTTCGACGGCGTGGAATGTGGTTAACCAGCCTTTTTCCGTCTTAATTGGCGGCGCGGCCGGTCCGATTTTGTTGTTGCAATAAGGGACTTTTTCGGCGCCAAGAACAAGTTTGGAATTGCCCCAGTATTTAAGATCAGCGGAATCACTCATCCAGATGTCGAAATAGTCTCCGCCGCGAGAATATACAGGGAACGGCCTCTCTAAACGCACGTACATGCCATTTATCTTTTCAGGGAATAAAACCATGTTGCGGTTATCGGGGACGCTCATGGAGATCACTTCGACTCTTTCAAAGTCTCCGATGACCTTTCCGATGCCGCCTCTAACGCCGTGCTTCGTATCAACGGCAAAGCAAATGTAAATCTCGTCGTCGATGACGGTAAGGCGAGGATCGTACATCCTTTCGATCTCATCATCATGCATCTCAAAAGCCGGTTTATCGTTGGGGATCCAATGAATTCCGTCTTTGCTTCTGGCAACGCCTAAGTTAACTCCGCCGATGCCGACTTTGTTGATGGGTGGGTAACCCAAATAGTCGTTGCGGAAAACCATGTAATACGTGCCATGGTATTTGATAACGCCGGCATTAAAAATCAAGGCAGCGTTATATGAGATGTCTTTTTTGGATAGGATAGGATTTTCTTCCGCTCTAACCAAAAGAGGAATTTCTTCGAACATAATAGAATCTCTTAAAACAATTTGATTAAGCCGGCATTACAACCGTGATTCCGGCAGGAGCTTCAGTGCAGGTTGGATAAGAATCGCTATTTCCACCATAGAAATTTGTAATTCCGCGGACCGGATCAGCGCTGTATTGCTTCCAAACTTCGACGGTAACGTTTTCGAATGTGACAGAGCCGGTCGTCCTGGTTCCGAAGATGTTATGGTAGCCAGACCTGACTTTGATATAGCAATTTTTCACAACGGAACGAGCGTCGATCATATCGCCGACGAAGATGGCGTTATGGGTATTGGCGCTGACTCCGTCATCTGCTCCAGTATGGACAACGTTGACGTTTTCGATGGTAGCGGTATAAACCTGGGCGGCGATCATGCAAGCTTCGGTCATTGCCTGGTGGACTCTAGTTGAATACCCGTTGGTGCAAGTGATGTCGAAGTTTTTGATGAGGCCTCCTTTACCGATGGCACCGAACAAGCCATAAGCGACGAAAGTGATATCGTCGAATTTGTGGCCTTGGCCATCGAAGGTACCGCGGAAACCTTTGAGGCTGTTCCATCCACCACTCTTTGGCTGGCCGGCATAGCCTAAATCGCTATCCCTTTCATTGATGGTTCCACCGCCGGCGTTGATGTCATCGGTCATCACGAAGTAACCGTCGATGTATTTATTTCCGTTTTCTTCTTTGACGAACGGGTGAGCGCCACTAGATTTGGTATTTCCAGCATCGGCTTCGGAAGTCCAATGGATGAAGCTGAACTGTTTGGCAGTAGCGACTTCGGCAGTAATGAATTTGCCTTCGGCCATAACCTTGACGTCGCAGCCTTCAACAGTGAATGTCGCCTCAACGTTTTTGGTTTCGCCTAAATAGTTTTCAATAGCGGCAGCACCAACGGTGACGACTCCGTCAGCGAAAATGGCACCAGCAATTGAATCCGTTCCGATCTTAAGTCCTTTTAGGGTCGCGCCAGTCGGGAGACCCGGATAGGATAAACCGGCGTTTTCGTTAGCGACGTATTTGCCGGCATCTCCATCGAAAACATACTCAGCAACAGATTGAGTGCCTTCAACTTTGGCGTTGATGTCTTCGTGACCAGTGCCTTTATGTCCGCAGGCGCATTTCCATTCATACTTTTCGCCAGCCCCATCCAAGATGTATTTATGATCGTGGGTTTGGGTTAAGTGTTCACCGCAAACGGAGCAAGTGGTCCAGTGAGTAGTGTCATCGCTTTCGTAGTGTCCGTCTGAGACGTGCTCGCCAAGAGGGATTATCAATGAATCGTAACTCACTTCTTTCTTTGTCGAATCGAAGTATTTGCCGCAGTCTGCGCAGTGATAATGACCAAGCATGCCGGTGTGTTCACAAGTTGCTTCAATCTCTTCAACCCAAGATCCGTATGTATGATCTTTGGTGACCGACGGATCGGTGATTTGGTGCTTGGCGCTAGCGTCGCTAAACATCTTTTCGCAAACATCGCAGCTCCAGTATTCAATATTGCCCGGAACTTCGCACTGTGGGATAACGGCGTCGTGATGAGTGAGGGCGTGAGCTCCAATCGGAGTAACCAAATCCTCAAGGGTCGTCTCCACTTTTTCTTCAGTGAAAATGAGTTCGCATCCGCTGCAGGAATAGTAACCCTGCATACCGGTTGTTAGGCAGTTGCTAGCAACCGCGTCATGATGAACGTAGTTGTGTTGGTGTCCTCCGCAGGAAGCAAGAGTTCCTGAGGCAAGAACAAGAAGAGCAGGAATCGGCAAGACTTTGGATAGTTTGTTCATATATCCTCCTTTTTATATTTATAAAAATTAGTCGACGTAATTAATCTTCACGCCTGAAGCGGAAGTATGCGGAGCGGTGTCTTTCTCCTCGTAGTATAGCGAAGCGACCTCTTTGGCGTTGATGACAACGTTATTGGAAGAAGCGACGTTAAATCCGTTATTGCCAAAAACATTGGCGATGCGAAGGCCGGCGGCGTTGATTGTGATGTTTGTTAAGGTCGACTTAGCGACGGTTCTAGAAGCAACAATGCCGATATCGGTGCTTTGATAATTCATTGTTGCGCCCATATTTATCGTAACGTCCTTAATGGTTCCGCCTAATACGTGAACCGCGATTATGGAACAATACGAATTATCGAAGACAACGGCATTGTCAAAAGTGATGTTTTTTACAACGCCACCAACTCCAACAGATCCAAGCAAGCAGTTTTGAGAGCCCTTGAAGGAAATGTTTTTAATTGAGTGCCCCATACCGTCCAACATTCCGATAAAGCCATATTTGTCGTTATAAGAATTGTTGCCAGGCTGAGAGAAAGTGTGAGCCGAGCAGTCGATGTCGTTGGCCAAGACATAATAGCCGGCAATATTGACGGATTTGGTGATATCAGCCCACCCCGGCTCGCGGCGATAACGAATCGTTTCCAAATCATCCGCGTTCCTCAAGAGGAGAGAATATGGGTTAACCGTCGTGTCGTAACGACAAGTCGAGGTATAAATCGATAACGGGCTTTCAGACTTAGCCTCGCTAGCCTTCAAAAGGGCTTTTGAACCAGTCAAAGAAATATATTTGCTACCACGATCATATGAGGCGGCCACATTTTGGCCATCCCACAAAATCGATTCAACGTCCCCACTTAAAGTGGCCGGGACATAAATATTGTTATAGCTACGGTCGAGTTCCATATCGAAGGTTCCGCTTAATTCTCTGACCGATAATCCGACGTGAACATTAACTGTAGCGGTCGTCAAAACCCCGGCGTTGACGCTGGAAAGCTTAATTCCGCAATTACCAGTTTTTTGGGCCGTGATAAGACCTTCGCTAGTGACACTAGCCACGCTCGGATCCAAAGACTCGTAAGAAATCGTGGCCCCTTCGATCTTCGTGCCGTTTTTGTAAACTCCGGCATGCATTTGAACGGTTGAGTTTTGATCTTCCGCATCGAGGGTATCCATATCGATGTTGAATCCTTCTTCGACAAGGAAGACAGCGCCCTTAGCAACGATTTTCACATTGATCTCTTTGGCGACTTGCTTCCCATAAATCGAAGCTTTGACGTTGATCGCGGCTTCTCCGATATTTAAAGCGGAAATGGTGATGTTTTTATTTACGCTAACGTTAACTCCGGCGGTAGTCGGATCGCTGGAAGTCGCGGAAATCTCGGCTTCGCGAGTAACGTCTTCGCCTTTATATAAAAGCTTTGGCTCGATGAGGAAAGATTCGTCATGGAGAATGGAGACTTCGCTTTCTCCAACTTCCAAAACCGGCATATTTCCCTTGTCGGAAACCGATGTCTTCAAAGTCCTTTTTTCGCCGCCAACATTGACGACGATGTTACATTCCCCATCAGTTCCGTAGGAAGAAACCAAACCGGTTTCGTTAACATCGGCAATACTCGGATTGCTCGAAGTGAAGGTCACGGTCCCTTCGTAATTGGTTTTAACAACCAATTGGAAAGAATCGTATGTGTCCAAAACGATGTTATCGGCGTTGATGCTGACATCCCACATCGCAGAAGATACCGAGGAGGTCGGGGCGTTATTACCGCAAGCAGTAAGCGAGGTAAGGGCTCCGCCTACTAAGAAAGTCGAAGCTAATGCTAGAAGCAATCTGTTCTTTTTGTTCTTCATAACTCCTCCTTAATCGATTCCCCAAGATTTCCAAAGCGCGGTGATGCTGCCTTGTTCAAGATCTTGAGTGATTCCGAAATATTCGCAGTCTTTTTTGAACTCAAGACGGATGTTCCTAAGTTCAATATCGTTATATAAACTGCCGTGTAGCTTATAAAGGACATAGCGAGGGAAAAGCGACTCAAGATTGATGTGATCGCAAAGAGTCTTGTAAAGGGATGGGTTACTGGCTTTGTATTTAGCGACTGCCTCGTAAGCGTTATCGATGGTTTTGAGCCAATCTTTAAGCAATCCGCTTGGCCACCACTCAGTCTTTTCGATTAACTCATAGATTCCGCCGTTAAGCGTGCTCTCGGTCTCCTCGAGGTGAGTTTCCCATTGGGTCATTTGGTTGAAAAGTTTCATCATAATCGGGCTGGCTTCGCGGAAATAATTCTCAAAGAAGGTGTCACGCACCTCACCATATTTGACGCGAAGATCAAACTGAGCTTTGGAAGCTAAGTATTCCCTAAATCTAACAAAGGCGGTCGAAGCGGTGTTTTGACGAATGCCTTGGTTGTACATAAACGAAGCATTGGCATTTTTACAGAATCTATAATTCTCAATGAGGTTCTCAAAAGAGTTATAGATGTACATATAGTTCTTAAAATTGCACTCATATAACCAAGTGCAGAGATGGTTGCAGATCTTTCCCCATTTGTTTACGAGGTTAGCGAGTTTAGCGTTATCCGGATGGTTGAATGACTTGGTGAACGCGGCGGCGATTGGGGCGACGATAACACCGACGTTTTCATTTCCTTGGGTGTATTTAGACGGTTTTTCGCCTTCCGGAGCGGTCGGGGCGTCGATCGTGGCATTATAGGCGAAGAAATAGATGTGGAATCCAACACTGCCATCGCGACCAGGAATCTTTCCGGCCTTGATATCAGCCTGCAAACGATCGTCTAAATCGTTGACGAATCCCAAAATAGTCGAGGAGACAGAGCCGTATTTGGCAAGGAATCTATTGCATTCATCACAAGTACAGCAAGTTGGCGTGTCCTCCTGAGTAAAGGTGATGTTGTTCATGTTCGGATTGTCCGCAACAGCGATTTTGAGTTTTTCATAAACCGTGTTGAGCATAGCTTCCCTTTCGGAATTATCGCCATGGGCCGTATAGCAGAGTTGCTGACTGGATCCGGCCGGGCCGCTATACCAAAGAGGATGCTCGCCATAATAGGTGTCACTCGGCAAAACCTTCAAGCAGTTATGGACGCCAGCCCCACCGAAAGGAATGAAAAGGCTGCCTGAGGGGTTAAAGCCGGTTCCATAAATCAAATCAGTATTGGAAAGGCAGTTCGTGAAAAGACGATACTCAAAATCCGGACGCTCCGTGATGTCCATATCGGGAAGGGTGTCGCCCTTCTTTGTATAGATGACTGTGTCCTCGGAAATCATATCGTATCCGAGAACGGCGCGGAGGAAAGCCAAACCGGCTAAGTGGTAGCCTTCGGCCTTATTGGCGGCGATGAAGCAGTTGTTCTCTTTTGTTACGACGCGATATCCCGCAGACGCAAGGTTCAAGCCATCGAGTGAGAAGCCGGCTTCGGCAAATTTATTCTCGCATCCAACGAGAATGTATTTATCGCCGCTGACTATTGTGCCGATCGACTCAACGGGAACACGTTCCAAATTGACTCCGGTAGCGCTAGAAATGCAGCCTTGAATATATCCGGCAGCTCTAGCGGCGGCTCCCTCAAGGGTCTCGCCGTAAACGATTTTGTATTCGCTATAGCCATTCTTGACGAAGGCACGGACTTTGTTTTCGGTAATCTTTACATCGTGAAGAGTGTCAGAGGAAACCTTTTCGGTCGTAGGATCTTCAATGGCGTTTCCTTTTTTTGTCGGATCGCTAGAGCAAGCAGCTAAAGCAACAATCGAAGAAGCGGCGAAGATAAGTGATAGTAATTTTGACTTTTTCATAATTGCCCTCCTTATTTGCTGACATTGACCCTATAGACGACCTCTCCGATGTTGGAGGCTTCGTCAATGGCCATGATGTGGAATTCATAGACTCCGGCGTATTTAGCGACGATGGAGTTCTTTTCGTTTTCAAAATACAAGCGGATACCGTTCGGGTTAATGACGTATGCCCATACCGTCAATTTATCAGATGGGGTTACGTTATCTTTAACTTCGTACTCGGCTAGATATAACGTGTCGCCGACCTTGGCGTTTTTCGCCGGTTCGGACTTCAAGGTGATTTCGGGCCTGGTCTCGTCGGAGACATTAACTAAGTAGGAGAAATCGGAAGCGTTATTCATTGCGTCGGCCGCTTTGTAATCGACAGTGTAATTGCCATATTGTTCTAGAACGAAATCATAAGAAGCAGAAGGCGAGACTTCGTTGAGCGTAACGCCGTTATTGTCGACAACATAGTTGCCTTTTGGATCCTTTACGGTCACGGTGAAGTACTTATTGTTTGGGAACAAGACGTCGAAGGCCGTGGCGGCGCAAACGTGATAAACGCTATTGATGGAATAGGATCCGCCATATGCACCCAAAAGGTGGATTTTCGGCCCAGTCGTATCTTTGACGGCGCTTGTGAATGTGAAGCCGTTTAAGGATTTGATAGTGAAGGATTCGCCGACCTTCATGTCGGTGTCTATGCGTAAATAGACCCTATCGCTATCTTTGAATTCGTTGACTAGAGCACCGCCGACATTGTTATCGTTGACCGAGAAAACGCCATCGACGAAAGCGAGCTTGAATTCATTGTTGCCATCCATCGTCAAAGCGGTCTTCACGGCGTTATCGCCATAAGACAAGATCGCACCGCCATCGACTTTGGTAAGGGTAGCAGTCACGCTATTTTCGAAATCATAGTAATCAAGAAGGGTCATGCTGATGCTTTCACCTTGTCTCATGCTGAAGTTCTTCAAAACTATCGCAACTTCGGAGGAAGACTGAGGCGTGATGAAGGTAAATCCACTATTGGCACCCGTGATAGCAACATCAAGGGAGGTGTTGGTCGTGGTCATAGCCATTCCTTTAGCGTCAAAGAACCTTTCTTCTTTAAGCTGATTGATGATAGTTCCGTACATCGAAACCTCTTCGTAGACGTTCATAAGATAAGAGGTTTTGGTGGAAAGCGAGTATCCGTCATAGACAAATTCAAAGGTAATGACTTCCTTTACGTCGTTTCCTTTCGGCGTGAATTTGGCACCGCCTTGGTATGTCGTAGTTCCGGTCGAATCTGTGACGAGGACGTCAGCAACGCCTGTCTTACCGGTGCGATAATCTTTTGCGATCAAAGTCGGAACTTCGACTTCGAGATCCGAGATGTGATATGCCGGTATAACAGCGTCTTCATAAAGAGAAGGATGCGTGCTCTCGGTGACGTTGACGTTGAACTCTTTGGCAGAAGAAGTTCCAACGAAATCGGTGACCGTGTAGATGATTTTCCAAATACCAACGCGTTCAAAGACAAAGGAGTTATTGATGATTTCCTTTTCGCCTTCAATCTCGGCTTCGACGGTGACGAATGTGTCTCCGCTTCCACCTTGGATATTCGTCGGGGTTGGCAAAACGATCCTCGATCCAACTTCGATCGTGGAAGGAATGCCATCTACGTCAAAGGTGATTGGATCAACTTTATCTAAGCAAGTGATGTAAAGAGGGCGAATCGTTTCGTTTCCGAACACGTCTTTGGCGACATATTCGATGACATATGAGCCAGGATATTTGGTTTGGATAACGCCATTAACGATGCTGACGCGAGTCTTATTGGCTGAGTTGTAGTCATACCAAGCTTTAGCCGTGACTTCGCATTGTCCAGAATATATGTCATATCCATAAGCGGTTGGGATTGGGTAAGAATAACCTGCGACGGCTTTAGGGAGCTTCGTGATGTCCTGTTCGAATTCGACGAGCGGTCCTTCGGAATCGCGGAAAGTTGATTCCTCGGCCGCCATCAATTCGTTGGCGGTATACCCGTACACTTTGGAAATGGCGAAATTGGCCGATTCACCAGCGATACCTTCGGCGGTGACGGAAAGACGCACTTTGTTCGATTTGAATCCCGGCCATCCTTTGGCGAAATAAGCCGGATTATCAAGGTCGATGACCTGAGTATCGTGGAAGAAAAGAGCTTGGTTAGTTTGGTCGTAGTGAACTTCGAAGGTGCTTTCTGGAGCGTCGGCACCAGTAGGAATCACTTCTTGCCTGATGGTTCCTGTGGTCGGATCCAAGAAAGCATGGCCGCGGAAAGCGGCGAAAGAACAACCGGCAGAGGTTCCGAATTCATCGCCTTGGTGAAGGGATCCCATACCGCTATTGTCGTAGTAGTTCCAGCCAGACAAAGGCTGATCGTTACCGGCTGCTTTAGCCCAAGCGGTTCCGCCTTCTGAATAGTTTTGGAAGACGAAATCGAAATAAGTATTCGCGTCGCTGGCATCAGTAAAACGGAAATAAATCTTAGTGAAGTCGTTGGTGCCGCGTGAATCAGGGGTCAAGAAGCCGTCAATTAAGATGTCTTCTTTGGTGAGGCTAGAGATATCGATGAGTTTGGAGAACGTCAAAGTGTCTCCCTTGGCCAAACGGACAAGCATGGCCTCGGTGTCTCTTCCTTTATATGGCTGATACGTGACTTCCGAATCATCGGACCTCGCATATTTATGAATTCCGTAAGTTACCGTGGTCTTGTCGCTATGCATGATAGACGGGTAGTCGACCTTGAACGTTTTTTCTAAGGTCTTGGTAACGCCGGACACCTCAGCAAAATATTGGATTGTGTACTCCCCGATTTCGTTAAGGGTCACTTCGCTATCAGAGGTCGCGTTTTTGCTAGGATAAACAAAAGAGTGGGTAGCCGTGACAACGTTCGATCCGTTGACGTACATGGCATTAGGAATCGAGAAGTCGGTGTTGTAGCGGTAATAGTCTTCGACTTGAACATCGGTCCATCCGGACGATTGGGCCGCGTTGATGAGACCGTAAGCACTGGTTCCGGCATACGCCAAAGCGCCAAGACACGTCAGTGCCAAGGCAATCGTAATAATCTTGTTTGATTTTTTCATAAAATCACCCCTTAATTCCGCCGATAGTAAGGTTACCAAGCAGTTTTTTGTGGAAAGCTAAGAATAGAGCAAGGGCCGGGAGCAAAATGACGATAGTAGCACCGGCTTTTTGTGGGATCTTATCTAGACCAGGCTGAGATCCGAAGATGACCGCGTTGTACATTTCATACGCGAGCGTGGGATAGTCCTTTAAATAGATAAGAGGGGTCTGGTAGTCGTTCCAGAACACGATGAACTCAATGATGAAAACGGTGAGGAAGACGTTCCTTGCGAGCGGAAGTCCGATGCGAAGAAGAATCTGAGTATTGGAAGCACCGTCGATTTTCGCGGCTTCTGAGAAGGAATCGGGCATCGATCTGAAGTGCTCATAGAAAACCAAGAAGTACATTCCCAAGAAGGAGAACTTCAAAACCCAAATGAAGAACAGGTTGTTATATAGTCCAAAGAAGTTGACGACCTTGAACTCAGAAGGCTGGTTTCCGACAACCGGGATGGCCATTACGATGATTACGAGGGTGTAAATAATCGCTGAGCTCTTGAAACGATACCTAGCGCAAGCGTAAGCGACTAAGCAAGGAACAAGGGTTTTAACGACGCCGCTAGTAAGTGAATACCACAAAGAGATTCCGAATAGTTCAACGAACGAATATTTATGAATCTTTCCGTTCCAACGGCCAAGAATCGAAAGCTTATCAGCCGAGAAAAGGTCGCCGATGTTGAAGTGGAATTCTTCCGGCCAAGAGAAGGCTTTGGCGAAGGTGAATATTCCTGGATCTTGGAAAGAAGTGAACAAAGAGAAAAGCAATAGCCCAACCAGCGAAACGCTATAGATCGCAAGGACAACAAGCAAAACTATGGCAAAAATCGATAGGCGTTCTTTTGGTAAGTGATTTGACCTTTTAAGTGCAGTTTTCATGATCAATCCTCACTCGGACCATATTTGGTCAATAAATGGCGAATCACCAAAGTAAGCGGAACAGCAATCATGGTCAATACCAAGCCAATCGCCGATAGCGGGAACAAAGCCGCAGACGGTGTCATTTGATTGGCTTTGTCATAGACGTTAGAGAAGAACCAGTAGCCAAACGTAGAAAGGCTCGTCGAGTCTATTGCCCTAGAGCCAAAGAAAGAGAAGACGTTATATTGGCATACAAACAGACCGGCGATACCAGTGATCAAGAACACGGATAAGGTCGAGAAAGTCTGAGGCAAAACAATCGAGGTGAATTCTCTCCATTGATTAGCGCCATCTACTTTGGCGGCTTCCAAAACTTCGGTAGAGATAGAAGCCATCTTATTGGAGAAAAGAAGGACCGTGGTTCCGAAGTTAAGCCAAATATAGAAGAACATGACGGTCATGTATTGAGTTTTTGTGTCGCTTAGGAATCCACCGCCTTCAATAGTGACGTTGAACGTATTCTGCATAAAGGCCGCGAAAGAGGAATCGAACCAAATGAAGATACCGCACAAAACGACGGTTGAAATGATGGAAGGCAAGAAGAGCATGACCCTAAAGAACGAGGATCCGAAGAACTTCTTGAATATGTAATAGGAGAATAAAAGGGCAAGCGGGATGGATATCGCGTTGCAGATGAACCAGGATTTAACGGAGTTCCACATCAAGGTCCAGAAAGGAAGCGTAATAATATCGCTAGGATTTCCAGTCCAGTTTGGAGACTCTCCGCCGATCCAGCGGAAAACGTTAACAAAGTTATCGAAAGTGAATATCTCCGACCTCACCCCACCTTCAATCGTGACTTTCTCAAAAGCCAAAACGAAGGAGTTGAAGTTAACGACCACGTAAAAGATGGCGAACTGAAGAAGAGGTAAAGCAAGGAGGGCGATGTAAAAACCAAGATCCTTGAGACTTTGTTTTTTTCGATTCGTCATTTTTGCCATAAAACTTTTTCGCAGATATTAGAGAAGTCCTTTGAAGTAATTCCAGGCAGTAACCGGGGAGTTGCTGTGGAAGGCGTTGATCGGGAAGGCGTAAGTCGTGGTACCGACCTTTGCGCGATAGGCGTTCGGCTCAGTGAATGAGTCTGGGCTCGCGGCATAGGTCGCAGCATGGCTATACGGGAAGATGATGTCGGTGTTTTCCGATTGGACGTAATTGTGCAAAGAACGGCCAAACGGAGAAAGCTCATTGAGTTCTTCCGGCGTCATCGTGTACTTGAGAGCCTTCATTGTGTTGGTGGATTTGGTATAGGCGACAAGCTCGTTATCGGAGTTCACGAATTGGATGAACTTTTTGGCGGCCTGAAGTTTTCCATTCTTTAATTTGCTAGAAGCGAAGCACAAGGTGGAAAGGTTATCGGAGATCGTGTTTTTGATATGGGCGTCAACATAGGACTGATTCGGGCGAGGGAGGTTCATCCAGCCGAAGTTACGTTTATTGATGCCATATTCAGAGCCGAAGCGGGCTTCCATATCGGTGAAGCAGCTCTTGCCTTCGTTCATAGCCCAAACACCTTCCACTAACATGGCGATGTCTTTGGCTCCGCTGGCTTTGGATCCCCAAATGAAATCCTGCTGGGCAGCTGTGTGGGTGTATCCGTTGTTATAACCGGATCCATTGGTCCAGTCGGAAGAATTTTTGACGATGGTCGAGAAGAAATCGAGGGCGTAGTATTTGCCGACTTGCCTCTGGACGTTGGCACGTCCGGCGACGCTATCTTCGATAACGACGCTCTCCAAAGAGGAAACTGGGACAACGCCGTCATCCGGTTCAGTAGCTGAGGTCTTGACCAAGTCGTCATCGGTTCCGTTGAGAGCATAGTTAAGCATCATCTTCTCGGATCCTTCGGCTTGTGTAACGAGGGCGTTAATGAAGGCGTTGGTGTAGTTGTAGTTACGATATCCGTTCCAAACAAGCGGGATAGCCTGTTTCTGAACGATCTGGCGGCAAAGCATGAAGAACTCTTGGTAGGTAGCCGGGAGTCCATCGTCTTCCGTATCGAAATATCCGTCAGGTCCAGTGCTCTTTTTCAAGACGGTTGGATCTGGATAGTTGCCGATGAAGTTCAAGCTTTCGTCAGCCGGATACGGCTCGCCGTTTCTATCGATGAAATAGAGTCCGTACTTGTCGAACAATTCAATGTTATAAATAAGGCCAGATCCGCCCATGTAGTGCGGCAAGGCGTAATAATGTTTGGAGCCACCTTCCGTAACACCGAGGAAATCTTCTTGGCTCTTGCTTAACTTGGAGGCGATTGTCTTGTTGTCGAACTCGCTGGTTTCGGTAACGATGTCCGAAATATCGGCGATGGCGTTGACGGAACGGAGCTCATCGTAGAAAGAGTGCTCGTGGAAGTAGACATCAAAATCTCCAAGGGCAATTTCTTGAGAGGAATAGCTCGTTTTCAATGGGTTGATTTGAATTTCAACGCCAGTCTTTCCTTCCTCAAAGGAGGTTTCGGCAAACTTGGCTTCGAAACGTTCCTTGACGCCGTTAAGCCAATCGCTTCCGAATCCACCGTTATAATTAAAGACGGAGATTTGGGTTTTGGTGGAATCTCCACCTCCACCGCATCCGGTTAAAGAAGTAGCCAAAACCGGCAAAGCGGCAAGGGATAAAATCAAATGCTTGTTCAAAGTCTTTTTCATTGAAAGCCTCCTTTTTGAGAAGAATATGTATTTGCTATGTGGATATTATAACTTTTAGTTAACTCCTTAAAAAAGGTGGGCAGTATTGCACTTTTTGACAAAAGAAAGGATTTTTTATCTATCCGAGAGTCAAAGATTTGGAAGCGATTACAAAAAAACGGCCTCGCGACCGTTTTTCGTAATAAATCACTTATTTTGCCAAACCGTAATCTTGGACGAAGGATCGTCGTAATCTTTGCCGGCTTGAGAATAATCCACGAGATGGATGATGTTATCACCGCATTTGAATTCGTAAGCCGAATTGGAGGCGAAGGCTTTGTTATCGAAAGGTTTCATCCTGACGGCCGAACCATCTCTAACTTTTTTGCCGAGAGGTTTCTCGATATCGTCGAGTCGACGATCTCT
Organism: Bacilli bacterium; assembly: GCA_024409055.1. Classification (GTDB taxonomy): domain Bacteria; phylum Bacillota_I; class Bacilli_A; order RFN20; family CAG-826; genus Alloenteromonas. Next base: position 34,212 of record JAKSUL010000005.1, read on the forward strand.
AGCCAGCACGATCGGTCCTTTTGTGAAAGCAATTTTGCCATTTAGGCAATGGGATTTGGCCGGCATCTTGAATTCGATGACGATTTTATCTTTGGACCACTCTTTATCGATGGTCATGTAGCCTTTATTCGCATCGACCTCGGTTTCGATATCGTTTATCGAAACTTTCACGGCGTCGGCCCATTCAGGAACCCTAAGAGAAAGCGGCCATTTGGAGCCATTCCCCTTAACTTTGATAAGAGCTTTGTTTTTCTTGTACAAATTGGCGGAAACCTTAATAGAAACTCTGCTTTCGCCAACTTCCGTTTTAACTTCCATGTCGTTATAGAAGTTCAAAAGGAGACCACCGTCTTTCTTTAAAACTGAGAAAAGATTCGTAATAGCCATGCCACGTCCGCCGTTGCAAGCACAGCAGCCATAGGATCTATCGTTTTCCATTTGTTTGAATCCACCGACATTGGACCCACGGGATCCCATATAAATTGGACTATATGAATCAAACGGATAGCTTTCGTGTGGGACGACAAAACAATCATCGCCAACCCAAACATTGCCATGGCTATTTACCATGGTTTGGTTTTCGTTATTAACGGCTCCGAAGAGAGCATTATAAGCTGAACGTTCGATCAAATCGGCATAATGAGCATCGCCGGTTATGCGCAATAGCTTGAAATAAAAACCCATCAAAGTGACGGTAACGCAGGTCTCCTGCATATTGCGCTTCGGCTTTTCGGTTTGGGTTAAAGAAGAATTGTCGAACATTTCGCCAGCGCAGCCAGCGCATCCGATGATGGTAAAGTCGCTTTCTTCAATTTTCTTGCCAAATCTTATGGCGGCATCAAGGTATTTTTGGTTGCCCTCTAATTCATAAAGATCGATCAAGCTTTCGATGCAGCTCGTCATCTCATAAGCCTTCACGACCGGAAACTGGAAAGGATAGGCGCTGGTAAAGCAGGCATTTACGAGGTCAAAGCCCTTGCAGAATCCTGTGTCGACGATGTAATGGGCAAAATCCAAATATTTTTCCTCGCCGCTTGCCTTATATAACATTGCGAACGCGCGGCAGATAGAAGCCGAATTCAAGCCGCCGTAGAACCTGGATGTCTCCAAAATGCTCTTTTTGTTTTTGCCGTTGCCAATGTGTTTGATGATGTAATCGGCGGAACGTTTTGCGGCTTTTAAGACAGCTTTCTTCAAAGATTTCTTATTGCAGATTTCGTAGTACTCAAGCAAACCGATAATCGCGTATTTGCGGCACCACATATCCCATCCATTGAATTCTTTCTCTAACGGATAGGTGGAAAGACGGCCGTTTTTTTCTTGAACGGAGATAAGATCAATGACCGTGTCGGTCAAATAAGCATAGAGTTCCTTATCCTTCGTGGCTTGGTAATTAAGGCACGCTCCACGCATGAGTTTTCCCCAATACTCTCCGCGCCAATCGCAATCGACATCGCTATGAACGCGAAATTGATTCACCAAAAGTTTCCAAAGTTCGGCATCTTTATATTGTTTGTTGACGATAAAAGAAACCAACATGCCGGCATACCCGCCGAGTTTGATATCTCCAAAGCCAAGATTATTAACTGCGTAATTCATCGTTGATCGACTAATTTTAAGAATTGGCCAACGTCTTTAGCAATGGCATATGAGCCAAAAATGGTGCCATTTTTTTACTTTGTTCACCTTCCGACTGCTTCGCATTTGCTAATGAACAAAATGTTTTCTTTCGTTTACAATAGCGTCATGAGATTCTTCTCTTCAAAAACATATAGCGAAAAGGAACCGTACGTTCACGTTATTTTCCAACACGCCAAAGTTGAGCAAAAACACACCCATGACTTCATCGAAATCGTCTACGTCAACTCCGGAAAGATGGTCCAAAACGTAAACGGAAAAGAGTTTTCGGTGAAAAAAGGCGATCTTTTGTTCATCAACTTTAACAGTATCCACAGCTTCCGCCCAATTGGAGAAGCCACTTTCTATAACATCTGCTTCTACCCCGAGACGTTGGAGAAGATCATCACTCCTCAAAACGCCTTCTCGCTTCTTTCTTTATCCGCATTCAACGAAATCAGCGGCGACGCCAACGAAGGTGTCATCAGTTTCGATTCAAAAGAGCAAAAAGAAATCAGCGGCATCTTGGAAATCATGCTTCGTGAACAGAGTCAAAGGCTTCCACGTTTCGACGTCATCAACCAAGGTTATTTGAACATCATCATCATGAAAATGCTTAGGAAGACTTCCATTCCGGCGGATCCTGAGCAAGATGTCTGGAATGAACTCGCCGAATACATCGAGTCAAACCTCGACGCCGATTTATCGTTAGAGGCGTTAGCCAAAAAATGCTTCTATAACCCGTCTTATTTCTCTCGCTTGTTTAAGAGCAAATTCAACGTGCCCCTCATCGAGTACGTCAGCAGAAAACGCATCGATAAAGCAGTTGAATTGTTAAGCGACACCGAGCTGTCGGTCGAAGCCGTAGCTGCTTCTAGCGGATTTTCGAACAAGAGCGCTTTCTATAGGGCTTTCTCAAAATACACGGGAAAGACGCCCGCCGACTTCCGCGACAAAAGCAAAAAGATTTAATGTAAAATAACTCGCCGTTCGGCGAGTTTTACTTTCCAGGAAAGGATCGTCTATGAAATTAACATTCATGCTAGATTGCTCTAGAAACGCTGTCTTCAGCAAAAAACAGGTTTTCAAAATAATCGATACCTTATCAGCAATGGGTTATAACGGCTTGATGCTTTACACCGAAGACACCTATGAAGTAAAAGATGAACCATATTTTGGACGTTTCCGTGGTCGCTATACCAAAGAAGAAATAAAAGAAATCGATAAATACGCCATCTCAAAAGGAATCGAACTGATTCCTTGCGTTCAGACTTTGGCTCACGTCAATGGTTTAGTCCGTTGGGAACGCTTCGCCGAAATAATCGATATCGACGACATCTTTTTGGCCGATGATGAAAAAACCTACGACCTAATCGATAAGATGATGGCTTCTTTGGCGGAAGCGTTCACATCCAGGACCGTCCATATCGGCATGGATGAAGCCGCCCACCTCGGAAGAGGCAAATTTCTCAATAAATTCGGTTATGAAAAAGCCTCAGAAATCCTTTTAAAACACTTGAGACGTGTGAATGAAATCGCCGCCAAATACGGTTTCCGCTGCATGATGTGGTCCGATATGTTCTTCAACGTGGCCGCCAGCGTGGAAAACGATCCGAACACGATTGACGAAAACTTGCTGCAAAGCATCGTGGACCGCACGCCGAAAGACGTCACTCAATGCTTTTGGACATACGCTCTTAGAGACGAGGCTTTATACGACGAGAAAAACTCCCTTCAAAAAAAGCTTTTCGAAAAGGTCAACTTTACAGGCGGATGCCATTCATGGTTTGGATACGCTCCGAAAAACAAAATTTCTTTGGATATCGCTGAAAAGGCCATTAACTCCGTACTCAAAAACAAAATCGATAATGTAATCGTCACCTTCTGGGGCGACACTGGGGCGGAATGTTCCTTCTACGCAGTTCTCCCGGTTCTTTATTACTACGCAAAACGCCTCAATGAAAACAAAACCATGGAGGAGATTAGGAAAAATTTCGCCTCTTTCGCCGGCATCGATTTTGAAGCGATGCTCTTGCTTGATTGCCCGAACGAAATCATCGAGAACCAATACTTCTATTCGAATCCATCGTTCTACATGCTTTACTGCGATTACTTCTCAGGCACTTTCGATTCAACTGTCGCAGGACACGAAAGCGCATTGTTCGAAGGTTACGCTAAGAAGCTCCACGAATACGTAAATCACGAAAAATACGGATACGTGTACGATCTTTTGGAAAAATTGTGCAAGGTTTTGTCCCACAAATACGAATTAGGTCACAAGACGCGCATTGCTTATCAGTCCAACGACCTCAAAGGATTAAATGACTTAATAGAAAAAGATTACAAACCTTTGATCGCACTCTTCGAAGAACTCCAGGTTTCTTTCAACAGGCAATGGCTTATCGAGCACAAAACTTCCGGACTTGAAATACACGCCCAAAGGTTCGGCGCGATGATCAATAGAACAAAGCAATGTATAGACTTGTTGAATCTCCACATTGAAGAAGGGCTCGATATTGCCGAGTTAAACGAACCGGAAATCGATCCAAATAATCGTGAGGGAAATCCGAAAGAGCCAATACTCTGCAGCCAATATTCAAAAGCGTTTAGCGTAAACGTCTATAGCCACTAATAGCAAAGCCCGCCAGAAGCGGGTTTTTGTTTGAATTTATATGCGGATTTTATGTCGTTATTTCCAAAAATCTCGTTTTTTAAGCGATTAAAACAAAAGAAATATAATATGGTTATATGAAAAAACAGCACAAAACCCTCCTTGTTTTAGCCGCTTTGGCTTTGGCTTCCTGCGGAGGCGGAACCACATCGGAGATTTCAAGCACTCAGAGCAATCCCGTTTCAACTCCGACCTCAGAACAGACAAAGACATCAATCGATTTTTCCAGCATCGTTTATGTCGACGACCTTCTTTGGTTCCCGACATTGGAATTAGAAGTCGGACAAAAAGAATTCATCGGTCAGTACCTCCTCGAGTTCGAGGGATCTGAGATTTTAATCGAAGACGAATCTTCCCTTTCGTTAGAGGGTGAATACATCGTTCCAAAGAAAGAAGGGACCACGTATCTTGTCTATCACGCTCAAGGCAAATACCAAAAGGTTCAAATTAACGTTGCCCCAAAAGGAACTTATAAACGTGCTTATACATTTGACGATGCGGATTTAGAAGGCAAAAACGTCTGCAATTTCGGGGACTCCGTTTCGTGCGACTGGACGGTCGGAGACGAAGTCAGCATTTACGCAAGACGTTTCGCTGCCCACTACAAAATGAACATGGTTGCCAATTACGCTATCGGCGGAACCGTTTCTATCTATCCGTCTTTCAACGCAAACGTCACCAGCGAATACAAAGGAACCGAGTTCATGTATAACGATGGTTGCGACATGGTCTACAACAAAGCCAAAAATGGAACCCTGGCAACTATGGATATGATGTTTATAACCTATGGTTACAACGATTGTTATTTCCAGCCAGACATTGATTGTGAACAAGATCAAATCGTGTGCACCGACGGAACGTTTGCCAACTGTCACTCATACAAAGGCTATTACCGCTACATGATCGATACGGCGAGGAAGGCAAATCCCAATATCAAAATCGTAATAATGAACATCATCTATAACGAATATGACATCGATCATAACGGTTATAAGCACAATCCAAATTACAGCTTTGATAAAGGAATCAAATACGCCGATTACAGAAAGGCCATTTTCGAAATCGGATACGAAAAAGACGTCAAAGTCATTGATGAATGGAATTATATGAAAGGCCAATATGACTACTACGAAGGCAGGCCTGAAGGCGTATCTTGGTGCTATAAAGACAACGTCCATCCATCGGTTTTCGGTAACAAGAAAATAGCTAATTATTCATACAAGTTTTAAATATTTGAACAACCAAAAAGATCGGGGTTTTATCCCCGATTTTCTTTTGCAAAACCTATAAAAGTGAAAAGTTTTGACGATTTTTTTATTCATAATAATCACGCCAAAACCACCCAAAAGTATAAATATATTCAGTTTTCATCTTTCCTTTTATCGAACTAATAGTGGCAATCTACATATTCTCAAATACCGAAATATATAATTTCGCCAATGGAAAAATGTAAGCGCTTTGCACTAATCGGACTAGGCATCGGAATTCTTTCGGCGGCCTCTTTTGGCGTTTCTCCGATCGAAGTAAGCGCCGCGATCCCCGACGACCGCACGCTTGCCGCCCCCTACGATCCAACAATACCGACGCTTGGCGATTATTCCGTCAACACATACATCACATCCCTTGAGCAGCTTCAGTCTTATGCCGAAGAAAACGCCGCCCGCCCCACCAATGCGATTTTATATATCAATGAAGCCGGCGCAGTCACCGATTCAAAAGGGAATTCTTTGGGAATCTCTTATAAGCTCGCTTATTCGGCATATCTTAAGAACGCTATAATCCCCTGCTTCTATATTAAAGACGCTGGGACATTAGACGCCTTCTCAACATATTGGCTAGACGAATGGAAACATTGGGATTGCTCCTTAGTTTCAGACGATCCATCTCTTCTTTTATCGGCTCGTCAAAAATTACCGATTTTACGTGGCATCCTCGATTATTCTAAGAAGACTTTCACCGCCGCCGATTACGGATCCATGGTCAAAGAAACTCACCTTTCAATGGCCAACACCCTTATCTTTAATGACGAGCAAGCCACATATGACACCGTTCGCTATTTCCAAGCTCGTTTCAAAACGGTCTGGGTCGATACCTCCAATTCCAGCAACATCGACACTGCTAAACAAGTTTGCCAAGGGGCGTATGGGGTAATCGTCAAAAACGCCGAAGAATCCTATAACTACCTCAAGGCTTTCTCTAATTCCGCTTATCCAAAGTCCAACTACAATCGCATTGCGTATAACGTTGCTCACCGTGGTCTCCCGCAGACAAATTACGAAAATTCCCTTGAAGGATGCATCGAAGCGTACGAAAAAGGTGCAACACACATCGAGGTCGACATCCAAGTCACCAAGGATAACAAACTCGCCATCATGCATGACGATACGATTGATAGGACCACCACGGGCACTGGAAAGATCTCCGATTACACCGCTGAAGAATTAAAAGCCTTCCGCATCGACAGCACCCTCTCCGTCCAGCTCAAAGGCGAAGGCGTGCCGATCCCGATGCTCGACCAAATCTTCTCCGAATTCAAAGGAAAAGACTTAGTGATCATCGTCGAAATCAAAACAGCCGCCACTAATGCAGTCTCTCTTCTAAAACAATACATCGAAGAAGCCGACATCGCCGATCAAGTTGTCGTTATCTCCTTCTATCCGGCTCAGCTCGTGAAGATGAAAGAGGAACTCCCTTATATTCCTTGCGCTGACTTGAATTCTTATAACCAGGGGGCCATCGAAGGAACTTCCTTCAAAACAATAAACACCAATAATTACGTCATTGATACCAACGGTGCCGGATATACATCTTTGTTCTTAAAGACACTTGCCCACCGTGGATACGCCTCTTGGCTTTGGACATACGAAAACGTCTCAAACGTTTATACCGCTATCAAAAACGGCATAGTAGGCATCACCAATAACGTCGCCGATTCTGCCGGCCAGTGTCCGACAGGAATCGTGGTTCCAAGCGAAATAGAGACCGAATCTTTGGAGAAGTGCACAGTCGAGGCTACCGTCACCACATACACCGGTGAGCTTAATGAAAAAATCGAAGCCACGCCTTTGTTCCTTGAGAAATTAGAGGACGGCAGTTACACCGCCATTTTCTCCGGAAAATTCGATACCGGAACAAAATCCCCACGTCTTCAGGTTTGCCTCTTCTCAGCTCCTGCCCATGTCGTGATTAAACAAAAAGACAATCCGCCGGTAAATCCGGACGGAAAAAATAGCACCACTTTGTTAGTGGTTGGCGGAATAAGCCTTGGCGTCATTGCCTTAGGGACCGCTACATTCTTCTTGCTGAGAAGGAGGTTTAAGAAATGAAAAATAGATTCATTTTAGGTTTATTGATCACCTTTGCCCTTTCTTCTTGTGGCCAACAATCACCCGTTTCTTCTGCCCCAGAAAGTGCGGTCAGCGAAAGCTCGTCTTCCCTTTCTTCTAGCGAAATAGAGAACAAGGCTTTGAAGTTCTTCTCCTCGAATTCATTGGGAACTCCAGTAGAACGCCCTTCTTCCCTACCTTCTTTCGCTCCAAAACTTTTTGACAAAGATTCACTATCGATAGAAAACTCCAGAAAACTCGGTGAAGGCGTTAACCATTTAGTTTATTCGTTCAATTTGAATTCCGGTAATAACGTGAAGGCTAACGTCATTGCCGTCGACATGCAAAAAGCCTCTATTCACACCACTTCCGCCGGAACGATAGACACGGTAAATAATCAAATATCCGCCTATGAGACCGCTCATCCCGACAAAAAAGTCATGGCAGGCGTGAACGCCGACTTCTTCCCAACGGGAACAGGCGGCTCATGCGTCAATGCTTACGTCAAAGACGGAAAGATCATCAAAGCGGGTCATAACGACAACGGCGTCTATGACTATAGAGATCCAGCAAGCGACGTACCGGCCTCTAACCCGATGCTGCTTGGTGTCGACTCAATACACGCCCGCATCGCTCCTATTGTCGAGAACAAAACAAAAGAGGAAACGATCAAGTCTAAATTCCAATACACGGTCTATTCATCGGACCAGCAAGACACCCCAAAGGAATTGGACGGAAAGATAACGTTCAACGCTTCCAATATAGGAACAGCCGATTACGACCTAGTAATCAACGGAACCAAGTACGTAAGCGAAGAAAATCAAACATTGGTCAAAATTCATTTGATCAATGATTCAGAAGCCTCCTTCGTCTACGGACAAGTCGAAGAAGTCAGAAAACTTCAAGGAGAACGTATATCCACATCCTTGGATTTAGATAAAGGATATGTCTATCTCTTCGCAAAAGAAGGCGCCCAAAGGAAATTCGCCACTGGCGATTACGTTGGATACGCCGCTAGAAATGACGATGGAAAATGGTTCGGATATTCAAACATCATCGGTGGTCGTCAATCATTGGTCGAACAAGGCGAAATCCCATCAACCGTCGCTTTGGAAAACACCAACGGCGCCCAAAGAACCAATATCCCACGTACATGTGCAGGCATAGCGTGTGATTCCACTTTATATGTAGTGGCAATTGAGGCGCTTAGATACGGAAATAAATCCACGTCCACTTCCGACCCATACGGAGTTTCGCTTCCAGAGCTCGCCGAATTCATGCGTTACATCGGTTGTTACGAAGCCCTTAACTTCGATGGAGGCGGATCAACTCAGCTCATCACTTCGGATAAAGACGGCACCGGAACGAAAACGCTAAGCGTCCGTAGCTCCGATTACGGCACATACGATGTCAACGAAGTCAGGAAGGTTTATAACACCCTCCTCATTACAACCAAATAAGGTTTCATCACCGAAAGGTGAACAAATATTAGAAAGGAACAAAACATGAACAAGAAATTGTTTGTACTAGCTAGTGTGTCCTTGCTCTTAGGACTTACAGGCTGCTCCAATCAGGGAACCTCCACCGGCTCGAAAGAAAGCGGCGGAGAGACCAGCCAAGCAAGTACTCCAGTTACCGTGACTTACCGCGTCACATTCGATTCTGACGGCGGTTCAGAAGTCGCCCCTCAAACTGTCGAGGAAGGAAAGAAGGTTACAAAGCCTACTGACCCAACCCGTCCAGGAAGAGTCTTCGAAGGATGGTTTAACGGCGAAAACGAATGGAATTTCGATATCGACGTCGTCACTGCCGACATCACCCTCAAAGCCAAGTGGAAGCTCAATGTTTCCCCGGTCCTCGAAGATGCTCTCACCCCAATCGCCATCAACGAAGATAGCGAAATGACCGTTTGGACTAGAGGAAACTTCGAAGTCACCTCTGATAGCGGACATTGGTTCATCAATGGTTCGATCAAAGCCGACTGGAAGACCATGATGGTCTTCGACGGAGACGGCAAAATCTGCTGGGGCGTTTGGTGCCCAGCCAATGGTTTTGGAGGCCCGGCTTCTTACGCCTACGTCCATAACTTCGATTACTCAATCAGCAAAGCCGGATGCCAAGGCAACCCGGCCTTCGAATTCGGTGAGCATTTCGGCACCGACAGCAAAGACTTCAAGATCGTCGTCCCAGAAGGCGGATTCGCTTTAACCTCAATCGGCGAAGGCGGAATCAACTCCGGCCGCATGGTCGGCTTGATCTCCGGCGGAGAGCACACCGAAATCGGTGAGCAATTTGGATATGGTCCGGAATTCAACACCCCGAACTGTCAGTGGTCCAACCGCACCATGAAATACGACGCCGAAGAAAACCGCGTCAACGTCTATTGCCTCGCTACTTCCATGACCTTCACCGGCAGCAAATCCGGCGTAGCCGTCGGAAACGCCGACACAGGCGAATACGCCGTCACCGTCGGACTAGCCAAAGGCAACAACGTCACATTCAAATACGATAACGGTATTAGAGCTTCCGTCCTCAAAGGCGACAAGTTCACATTGACCGGTGCCCCAGAGGCGACAATCGACTCCGAAGACAATTCGATCATCAGAGTCTCGAAAACCGGAAACTACACATTCACGTATAACGTCAATACCAAAACGATGGACGTCGTTCTCGTTGAAGGTGGCGGAGACAAAGGCATCCTTTTAGAAGCCCCTGTTAGCGACGTTAACGCCGATGGAAACCTCGCTATTTGGACCGAACAAGGCACCAAGCTCCACGAACCGAGCGGATGGACAATCGGAAACGGTTGGAGAACATACATGGTCATCGATAAAGACGGCAGATTGATGTATTACTGCTACAACCCGCCGAATGGATACGGCGGACCGACTGCCGCTTCCCGAAACTACCACTCCATGTACGCCGACGGCACCACCAACCCAGCTGTCGAATTGCTTCCTGGATTCGGACCGTGGGAACCCGGTGGAACAGCCCATAACCAGTGGAACCTCGTGATTCCGGAGGGCGGATTCGCCATCACCGCTATGGGTGAAAACGCCAGCGCCATCACCGGTGTCTTAACCGGAGGCGCCGTTGACGAATTAAGCGATGCCACAATCGCCGCCGCCAACAAGCACTACGAAGCCGCCGATAAAGTCCGCTTCGTATACGATGCCAGTGCCCGTAAGTTGACCTTAAAAGAAGAAGGATCAACCCCAACGGCCAAGGCTCAAGCCAAGATCGGTGCCGCAACTATCGATATGCCGGCTATCTACGATGAGTCTCACGGAAACATCACCAAATCCGACTACACAATCGGCGTTGATGAAAACGGAACAATCATCTTTGCTTCCTACACTGCCGATGGATACGGCGGACCGGCTGACGGTTTCTACCACGACGGAAATTACGTTTGTGTCCCAGGTCAGCAGTGCGGTGTCTTCTTCGTTCACGAAGACTTCGCCCCGTGGGCCCCAGGAATCGAAGGCGCCCCGTGGAATAACTACGACATCAAGGCTGCCGCCGGAATGCGCATCATCACCGGAAACGCCATGCAAATGGCCGGCATCATCGAAGCCCTCTTCGAACAGGATGTCTATTCCATGGAAACCAATACGTATTTCGAAAGAGAGCTTGAAGACGGAGAACTCAACGAAAAGAAAGTCTCCTTCACTCCGACCGCGGAAGATGCGACCATCGTCGACATCACCGTCACCAAATAATTCGAATATTCATTAAAAACATATAAATAAGAAAGGAGTTTGCAATGAATAAAAAATTTCTCTTTCCGTTAGTCGCTTCTTTACTCGTTTTAAGCGCCTGCGGAGGAAACGGCACCAGCTCTAAACAAGAGAGCTCCCAGCCAAAATCCGAGCCGACCTCTCAACCGACATCCGTCCCAACATCAGAACCGTCTTCCGATCCGACATCCGTCCCAACTTCCGAAGAAACAAGCGAATCCTCCGAAGTGACCAGCGAGTCCAGCGAACCGGTCGTCACCAAAGTCGACGCCGTCGTTCGCTCTGGCGAAAACATCCGCTCCGAAAATACCCTTGAAGAAACAGAGGAGGGTTCCGGAGTCTTCGTCGGAAACATCGTCATGACCCAATGGAACAGCGTCGAATTCACATTCGGCTCAACCGTCTTGGCATTCGGCTCAGTCAATCTTGAAGGACTTTTCTGCGAAACAACTGGCGCCGATTGGACCGACAAGCTCTACGTGGACAACGTAGGCGACACCAGATTCTTCCGCGGTGTGACCGGCGAAGTCACCTACAAGATCACCTACACCGCCGAAACCAACACCCTCAAAGCCGAGCTTGTTATCATGAACAAACTCAGCGATGCCGGCGCTCCAGACGGCGGAGTCATGCTTGATCCGCAGGCCGACGGAACCTTCACCGAAACCCGCGTCTTGAAACAATGGAATCGTTTCCAGCTTAAATACTACGACGCCGAAGGAAATAGCGTCGACGTGAACCCGGACAATACCGATGTCAGCGGAGATGCTTATGCCACTTATGGCGCCTCCACCACATATCACGTCTACTATGACGAAGGAATCTTCTGCACTGAGCTCACAAATAACGGAAGATACACATTCGTCTACACCCCGGCTAACGGCACCACAAAGGCCACCCTTGTCTTCACGGCCGATAGCGGATCCGATCCTTCAGTCGCTCTCTCGTTAGCAGTCGCTTCCACCTCCGCCGACACCACAACAACCGTTTGGGCCGCAGGAACCATCGTTCACAACCCAGACGCCGTTTGGGCCGTCAAAACCGGCAACGGTTGGAGAACATATTTAGCCGTCGATTCCGAAGGACGTATCGCTTACTATTGCTTCAACCCGGCCAACGGCTACGGAGGTCCGGACGGAACTTCCTACAACCGCCATTCCGCCTATGCCGACTACACCACCAACCCAGCAATCGAAATCCTTCCTGGATTCGGACCGTGGGAACCGGGTGGAAGTGCCCATAACCAGTGGAACCTCAAAGCTCCGGAAGGCGGCTTCATGGTCACCGGATACGGAGACGATATCGCCCAAGTCATCGGTGTTGTTACTGGCGGAGAGGCCAGCGCAACCACTGCCGAAGGCGAAATCAACAAATATTACGCCGCCATCGATGACGTTCGTGTCGCTTACGACGCCGAAGGAGGCAAGCTTAACTTCTCCGTCGTTAACAAATAACGAAAGCAAGAATAGAGGCTTAACGCTCTTGTTCGGATCATCCGAAGAGGCGCAACGCCTCTTTTTTTCGTATTCAATAAATGTGCGAAAATTAAGATTGGATATATAGGAATACTCATATCTTTCGGCAAACTTGAAAGCGCTAACCTTTTTTTATTAACATAAAAACACCGAGGAAATACCTATGAAAAACAAAACAATTCTCCTTCTTTCTGCCCTTACTCTCACTGGCCTTCTTGCCAGCTGTGGGGGAAACGGCACCAGCTCCAGCAAAAGTCAAACCATCGAACTTGTCGATAATCGTCAAGAGATTTACACCACCGTCATCGGAGAGATGAATCACGGTGTATTCGAAAGTTACGACGAGGACAAGGATTACAAATCACTTTACGAAGCCGTCCAGGCTTGCCTTGAAAACGGTGAGGCCGGAAGCTATGTCTACCGCAAAGGCGGAGACGCTAAGAAACCAGCTTTCGTCAAACAGCAACGTTCCGACGACTATTGGTACTACTACAAAGACGGAAACGTCGCCGAAGGATACGCTCCTTACATGGTCGGGGACGTCGATTGGTATAGAGGACAAAACTACACCCGTATCCAATCTTCCGGCGGATATGCCCACGCCACCTACCAGCCATACGCTTTGAAGGGACACGAAGGCAAATCCACCCAGTCTTGGAACCGCCTCCCGCTCCTTGATGGTGCCGTTAGGTACAACCCACACGCTTTCACTGGCATTCAGGACACCACCTACACATTCAACCTTTCCAAAGCCAAGATCCGTCCTTCCTATAGCAAAGATCAAAAAGCCATCCCGATGGTCGGACTTTCCACCACCGACTCCTACAACTGGTCCAACCAAGGCATCTACATGGATACCGTCAACGGCAACTGGTATTACTTCTATGGAGAAACCCAATCTGATTCCAAATCTCTCGAATACGAAGAAGAATTGATTATGACTTCTTCCTGGGATCAGGCCGCTCAAGAATTCACTCCGACTAACGATGTCAGAATGACCTTGAATATGTATCAAGACGAAGAGGAAGATTTCGTTTCCAACAAATTGAAGATCGAAATCCTCGAAAACGGAAATGTCATCAAGACCATCGACAAAGAATACGAACTCAACACGATGACGATGCGTGGAACTCATCGCGCCCAAATCGCCATTGACTTAGTCCCGACCGACGAAGATAACGAAGAAGCTTCCATGACTCCGGACTATATGTGCGGTGCTTACTTCAAAAACGCTATCGTCGCCGAAGGAAAAGGATCCGTCCGCGAAGGACTTACCGACGAAGAATACATGGGTGACACCGATATGTGCTGCGAGCCAGGACACACTTACGACCTCACCTACGCTAAAGGCGGATACTCCAACGACTCCGATACCGAAGTCATCCTCGATAACTGCACCGCCATCTCCTATAGCGATGCTAATGCCGGCTGCGACACCTGGAACATCAGCTTCGAGCAAGTTGCTCCGACCGTCGACCGCACCGAAACCATCGCTTCTGTCGAAACCAAGATCGAAGCCATTCCGGACGGCGCTGATCTCGATGATCCAAAAGCCGCCGCGGCTTACCTCGCTTGGGAAAAACTCTCCTACGATCAGCAGCTCATCATCACCGAAGTCGACCACATCACCAAACTCAAAGATATCATCGGTGACTAAGATTCATGAAAAGCAACGCAATCAAAAAATATAGAAAGCTTTTGCTTCTTGCACCGTTAACCATTCTCGTCGCTTGCGGACAGGGCGGAGGAAACACTTCCGCCATTTCCAGCCAGCAAACTGTGGAGTCGACCAGCGTCACCAATCCGGTGATCATCGAACTCAAGAGCGCTTCACAGGAACCAGTGGAACTCGTGGCCCCTTTCACCATCTACACCCCAGACGGAGAAACCCCGGTTCTCACAACCGACAAGACTGGACAAAAAACGTCCAATATCCCGACTCAATACGACAATCTATACGCCGCCATCAGAGTCGCCGGAAGCAACGCGACTTCCAAGAACGCCCTTCAAGTCCAAGACGCCAATAACGTCCAGGTTTTCAAACGCGCCAAAGTCTCTCAATGCTATGTCTTTGATGGAGATAAGTACGTCGGAACCTCGGGACAATCCACAGCAAAAGCCTATTGCACAGCCCATCCAACCGCTTACGCCGTTAACGGCAACGCCTCCGATTACTATTACTTAGGAAGGCACGACATGGTCGAAGGACAATCCGTTAAGGAAGACGTCCTCGAAACCAATGCCGGCGCCTACAACTACATGTTCTCCAAAGGCGGATCGGGCGGAAAAGATTATGGTTACCGTTATGCCACCGCCGATGTTCACCTCTCCGAAACGACATACCGCGTCGGAGAAGACGAAAGCACCTGGAACGCCTACATATTCATCAATATGCATGAGCACATCCTATCCGACCTCGGCTTAATCGGAACTTTGCGCGGAAACGAAGTCCGCTGGTATTTGGTCCGCAACTGCAGCTCCGCCATGCATACCGCCGGAACAAGCTCAATCGAGCACGACGCCAAATTCTTCGTGTATCAAGACACGACGAAATATCCGAACTGCATCGTGACGAAATCGACCAAATACGATGCCACCACCAAAACTTATTCCGGATTTGATGATCTTCACTTCGAAGCTTTCACCCAAAACGACGGTTGGACATTAAACATCACCAACCTTCGCACTGGAGTCGTCTCCACGATCGAAGACCACCATACACAAGACGGCCACGCCCTCGAGGAAAACACTTCTCCAAATACCGGACGTGCCCTCATCGCCGCTTCTTATTGCCCGGTCATCGGAAATATCTGGAACTGGGATTCCGGCGCGGCTCTCAACAACGTTGTTTGGGATAACATCAGCCTCAAGAAAGCTATCGTCGACGATAGTGGCGTTATCAATAACGATATCGAAGCCTATCGTAACGAAACCGTTTCATACCCGCTTTATCCAGGAGAAGACGCCTATCGCGACGGATATTCCCAAGGCGGATACAAAGCCAGCCACGAATTTGGCACTCGCCAAGAAGGTGGCGAATATAAGAGTGGTATAAAATATACCGCCGGACAAAAATACCTTTCCTTTTCCGTTGATTACGGAAAATAAAATTTCCTAAAGGAGGAATTATGAAAAACACAAAGTATCTTAGAATCTTCTCGCTTGCGACCATGATCGGAACCGCCCTCACGTCTTGCGGCGGAGGAATCGGTGATTTCGAGCCGGATTTAAATGTCGACGTCACTAAGCACGACGACATCACTTTGAGCGTTTATCTGCCCTCCTTTGGGTGCTCAAACGAAAAGGTCAGCAACGGAGTCCTTTCCCGCGCTCTCCAAGAAACCACGACTTACAAAGTCAATTTCAATCAGCTTTCCGAATCGGCCGCTGATACCGAGATCAATTCTCTCCTTTCAATGAAGGAAAAGGTCGACGTTTTAAAATGCGCCCCGACCGTCTTCAACAACTACGTCACCGATGGGTATTTCACCAACCTCACTGAGCTCGTTAAGAAGTACGGAGACACACCGGTAGACGAAAAAGGAACCAAGTTCGTCGATTTGTTCACGAAAGAACAATGGGAAGCCTGCACCTACGATGGCAAAATCTACGCCATCCCAGAATACGGTCACACCGCAATGTGCAACAGCACCTTAGCCTGGAACCGCGATCACTTGAAAACCGTCGGCATTGAAAAAATTCCGGAAACCCTTTCCGAATTCGACGCCGCCGTTCGTGCTCTTCAAAGTCATTTCGGCGCGATCAACAATTCATACCACGCCTTCGGCTTCACCGGTAACATCGCTCAAGATAACCCGATCTCCCCGGCATTCAACGTCCCTATGCAGTGGTACGAAGATAACGAAGGCAAACTCCAAAGCATGCTTAACTCCAAGGAGATGGAAAACTATCTCCGCTATATGAACGACCTCAAGAGAAACGAAGTCATCGTCTCTGACTGGGTCGGTTTGACCGAAGTCAATGCAATTGATTCTTTCGTCAAAGAGAACTGCTCCGTCTTCGTTTCCTCCTATTGGAACATCAAGTCCCTCCGTTCCGCTCTTGTCGCTTCTTATAAATCCTTCCCATCCTCAGTCGTTTCAAAGTCTGACAAAGAAGCTTATGTCCACGGTGGCAAGGAACGCACCGCTTTGAAAGAAGACGCTTTAGTTTCCTGGAGAATCGGATTAAGAGGAGACGGAAGTCACTCTTCCGCCGACCAAAGCAAAGCTATGTTCCGCGATAACCGTACCGTCGGATATTTCATCACCGTTCCGGTCGCCACCGCGAAACGTTCCGCTTACTCAATGGATTGGATGATTCGCAAGAACACCGAAGAAGCCACCAAAATGATGGTTGCCGGCAAAGAAGGCGTCCATTTTGACTACACCACCGAGGATGATCCAGACGCGATCAAACTCCTCACCGAAACTCCGACATACGTTAAGAAGTACGATGCCTTCGACGAAGACATCTCAGGCATGTCTCAATTCCAGACCGGAGTCTATTGCGACGTCGCCAGGCAATGGTGGCCAATCGCTGAAGCCGGATTCGACGCCTGGCCGGTCCTTATCCTTGATGAGCAAGGAAAAGAAGACCTCTCCCGCGTCATCGGCAATCCTTTCGCCATGCACCCGGTCATTCAGTCCTATTCGAAGTATGACTTGAAGGCTCAGAACTACGTCATCACCAAAGTTCAAAGCGTCATCAACTCCAGGGATAACGATACCTTCGATTCCCGTTTAAGCTCTGCTCGCAGCGAATACAAGACCAAGTATTACGACAAGTTCGAAAAAGACATCAACTCTTGGTACCGCTCCAGCAAATAACGTTTTATGGAACTGCTCGCCAAAAAAGTAAAGCTGATCAGGCCAAAGCAAGAAGGCTATTGGCACCGACTCGGCATTAAACTCAAGAAATACCTCCCGATCATGGCATTCATCGTGCCAGCGGCCTTCATGGCCGTTTTGTTCGGTTATATCCCTCTCATCTTCCTTCTTGCCGCGTTTAAAACGAACTTCAATCTTTCCATTTACACACCTTTCCAGGCTTTATTCAGCCCGAACTGGTCGTTTGTTCAATTCACCAAGATATTCGGCGAAAACGCCGACGAATTTTTCTTGGCGTTAAAGAATACTTTGGTCATCAACGGAATCAAGTTGGTTTTAATCTTCCCGATACCGATCATCATCGCCATCATGCTTTCGGAAGTCAAAAACGCGACTTTGGCAAAGTTATTCCTCATCATCCTTTGCCTTCCTAACTTCTTGTCGTGGCCAACCGTCATCGGTATTTGGCAAAACTTCTTCCGCCAATCTGACGGTGTCATCAACTCCATATTCGGAACCAACATCGGGTGGCTAACCTCCGATAACGGGCCTAACGGAATATCTCTTTTCCGTTTCTTCGTCATATCTTTTGACGCTTGGAAAGGATGCGGATGGAATTCCATCATGTTCTACACCGCTATCGTGTCCATCGACAAATCCTATTACGAAGCGGCTGAACTCGATGGCGCCAACAAGTTCCAGCAAACTTTGCGTTTGACCTTACCGTCCATCTTCCCAACCATCGCCCTTATGTTCATTATGAACATCACCTACATCCTCTCCTGCGGCTTCGATGAGATCAACCTCTTGGCTAACCTCGACCCGAACTGGAAGTTATACGAAACCACTTTGGACTATTACTTGTATAACCAAGCCTTGGCGGAGAACGCAGACTTCTCTTACGCAACGGCGCTTGGCCTATTCAACTCAACGGTCTCATTGACATTCATGTTGGTGGGCAACTCATTCTGCAAAAAATTCTTGCACAGGGGGCTTTGGTAATATGATTCACAAGAAGCACCTTAAAAAACTAATTAGGAAAACAAAAGGGGACCGTTTATTCCTCGGCCTTTCTTATGGCTTCTTAATTTTCTTCAGCATCCTCGTCATTTTGCCGATCATGAACCTCATTTCCTTCTCCTTAACTCCGGAAGGAAATAACGCCTATGTTCGCTTTATCCCTGAAGGATTTACCCTTAGCTATTTCGCCTATTTCTTCAAAGATAGCCAATTCATCACCTCTTTCGGGAATTCGGTCCTTTTGACCGTCGGCGTCACAATCGTCTCTAACGTCTTTATGGCTTTGGCGGCTTATCCTCTTTCTAAGCCGGACCTCCCGATGAAAAAACCGATTTTGGTTTTCTTCATCATCACCATGCTTTTCGGAGCCGGCATCCTTCCGACCAAATTCATGTTGCAGGGCCTTGGAGTTCTAGGAACCCTCTGGGGCATATTCCTTCTCTCCATCAATAACGTCTTCAACATGCTTCTATACAAGTCCTTCTATGAGGGCTTACCGAAGGAGACTATCGAAGCGGCCGAAGTCGACGGAGTCAACAACATCCAGCTCTTCTTCCGCATCGTTCTCCCAATGTCGCTTCCGGTATTCGCGTCCTGCTGCTTCTTCACCATCGTCGGCACATGGAACGCTTATTCCAGCGTCTTGATGTTCGTCGGTTCCACCCACCCCGAATCCTGGACTCTTTCTTACTACATCTATTACTTGGTCTCTCAATTCAACCCGACCGGAAGCTCAATCATCAAGACAACCAACTTGGTCAACTATCAGTCGGCTTCAATTGTCATCTCCACCATCCCGATCCTTTTGATCTATCCGTTCATCGTCCGCTATATCAAATCGGGCATTACCTTAGGAAGCGAAAAATAAAATGAAAATCTCCCGCGAAGAAGCACAAAAAGTATTCGATCCGAAAAGCTACGGCACGGTTGATTTCGCGTCCTTGGAACTAGAAAGCCACGACCCTTTTAACAAAGAGGAATTTCACATCGCCAATTCTTACGTTGCCGATGAAAGCCATTCATTCTTTAGGTTAAGCGAAAAGGAAATGGATTCGATTAGGCCCGTCTCGAAAGACGAGGCTTATTTAGCAATGCATTCCGCTGGAATAGAGTTGCAGTTCGAAACCGATTCTCGCCTTATCAAAATCAAAGCCAGGAACCTTGAATCCTTCTCCATGAAAAACATGTCCTTCATGGGGATGTGCGGTTTCGACTGCTATTACCTTTCAGAAAAGCACGATAAATTTTTGTTCAACCATTCGACTTTCCCGAACTACATCGACGACAAAGTCTACGTTGGCGAACTCGGCTATTTCCAAACGAAGAAGATGAGGAAAATAATCCTCAACTTACCCCTTTATAACGGAGTCATGGATTTGGATATCCGTCTAGAAAAAGGATGCAAAGTAATTCCGTGGTCCTACGAAAACAAAAAGACAATCGTTTGCTATGGAACGTCCATCCTCCAAGGATGTTCTTCGTCTCACCCTGGCATTGCCACCACAAACAAATTGAGCCGTTACTTCAAGCAAGAAGTCTTGAACTATGGATTCTCCGGAGCCGCGTTGCTCGAAAAAGAAGTTGCCGAAGTTTTAGCAAATAGAGAAAACGTCGAAATGTATATCATCGACGCCGAAGCTAACGCCGGCATGTCCACAAAGCTTTATGAGAATCTCGAGACTTTCGTTTCGATCTTATTCGAAGCTCATCCAAGCACCCCCATCGTCATCATGAACAGAATCCGCAGCACCTATGACGGAGGCTATCCAAACATCTACGAAGGACACGAATTCAACGATCGCGTCATGAAGGAAGTCGTGGACACCTTTAAAGCTAAAGGAGCCAACATCCGCTTCGTTGATAACTGGGCGTTATTTGATGAAGACGAAACCGAAATCACTATCGAAGGTCTCCACCCAACCGATGTCGGAATGGACATAATCACCAATCGTTATATCGAAGTTATCTCAAAGATAAAGGAGGAGTGCAAATGAAGATCGTTTTGCTCCCATTAGACGAAAGACCGTGTAACTCTTATTACCCCTCTATCCTTCCAACGGATAAAGAGGTCAACATCGTTGTCGCTCCTTCTTCCCTTCTTTCAAAGCAAAAGAAAATCTGTGACGTCAGCAAACTACATGGTTGGCTTTTAAAAGAATGCAAAGACGCCGACTACGCCATCATATCGATGGACATGCTTTGCTATGGCGGATTAATCCCCTCCCGCATTCATCATGAGTCTTACGAGGCCATCATAAAAAGAAGCGACATCGTAAGAGAAATCAAAAAAGAAAACCCAAAAATCAAAATATATGCCAACGAGCTCATAATGCGTTGCCCCTGCTATTCGCTTTCCGTCGAAGAGCCGGATTACTACGACGAATGCGGCAAAGAACTATTTATGTATGGTTGGTATCTCGACCGCCAGAACTTAGGCCTTCTCACCGAAGAAGAAAAAGCCTTAATGATCGAAAACCGCGCGAAAATCAAAGACGAATACCTTAATGATCTTTTGAATCGCCGCCGCATCAATAAACAGGTCGTCATGTATAACCTCTCTTTGTTCAAAGACGGGGTTGTCGATTTCTTCTCCATACCTCAAGACGACTGCGCGCCATACGGTCTTTCCGTTATGGATGTCCGCGATATCAAGGCTTACATGGTTGAGGAAGGAATCGAAGGCGTCATGATGTATCCGGGCGCTGACGAAGTCGGATTAGACCTTATCTCCCGTGCCATAAACGACTTCAAAGGAGTAAGCCCAAAAGTTTACGTCTCTTATGCGACGCCAGCTGGGCAAACCAAAATCCCAGAACTCGAGGATCGCCCAATCAATATCACCATCCCACTTCACATGAGAGTAGCTGGATGTACCTTGGTAGATACGCTGGAAGAGGCCAATATCCTTTATATCGTTAATTGTGGCGACGCTTTCTTGGCTACCGCCAACCCGAATAAATCGCTCAGCTTAAAAGACCGCGAAAACGATCGCATCATAGCCGAGATCAAAAAGGCCAATAGCCTCGGTATCAAAGTCGCTATCGCCGATAACTTCTATACGAATGAGGGTGATTTCACCTTATTGAATCTTCTTCAAAGCAATGACTGCCTAGCCCTTCTAAATTCCTATTCTGGATGGAATACCTCCTCCAATACATTAGGAACCGCCACAGCCGCGGCCGTATGCAGTTTCCACTACCACGACGAGGCAAAGGAAAAATATTTCCTCTTCTATCGTCTAGTCGAGGACTTGATCTACATGGGCAAGACTCGTAGGGAACTAATCGACTACATCGCAAAGAAAGATCAGTCCGTCACCACCATGAACGACATGGGCACTTTCGAAGACGAATACGCATCTTTGGTCCACGATTCCTTACGCTTCCACATCAAGGAATACGGTCTTGATGAAATCTATTCCTACAAAGACGTAAAAGTCTCTTTCCCGTGGCATAGAACATTTGAAATTTTCCTTGAGGTTATATGACGATGATAAAAGAAAACGGAAATCCAATAATTTTCGAAAATGGCGATAAGAAAATTGCCGTCGAATTTTTGGTTGGCGGTTTTGTCCGCGTCTACGAAAAGAAAGCCAAAACCGATTTGATTGAGATTTCATATCGAAAATCAAACGCGAAAATCGAAGTCAAAGAAGGAGCCATCGCCTACGGAAGCTTTGAGCTATCCTTCGACGACGAGGCTTCTTTAATAGTCAAAAAGAGCGGCAAAGATTATCTCGTTGTCAAGCACACCCACGAAGAAGGAAACAACGTTTCTTTCTCCTTCAATAGCGAATCGCATATCTATGGCCTTGGCGACAAGATGGCTCAGCTCGACAAAAAAGGTTATGCCTACCGTCAATGGAACACCGACTGCACCGCCAGGCACGATGAACTTGAGCCCGCCTTGTATAAGTCGCTTAACTTCATCCTTTTGGAAAAAGAATCCACATATTGTGGTTTGTTCTTCCCGTCAACCTATCCCTACGACGTTGATCTAGGCCTAAAAGAAGAGAACAAAGCCACCATCACTTCGAAAGACGCCCCGATCGATTACTTCCTCTTCTTAGAAGACACACCAAAAGAAATCGTTTCCGCTTACTCTTCATTAGTTGGGCATCCATACATGGTCCGCTTAAAGATGCTTGGCAACAACCAGTCTCGCTGGGGATACGAAAGCGAAGCCCTCGTAAGAGAAGTCGTGTCGAAATACCGTGAGAACCAAATCCCTCTCGATTACCTCCATTTCGATATTTTCTATATGGATGGTTATCGCGATTTCACAAGCGACAAAACGCGTTTCCCGAATCTAAAAAACCTCACCTCTTGGATGAAAGACAAAAACGTCGAAGCCGTTTGTATCAATGACGCCGGAATCAAGCTGGATCCTGAATTCGACGTTTATAACTACTGCAAAGACAACGGTTTGATCTCGACCCAAAATGGCAAAGAACTAGTCGCGACCGTTTGGCCTGGAGATTCGATATTCCCGAAGTATTATCACCCAAAGGCCCAAACTTTCTTCGGCGATAAAGCTTATGCGTTCATGAAGGAAAACGGATTCTCCGGCCTTTGGAACGATATGAATGAGCCCGTTTCTTTCAAAGGCGAGCTTCCAGAAGATGTTGATTTCTCCATCCCCGGAAGAAAGGTGTCTCACTTAGAAGAGCATAACGTCTATGGCGAACATATGATTCGCTGCTTCTCCAAAATCTTCGAAAGAGATAACATCCGTCCCTATTTGTTCAGTAGAGCCTGCTTTGCCACCACTCCGAAATACGCTTTCGTGTGGAATGGGGACAACTATTCCTTGTGGCATCACTTAAGATCTTCGATTCCTCAGGTTCTGACCCTCTCGCTTTGCGGCGCTATGTTCAACGGAGACGACATCGGTGGATTCGGTGGGCACGGAAACCGTGAACTTCTTATTCGTTGGGTCGAAGCCAATATTCTCTTTCCCTTCTTCAGGAACCACTCAACGCTAAACACCAAAGCGCAAGAGCCATATGCCTACGACGAAGAGACCAAAGAAATCTACACGCATTACCTCAATATCCGCTACGAACTCCTCCCTTATCTTTATAACTGCGTCGAGGAGATGAGTTCAAAGGGAATCCCGATGGTTCGCCCTCTCTTCTATAACTATCCGTTAGACGAGAAATCCAAATGCGTGAACGACCAATATATGGTCGGCGACGACATCATGGTAGCTCCGATCGTGGATCAAGGCGCCACCGTTAGATCAGTGTATTTCCCGAAAGGAAATTGGTACGACTACGAAACCGGCGAGAAATATAAAGGCGGGCGCTACTACGCGATCCCAATGCCTTTAGGGAAAACCGGTATATACGTCAGGGGAAACACAATAATCCCATGCTTCAAAAAAGGCCTCCAGTACATCGAGAAAGAAGAAATCGATACATTGGTTCTCCGCCTATATGGAAATAAAGGCAAATGCCGTTTATACGAAGACGACGGAAAAACCCTTGATTACAAGAAAGGTAAATTCAATGTTTACGCCTTCTCATTCGACAAAAAAGGCGTCACCTATAAATACATCGAGAAAGAATACGAAAGTCCTTTCCGCACCCTAAAAATCAAAAAGGGTGGCAAAGAAGCTTCTATCAACTTTAAAGAAAACAAAGCAGTCGCTTTAGAGGATTTAAAATGATCAAAGTTGCAATATTCGGTCTTGGAAACCGCGGAAGAATGTACGCGGATTACGCCAAGCAAGAGCCAAGCAAAATGCAGGTGGTCCAAATCGTGGACACCAATAAAACAGCTTTGGATTGGGCTCGCGAAAACTATGGGGTCAAACCGGAAAACTGCTATTCTTCCGTCGAAGAATTCTTGAAAGCCCCAAAGATCGCCGATGCCGTCTTGAACTGCACGATGGACCAATACCACTACGACACCACTATGCCATTATTCAAACTTGGCTACCACGTGTTGCTCGAAAAGCCGATTTCAGTCTCGGAAAAAGAGCTTAACGAACTTCGCGACGAATCCAAAAAATATAAGCGCGCCTTCATGG
Organism: Bacilli bacterium; assembly: GCA_024409055.1. Taxonomy (GTDB): domain Bacteria; phylum Bacillota_I; class Bacilli_A; order RFN20; family CAG-826; genus Alloenteromonas. Next base: position 58,923 of record JAKSUL010000005.1, read on the forward strand.
TGTGCCACGTTCTCCGCTACGCCCCGTTCTATAGGAAGGTCAAAGAAATCCTCCTCTCTGGAGAGGTTGGAAAACTCGTTTCCATCGAAATGGCCGAGCACGTTTATGTCCCGCATATGCTTGCTAGCTATGTCCGTGGAAAATGGCGCAGCGAATCCGAATGCGGATCCCCGATGATCATGGCCAAATGCTGTCACGACACCGACTTGATGTGTTGGTTCAACGAAGGACATCGCCCAACATTCATCTCTTCTTTCGGCGAACGCAGCGTCTTCGTTCCGGAAAACAAACCAGAAGGTGCTTCTGATCGTTGCATGACCTGCAAACACAAAGAAACTTGCCAATATTCCTGCTACTTCAACCTCGAATTAAAGCATATGGACCCCATCATCTTCCAAAACGCCTTCCCAGGAAAGAACTGGGATGAGCTTACCAAGGAAGATAAAATTAAGGTATTCACCGAGTCTCCATCCCTAGGGCTCTGTGCCTTCTCTGGACCACAAGATTTAGTCGACCACCAAGTCACGTCCGTCGCCTTTGAAAACGGAGTCACCGCCACCCTCAACATGATTGGTGGCACTTCCTATCCATGCCGCACTCTCCATATCACATGCACGGGCGGAGAAATCTATGGCGTCTTGGAAGAAAACAAAGTATTCGAACGCATTTATCAGAAAGACAAATTCTGGCGTGAAACCATCTGTCACGACCTCGGAAACGTTGGAGACGGCCACGGCGGAGGAGACGTTCGCTTAATCGCCGACTTCGTCCATTATCTCGAAACCGGAGAACTCTCCATTTCCCAAACCAACATCGACAGTTCGATCGATGGCCACTTGGTCGCCATCGCAGCCGACAAATCCGACAAGAATCACAAAGTCATCGTCTTCGGCGAAGATAGATCGCTAAAGCAATCCTAAGGAGGTACCCCTATGCCAGACACCAAAAAAGAGGAACTTAAAGCCAAGAGAAAGGCTGAGCAATTGGCAGCCAAGCAGGCCAGCATCGAAAACATCGTCAACTACAACCGCGTTGTCGCGATTGAGTTAGCGAACCGCGCCAAAGAAAAGAAGGCTAACGAAGGCGCCTATATTTGTTTGCAGAACGTGAACAAAATATACGACAACCTCGTTCAGGCCGTCTTCGATTTCTCCCTTGATATCAAAAAGGGCGAATTCGTTGTTTTAGTTGGCCCTTCTGGATGCGGAAAGTCCACCACTTTACGCATGATCGCTGGCTTAGAGGAAATCACAGCCGGAAACCTTTTTATCGATAACAAATACGCCAACGTCTTATCTCCGAAAGACCGTGACATTTCCATGGTCTTCCAGTCTTATGCGCTCTATCCGCATATGTCCGTTTACGACAACATGGCTTTCGCCATGCAAATTAGGCCATACGCAATTCCTTGCTATGACGGAAACGGAAATCCCGTCCTCGGCGTTGACGAAAACGAAATCAAGCGCATTGAAAAAGAGATCAAAGACACTGAATCTCAGCTCAATAACGTCAAATCTTACGGTTATCAAGGCGCCACCCAAAGCGAAGTCGTCGCTCCGCTCGAGGCCCATTTAGAAAAACTCAACAAAAAATGCGAAGAGGCCAAGACCAACCAAGTCCATTTGAAAAAAGTCCGTAAATACAGCAAATCGGAAATCAATGAGTTCGTCGACGAAGCCGCTAAGATCCTTCAAATCCAAGAATACCTTGATCGCAAGCCACGTGAACTATCCGGTGGTCAGCGTCAGCGTGTCGCTTTAGGACGCGCCATCGTCAAGAAATCAAAACTCTTCTTGATGGACGAGCCTCTTTCTAACTTGGACGCTAAGCTCCGTGTTTCTATGCGTTCTGAGATCAAACGTCTTCATAAATCAATCGGGGCCACCACAATTTATGTTACCCACGACCAGACCGAAGCCATGACCATGGCCGATCGCATCGTCATCATGAACAAGGGTTACATCCAACAAATTGGAACTCCTCAGGAAATCTACAATCACCCATCTAACGTCTTCGTTGCGACCTTCATTGGTTCACCTGCCATGAATATCCTCGACGTCGAACTTAGCAAAAACGCCGTTACCTTCCAAGGCGGAGAAACTCTCACCTTATCCAAAGGATCCGAGGAGCGTGTCGTCGATTACATCAAGTCTAAAATCGCTGAGATTGAAGCCTTCGAGAAAAATGGTTTAGCCGAAGAGGAGGCCAAACAACGCCAAGTCACAAAGGAAACCCTTATCCTTAAGATGAAGACAAGCAAAGCGAAAAAAGCCGAGGAAAACACCAGAGATGTCCTCGACGAAATCACTTTGAACGAAGAAGAAAAAGAAATCTGCAAGAGCTTATTCGAAAAGAAGCTTGCCGTCTTATTGGAGAAGAAAGCCAAATATCAAGCTATGCTTGACTCTGGAGTCTATAACGTCAAATTCGGCATTCGTCCTGAATACGTTTACGTTAAAGGCAGCAGCCTTGAATCGGATGTTGTGCCAAGTGAAGACAAGAAACTTCTCATCAACATCTCCGAGCTTTTAGGCAACGAATTCTACTTACATGGAAACTTAGGCGGAAAAGATTTCGTTCTCAAATCGACATCCTCCCACCCTGTCGCAGAAGGCGAAGAAGCAACGATTGTCTTCGATCTTGCCAGAGTCCATATCTTCGATTCCATCGACGAGCGCATTATCTTCTAACTTATGATTGTTTTTGATTCGGACAACAAGTTCTTCCATCTAAAAAACAAGGATCTTTCCTATGTTTTTTACGTCAATCAATTAGGGGTTCTCATAAAACTATATTACGGCCAACCCATCCACGATTTAGGCAAAGAACACCTTGAATCAATAAACGAATTAAGCGGGGACGCGCATGGATATTTGGATAGTGATGGAAAAGAAGTGATCCCCACTTCCCCACGCTTTGCCGGTAGTTATCTCCCTCAAGAGATCCCCACTTTTCTTTCCTATGACAAGCGCCCGGCTTTGTTCAAAATCGAGCATAGCGACGGAAGCAAAGTAACCGATTTTCGCTATGTTTCTCACACCATTTCCAAAGGAAAACCGGCATTAAAAGGGCTCCCTTCTTTGAGAGAAGGAAACTGCGAAACGCTATGTGTCTTGCTAAAAGATCAAAAAGATGATGTTTTCGTTGAGGCGTATTACACAATCTACGATGATTGCCCAATACTCCTTCGCCACAACCGCATAATCAACAAATCCAAGAACGTCATCCGCTTATTTAAAGCCGGATCTCTTTGTTTGGATTTGCCAAGCAACGATTACTCTATCCTCTCGTTGCACGGAACATACGCCACGGATAGAGAAATAGAAACGACACGCATCAACCACAACATAGTAACAATAGATGAGAACGCCGGAGGAAAAGGCTTTTACCACAACCCTATGGGCATGCTCATAAAAGATGGTACAAACACCGAAAACGGCGAGGCCATCGGTTTTGGCTTGATCTATTCCGGTAACTTCGCCTTCAACTTTGCCGGAACCCAGATGGAACAAATTAGAGCTGTGCTAGGACTAAACGAAGAGAACTTCTGCTTCTATCTAGAAAGCGGAGAAGACTTCGTCACCCCCGAAGCTTTCCTGGTTTATTCAAACAAAGGAACCTACGAGGTTACCCATCAATTTCACAACATCATTAGAGAGCATCTATTACGCCCAATACCAAAAGGATTCGAGAAAACGGTTCTTTTGAATAGTTGGGAAGGGACGTATTTCAATTTTAACACCGAACTCATTCTTTCTTATTTGGATAAAGCGAAGGAAATGGGCGTCACCTTATTCGTTTTGGATGATGGTTGGTTCGGAAATAGAGACGATGACACGAGGTCTCTCGGCGACTGGGAAGTTAATAAGAACAAAATCGATCTCAAGAAGGTCGTTGATTACGCACATGAAATCGGGCTTAAATTCGGGCTATGGATTGAGCCAGAGATGATAAATCCCGATTCAAATCTTTTTAGAGAGCATCCGGAATACGCCTTATACGATCGCGGTTTAAACCCCACCACATTCCGTCACCAGCTCGTTTTGGATTTAACAAATCCAGAAGTAGTAGATGTAATTTCGGAAAAGATAATCTCAATATTCAAAACATACGGACTCGATTACTGCAAATGGGACTTCAATAGAATCCTGACCGAACCTGTTTCTCCATTCCTTACAAAAGAAAGGCAAGGAGAGGTGTTCCACCGCTTCATGCTCGGAACATATGAGATGATGTCTCGCTTCGTCAGGAGCTGCCCCAATATTTTGTTTGAGACTTGCTCCGGAGGCGGAGGAAGATTCGACATGGGAATGCTTGCTTATTGTCACCAAATTTGGGGAAGCGACGAAACGGACGGACCAGCTAGGACGTATATCCATTATTCGACCAATTTGTTCTATCCTCTTCAGGTATTGGGCGCCCACGTGTCGGCTAGAAAATATCTTTCCATCAAAGAAAAAGCCGCCATCGCGATGTTCGGAACTTATGGATACGAGCTCAATCCTTTGAAGTTAAGCGAGAAGGATATTTCTGATATTAGAGAATGCAATGAGCTATATCTATCTCTCAAAGACACAATTTATAACGGAGATTACTATCCGCTGATTAACCCATACGATGGTTCCAACTTCGTCAGTTGGGAGGTCGTAAGCAAAGACAAGAACAGCGCCGCCGTTTTCTTGATGAACTACCACCTAATCAATTGGAGATCTCGTTTCTTGAAAATAAAGGGCCTCGACCCAAATAAGCTCTACAAAAATTCCTTAGACGGCAGCGTCTTTTATGGTGACTTCTACGCAAACGTCGGTTTAAATGTAACCGCAGGAAGAGACAACTTTACTGATCAGGTCATCTCCTTTACTGTCGTAAATGAATAAGCAAGAAGAAAACAGCCAATTTTATCCAGTAGGACCAGTCAAAGCGTTCTTTTCGTCTTTGATAAACGCCTTGCTCGTTTGTCTTTTATCGGTGGGCTTTTATTTTTCTATCTTCCAAACAATCAAATACACTTCGATGAAGGGCGATGTCGATCGCAAGGAAAACTCATATTCCCTCATTCTAAAAGAAGGAAGGGAATCAGGCCTATTAAAAGGCAACGAGTCGAACACAATGGTGTTTTCCTGTTCGAACTATTATGAATTCTTCGTCGCCGAACTTCTAAAACACGACTATCTCTCCCCTTATTACGACTACGAAAAAGACCCTGATGGCTTCAAAAAAGCGGAGTCCAAATTCAAAGACATTCCTCAAATAGAAATCGATGGTAACCAAATAAAAGACGACTATTTAGGCCATTTTTACACATCGTACGTAATAGGAAGAGTGGATGAAGGTGGAAATAAATTGGTTACGTATTCCCAAGAAGACTCTGTATCCAGTTACATAAATGGTATCTTGTCCGCGAACGATCCTTCAAAGGGCGGTGCTTTCTTCGATTACATAGACGATTCAACATTCCCGATTCTAAAATCGAACGTACGTACCTTGTTGTTTGGATATGTAATCAATTCAATCGTAACCGACGCCACCAAAAACATGGACCAGAAATTCTATTCATATTTCCAAGGCGTTTTCGACGGCGCTCAAGATTTGCTTATGAAAGATTCAGTCTACGGGGCGGCATACAGGAACTTTGAGGAGAGCAACTCCAAATTATTGTCCTTTGATACGATTGGCGTTTTCGTCTCGTTTGGAATCGCGTCGTTAATAGCGATGATCGTCATTCCTCTCATCGCCAAAAAAGGAAGAAGCCTAGGAAATATCATCACGAAGACTCAATACGTCCAAGAAAACGATTCTTTCGAAACGAAAAACCTCTTACTTCTATTTTTGATTTCAATCCCAAAATACATATTCGTAATTGGAATCTTTGTTTTAATCAGCAACCAACAAATTCTCCTTTCCCCTTGGTTTCATGTGTTCGGAAAAGGAGTTAACGGCTTGTTCCTTCTTGCCGCTTCCCTTATCGTGGACGCCGCAAGCATAATCATCACATTGGTCCATCCAGACAATAGAAATTTGGATGGCATCGTCTCCATGACTACTCTTTGTTCAAAACCACGCCACTCTGAGACAAATAAGCCTTCTGGAACTGTTTCGGAGTAATGTGATTGTATTTCTTAAATTCCCTGATGTAGTTGCTCGGGGACTTAAAGCCGCATTCCTCGGAGATCTCTTTAATAGATTTGTTGGAGATTTTTAAAAGTCGCTTGGAATGGTTGAGCTTATATTGAGTTAAGTACTGGACATACGTCATGCCAGTTCTTTCTTTGAATATCTCGCAAAAGTAATTCTTCTGATAGCCACAGAAATCGCTCATCTCTTGGAGGGACGGCGATCTCGCGAAGTTTTTGTGAATATACTGAAGAATGTCATTGTTGTTTTTGGGTCCAACTAGAGGCGGACGCATCTGTTTGGCGCCGACAGCAACAAGCAAAATGGCGTTCAGTAAATGTGAAAGAATTAAACGCTTATTTGTTCGCTTTGACTGACTGATGTCGAACATCAAAGCCAGCATAGAGGCGATTTGCCTCGTTTTGTTCGGGGTCAAAGTAATGATGATATTGTTATTATCGAACTCAACGAAATTAGAAACGGCCTCTTCGTCAATCATCGTGGTATTGAAAGCCACGTCATAAATACGAAGCGGGGTCGTAGCGATGATTTCATGAAAATCAGAAGGGCGATACATGAACAAAGTGTCGTGCCTTATCTCATACGGATTTCCGTTTACGATCTGAGTACCAGTTCCCTCGACGGCGAGCTCCAACTCATAAAACTCATGGAAATGAAGCGGGTAATGCTTATCCACCTTAGAAAATTCAACGTAAATGTCGTTGCCTTTTAAATATTCTTTTTCACTAAGTTTTATCGCGTCTTGCATTTGTAAATAGTTTAAGAATATTCGGTTTTTAGTCAATGGAAATTGCCCATAATTATGTTTTACTATTTTGAAAAGTTGTCGCTTCTTCGTATCACTTGCCCGAATATTAAGAAAATGCCCCTTCTTTTTATAAAAGAATTTGGGTTCGACTATAATTACCTTAATGAAACAAAAAATATTAAGTATTTTTTCGTTAGGATTCCTTCTTCTAGCCTCTTGTGGAGAAGCCCATAGCGAACCAACATCGTCTGCCACAAGCGCAGAAACATCTCTTCCTTCAAAGAAATTCGAAATTTCACAAAGCTACGTTACTGATGTTTTCTTGCCCGGCAATCCGATGATCCTCACTTCGGTCAGCCAAGACACGAACTATATTGTTTTAGATGAAGCATCAAGGATCGTATACACGGCTTCTTTCATAAGTTCCGGATACGGAACAAGAATTCGCTCATACCACTCCCCTTCATATGATTCGGTGCTTGGGTCACTGTTCAAATCAGGGCAAGTCATTGTCTTGGAGGGAATGAGAGGATACGAAGTTCAAACAGCCGGATACGCCCAATTCGTCAGTGAGGTCAGCAACGGCGAGATCAAAGTCGAAGACGCCTATGACCCAAATGCATCGTTCGTCCCAAATTGGAACTCGATAAAAAACGGATACTTAAACGATGACATCGGAATTACCTTTGTCTCAGGAGGAGAAACAATGAATTATCGCAATAAAGAGCCATTCCGCCTTTCTTCGATATTCGATTCTTATGACGAAAACGGACAGTCCGCTTATTTGATGGAAGTCCCGTATTCCGATTCATACGAAATCGTTTGCCCAGGAGCAGCAGAGCTCAAAGTCACCGATATCAATGGGGCCGAAATCAAAAAGGATTCAGCCTCTTTGTACACATTCCATAAAGGAGAGAAGGTGGCCGTTTCCATGAAGGGTGGCTCCTTTGAACCGTTCAATCTTTCCGTTAAAGCCAAAAATCATCTTGTCGAACTTCCTTATGAAGTTTTGAAAGGAACCAGCATATCTTCTTATGATGTCCAAGGCGACAAATCCGTCGATCCTCTCACCAGTTCCCAAATCAAAGTCGCAAAACGTGATGACGGGAAGGGTTTGTACATCAACTGCAATAACCCAGAAGCCCTTTACGAAGATTGCCTCAACACAGTTTTGACCGGACAAGACGTTTCCGGAAAGGAAGTGTTCTTCACATATGAGCACAACAACAAAATTACCCGCACATATTACTATGGATACCGCGTCACAAACACCGGAGACACCGATATCTTCGTCACGGTCAAAAACCTCGGCAATCAAATCAAAGGCGATGGCTCTTGGTTAGGAGAAAACGAATGGATCCAGTTCTACAACCTTCCATTCCGCGTTAAAGACTTGGATAAATTATCGGCTTCTCAAAAGAAGAATTTTGACGCATACGTCGGCTTCTCCAATGAATACCAGCCAGAAGTACGTCAGCCTATCACTTATCGAATTCCGAAGGGAAAATACATCTACGTCATGGGCGGAACCACAAAAGACGCCTATAAAAACATCAACGTATTTGGTTCTGCAGACGAGCAGGTTTCCTCCTCGATATCCGGATGTTCTAATGGAGCTGTCCTCTTTGAGGTAACGGGCGGCAAAGCCTTCGGCCAATTCATGGCTTACTCAGATCCAGATGCATCTACCATCAACGAGACTCCATATGTCAAAGAGCACAAGCAATATGGATATGTCATGAATATCGTTGAAGGCGGAGAGACCCATTTCACCGGAAGCCAATACGCTGGATACGAGCCAGTCCATGGCGTCGTCGACACAAATGCCGAATGGATCATAAACGACAAGACGGCGGCCGGACCACTTCCAGTCACATATCGCAACAACTACTATTCCAACAAGCAAAAAGGTGAACCGTTCGGAAAGGTCACCGACGTAGTTGGATACGAGAACAAGAAGGTTGCGCGTTGGATCACCCACATCAATCCAACACATACTCCGAACGCAGTCGGTACGGACATGACCAAGTACATAACAACCAACCACGAAACAGGTGAACCAATCGTCATAGAAGCAGAGCGTTATGACGGTACCGGAAGCACCGCTAATATTGGCAACTGGATGGTTGATTACATCGACACCATCACTTTGGTAAATCAAGGCGATAAAGAACGCGAGTTGACCTATAAGATGTCACATAATGGTGTCATATTGGCTTTCGTTCGTGACGAAAACGGAAATATTAGCCCATCTTATCCTCTCGCTTATCAGACCCGTATCAACGGTTCCGCATACGGAGCCGCCATCGACATTCCGTTCTCCTACACTATCAAAATAGCTCCGCACTCCGTTGCGCGCTTCTCAGTTGATTACAACTTATTGGCCAATAGTAGTGGCTACATCACCCACGAAGTTACAATTAAGTAGAGGCATTAATCATGGGCAACAATTGGACTTTCGAACAAAGAAAAAACGATTTTAAAGATAAGCGTTTCGTCGTCTTCGGCGACTCCGTTTCCGCCAACGAAACCTATCAAAATAACGGCAAAACGTATTGCCATCTCCTGTGTAACTATTTGGGCGCGGAATACGTAAAAGACTATGCGATCGGTGGCACCACGGTCACTTATATGTACCCTGGCAGCAACATCGAAAAAGAATACAAAGACCACAAAGTCGCCATCGACGGCGTTCGTGTTTTAAAGCGTGCCAAAGAAGCTGGAGAATTAGACAACATCGATGTCGCTTTCATCGCATTCGGCCACAATGACCAGTATTTCCAGCCGCCGCTTGATAAAGAAGGCGACGACGGCTCTTCCCTTGATAAAGCCCACTCCTTCAAAGGAAGTTTCCGCTACATGGTCAAAGAGCTCCGCAAAGTTAATCCAAATATCGAGATCGTCATTTTAAACTGCACGTATAGCGAATATGACTTAAATTCCAAGGAATGGGACCGCGTTTATTACTATGACGATTACCGCAAAGCCACCGCGGAAGTCGCAAAAGAGCTAAACTGCAAGCTAATCGATCCTTGGGAGGCGACGAAACCTTATTTCGACGGCAAAACCGCGAAAGTTTATTATCACGATGACGTTCACCTTTCCCAAGAAGGTCACAAAATCATCTTCAACTACGTTTTGAACCATTGATGAAAAGCAAGAAACCTCTACTATTTCTTATTCCATTATTGCTAAGCTGCGGGCAGAGTTCGTCATCCGCTTCGCAAGGCATTTCGTTTGATTTGATTTGGGACCAGAAATACGAAGCCAAAGATTTTTCCTATTCTTTGATTAAAGAAGCCAAAGTCCTTAAGGACAACGAATTTTTGGAAACATTCGACGGAACGATTACCAAGAGTTCGGACTACAAATACGAATTTTTGGGTGAAGAAAAAATCCGTTATGTTGACGTTAGCAACGGCTATTGTTTGACACTTCCGAAAGAAACGGAAATAGATAACGCTCTCTCAAAAAGCGGAACCCATTTTCTTAGTGGTTCATCTTCTTTAAGAGTCAGTATCGAAACACCTAGCCCATATAGCAGGGACGCGAAAGGCTATTCGTTTTACTATAACGACTGGATAGTTCGTTACTTAAATTCGGAAAAATACATTAACGAAAACGATTTTTCCTTTTTCTCTGAGCCAATCAAAGAAAGCAAAAGCGTGATAAGCGGTTATGAAATGAGCGCTTTTTACATTGAGGTTAAAAATCCTGGCGCCATTGAATTCCCCTATTATCACATAGGGGTTTTAAGACCATCCTCCTCTTTCGAGAGGTTTGCTATTTTGGTCTACAAATCCGCTAAGCCAGAGACCCAAGCGTTCCTTAATTACATGGATTCCTTTACATTTGTAAAAGCGCAGGGGACAGCCAAAGACTACCTACCAGTCCAGAAGCGTCTAGAGAATAAGAAATGGAACGATGTTACAAAGTCGTACTACAAATACCTATGCGAAAAGGAGTACCCAGATTGGGGTTTCTTCAACGAATCGATGTTAAATAACGACGTTGATGATTATCAAGAGATCTACGATATGATTGTCAACGGCCAAAACACCCTTAAGAGCCTTTTTGATTGCGACTTCGAGATAATCCCCACCTATTCTCATTTGGCGTGGCACGATATAGATTTTAGGTTCACATCAATGCATAAAGATTTAGCGGGTGGTGATGGAAGAAACGGAAAACAGGTTCTTCAATATACATACCAATACACAACCACCAACAATTCGGTTGGCATCGATACTGAAGAAAGCTTAAGGAGTCCATTAATCGACGTGTTAAGAGGCAAATACGATCAGAAGTTCCACGATCTTGCAAAGGCCATAAAAGAATATAACGCCCCCGTTCTTTTCCGTTTGAACAACGAAATGAACACGGATTGGACCTCTTATTGTGGTTTATATAACCTCCTTGATCCCGAATTGTTCAAACAGTCATGGATTTATCTATACGAAATCTTCCAAGAAGAAAATGTCGATAACTGCATTTGGATATTCAATCCATTCGATGATAATTGGCCATCCGCGAACTGGGCGAATTTCATGTCGTATTATCCAGGAAACGAATATGTTCAAATGATCGGTTTGACCTCATACGAATTCAACAATTTCGAAGAAGGAAAAGACGATGGAAGGAAAACGTTCCGAGTCCGCTTCCAAAATCTTTTCGATGTCAACAAAGGGATATTCTCTTCTTTGCCTTACATAGTTTCTGAATTCGGCTGCGCAGCCGGAGGAGAAACAACAGGCGAAGCAGGAAGAAACGAAGAATATCAAGCCAGTTGGGTAACCACCATGTTCAAAGATATAGTGGCAAGAAAGTCATATTGTTCAAACATCAAAGCCTTTATCTGGTTCAACAAGAACGATATGTCTGGCGGAAAAATCTTAAATTATTTGAAGGTAAGCTCAGAACTACCATTAACCGTCGCCGCATTCAAAGAAGGCTTCGCTCAGCTAAAGGAAAAGAAAGATGCTAACTGAAAAGGAGTTGGCGTCGATAGGGCGCGAAATTAAAATACCGGAAAGTTTTTTGCTTGTCTCGTTAAAGCATTACTCATTATTAAAAGACCACTACTCCTTTGCCGAAAAGCTGTCCGTTCGCGGTCAAGCCGCGGAAGCGTTTGAGACTCTTTCTAAAATCATCGGGAGCGACCCGTACGGCGAAAAAATGTTCATTTTCTTTTTAGCCGCAATAGCGATAGCCAAAGAAAAATACGTATCACGTGGCATTGATATTGAGATATTCAAAAATACGATGGACATTTTTGGCGCGTGCATAGAAAACTGTAAAAAAGAAGAGGGATCATATAAATTCGACAAAGGTTTTTGGGTCTACCGCCAAACATCTCTTTCCCTATTTAGAATCGAAGCACTCGACTTTGAACTATACGAAGGAGAAGACGCGACATGCGTGGCTCTTCATATCCCGCTTCAGGGAGATTTATCAAAAGAAGCCGTTGATAGGAGTTTAGAGGCGTTTGATGCCTTGGCAGTTAAAGCGTTCCCTGATTTCGCAAAGCGTAACAAAACCCTATATTCATGGATAATTGACCCTCATATAGTTGCCTTGCTCCCTGAAGGTTCAAGAATAAGGCGATTCTCAGAACGCTTCGAATTTAAAAATAGGCATGACGATCTTGATGAGGTGTTTAGTTGGGTTTTCCATTGCTCGCCAAAAGACGATTTCGCTAAGCTTCCAGAAAACACAGCACTTCAGCGCAACATGAAGAAGGCCCTTCTA
>JAKSUL010000050.1 GCA_024409055.1 Bacilli bacterium
AAGCAAGGATTACCCAGACATCTATTTAGAAGCCGCGAGGCGAATGGGAGTTAAGCCAGAAGAGACAATCGTATTCGAAGATATGCCAACTGGGCTAAAAAGTTCGTTTGAAGCCGGATTCATCTCTTATTCAGTAAAAGACAAAGCCGCATTAAAAATGGAAGACCAAAAGAAGAAATACGCCAAAGGATTCGTTGACGATTGGCCTTCATTCATCAAGGCAATATAAAAAGCTCGCCGTGTTGCTTATTCCGGTGAGCTTTTTTGTTTAAGGAAGAACCGTCGTTATCTTCGATGTCGTTCCATCGTTAGCGACTTCAAGCCTATAAGGAAGCCTATCTCTAAGCTCTTCGACGTGAGATATGACGCCTATCATTTTTCCCGAATCCTTGCCGAGTTCGACAAGTTGATCGACGGTTTCCTTCAACGAGCTTTGGTCGAGGGTTCCGAATCCTTCATCGATAAACATCGAGTTCATCTCTATTGCGCCTCTATTCGCCGAAACTAGCTCCGAGAAAGATGTGGCTAACGCCAAAGAGGCTTCGAAAGATTCTCCACCCGATAGATCGGAAGCCGGTCTAATGGATCCGAAATTGTCGTCGTTAACGTTTATCTCTAATCCAATCTTAGTATTGCCAGTCTTTTTCCAAGATGTGCATCTATTGAATGTGTATCTCCCGTGTGACATATGGGCGAGTTTGGGGGAAGCTATCTCAAGAACCTTCTCGAAACGATTGGCTTGGTAGTACGTTTCGAAATCGATTCTCAAAGCGCCTCCTGAAAGATGGCCGGACGCGACGTTATAAAGATCTTCTAAATCCCTAGCGTTCCTCCTGTCGGCATCACAATTTGCGATTTGATTTTTAATCTTACCAAATGTCTTTTCGTTATTTTCGTGTCTAACTCTTAGTTCGGTTTCTTGGGCTGAGATTGCAGTGTATGCAGTGTCTTTCTCATTAAACGCCCTTTCGAGTTCAGAAAGATCAGCCTTAATTAATTTATCGTATCCTTTTTCTTTATCGGAAATAACGGCACCGCGAATACGCTCAAGGCTTGTTTTGAAATCATTTATTCCATTCTCTAAATTACTTTCGTCCTCATCCGATAAGACCAACCGAGCAGCCACCGCTTCATCGGCTATTCCAAATTCCGAAGCACAAGATAGTTTTTCGGCATATGTGTCTTTCGCTTGTTTGACGTCTTCTGTTTTTTCTTTGATTTGAGTTTCAAGAATCGTGATTTTTTGTGAATTGACCGAAAGATCGAAATCGGCTTTATTGAAAACTTCTCTCGCTTTTTCCACCCTGCTCCTGATCGTTTTAATCTTCGTTTCAAGATTGGCGGCGTTTGATCTCAATTCATCCTCACTCAACGAAAGAGTTTCTTTCTTCAAACCGGTAATCTCATTTTGAAGGGAAAGGATATTTTCGTTGGTGTTTTTGATAGACGTTGTTTTCGTTGCGATTTCGTTTTTAAGATCTACATCGCGCTGTTGCATCAACTTCAAATCATTTTTCGCCTTGTTGTTTTCGGCAATCTCTTCATCGATTTTTCTTCCATTTTCCAAAAGGACGGCCTTTTTCGTAGCTATGTACCTAGAAGTTTCTTCGACAAAACTATCAAACGAGGTTTTATCAATGGTGCCGCTATAACCCAAATCCTTTAATTGTTCCTTAAGTCTTTCAGCAAGATTCGCCTCGCTTGTTTTAATGTCGGTGGTAAATTGGGTGAACTCATTCAATTTGTCTTCGGCCTCTTTGCGTATTTCATCCAATTCTTCTTTGGTAACGGAATCGGGTGACAAAGTAGCGAGTTTTACATGATGAATTGAACCGCAAACCGGGCATGGTTTGTTTTCTTCGAGGCCCTTCGCCAAGAATCCGGCTTGAGACGAAATATAAGAATTCCTGGCGTTTTCGTACTTTGCATTGATACGTGATAGTTCTTCTCTTTTTTCCTGCAATTCTTTTTTCTTATCTTCGTTCTTCGAAATCTCCACGAATATTTCGCGGGTTTTTTCTACCGCAATGGTGAATTTTTTGTTCACGTCGTCGTTATTTTTAATCTCGTTATCGTTTTTAACTTTCCTGAATTCTCCGTCAAACGATCCTGTTTTATTCACCAAAGTCACTATCTGAGACTCAAGCGTCTTTTCTTCATTGACGGCGCACTCAAGAGACATTTTATATGTCTCAAGATTGTTTCTTTGCTTGGTTAGCGCATCTTCTTTTTCGGTAATTTTTTGATAATTCGAAAGAGCGGTCTTCATTGTTAAAAGTTCCGCGTCTAATTCGGTTAATTTAACGGCGTCTTTTTCGGAGGTGTCTTTTTCGATTTGGGCTTTCGCAAGATTCTCTTTGAGCGTTTCAGTGTCTTTTTTGGCTGTTTTGAGCTCGTTCTCGGTCTCACTCAATCTACGGTTTTTCTCTGTTAAATCTTTAGCAGCTTCACATAGACCCTTAGCGGCCCTAGAGGCTTTCAAATTGTTCTCTTTTTCATCGAAATTCTGTTTTTTCTCGAGCAATTCTTTTTCCTTTTCGATGTTTCTTTGATAAGAATCGTAATTCTCGTTTCCCGTTCTAGCCTTAGTTAAAACATCTTTAGCGGCGTCGGACTCCGTTTTAGCTTGGATGACCATTTCTTTCAGCTCGCCGATTTTGTCGCCTTCATTCTTTAAAGCGTTCTCGATTTCAACTTCAACCGCCTCAAATGGAACGTTTTTGTTTGCGATTTTTCCATCGAGTTCCGCATCGCCGAAAATCAATGTCTCTTTTTTGCTCTCGATTTCAGCGTCGATCATTTCAACTCTTTTCTTCGCTTCCGAAGACATCACTTTCAGCGTGTCTGACAATTCGGACAATCTGCCCGTATTCATGATATTACGAAGAAGATCGCGCCTTTCATCCGTAGTGGCAGTTATGACTTCCGCAAAACTACCTTGTGCTATTAACATGGTGGATTTGAAATCTTTGGCGGACATGCCGATTATTTCTTTTATTTTTTGGTCAACTTCTTTTGTTTTTGTATATTCTTTTGTCCCGTCTCTAAAGAGGACACCGCCGTTATCTGAGCACATGCCAGCCCCTCTTTCTTTGAGGCGTTCGTGCACAGGAATCCTTTCGATTTCGTATTTCTTGTTGTGGATTTCGAATTCAAAAACAACCTTAGGAGTTGCCGAGGGGTCCGCGCTTTGGCATTTTAAGCCTTTGACGCTTCTTTTATCGCCCGAGACTTCTCCATATAGCGCATAAGTTATTGCGTCGAATATAAATGTTTTGCCAGATCCTGTGTTTCCGTAAATCAGAAACAGTTGCTTATCGAATTTAGAAAAATCGATGCACGTCTTGTCTTTATATGGTCCAAACGCTTCAAGTGTAAGTTTCAACGGTTTCATTATTTTTCCTCCAATTCTTCCAAGAGTCTTTCTATTGTCTTGGCTTGATTTTCGTTTAGTTCAACGCCCTTTTGCTCTTTAAAGAATTTCGCGAACAAATCTTTGATGGGCGTTTCCTCAACGTTTACTTTCTCTTCGATATTCGCCCCATTTCCAACTGAGGAAATGTTGGGATATTCAACGCTTAAAGCGTGCTTATATTTTTCTTTTAGTTTGGCCATCACGTTCGAAACCTTTGTCTCATCAGTGAGGCGGAACTTAATGTAGTCATCGCTTTCCTCGCCTTTTATGCAGTCGGCAAAAGACGATTCGATGATTCTTACGTCACGGAGTGGCTTTATCTCCTTTTCGATAACGTTTATTTGCTTCCCTTCTATTTCTAAGATCGTGAAGCTTTTTTCTTGGTTGGCTTCGCCGGAATGGTATTTGAGCAAAGATCCAGGGTATCTACCTTTAGGTCCTATGTTTTGTTTTTTATGAATATGCCCCAAAGCGCAGTAATCAAATTGATTGAGCAAAGAAATAGGCAAGTATTCAACGGCTCCGATTTCCGTGTTTTCGGAAGAACTCCTAATTGGGTCGTTGCCGTCATGATTAAACGCTTGATGTGAAACGATGATATTGCACTTAGAATCGTCGACGTTCATCTTCTCAACCAAATCTCTAAACGCCGTTTCAAGATCGTCGAAATCTTCATTTAGGGCACGACCTATATCGAATCTATTCACAAACGGCAAAAGGTAAAAATTGATGCCTTTCCAAACGACCGGATTCAACGAATCAGCGGCGAAACTCACAATATGAATGCCTGTTTTAGACAAAGGTCTTCTAGCGTATCCGACCCTTTCGTCTGAATCGTGGTTTCCAGGGATCATGAACGTTTCTATTTTGCGGTCCGCTAAAGACGTCAAGAAATAATCCAATAGTTCATAAGCCTCTTGGCTGGGGCTTTTTTGATCGAACACATCACCGGCGATTATGGCTCCTTCGACGTTTTCTTTATCTATTAGTTCAAGGATCTTATCAAAAATAAACTTTTGGTCTTCCGCCAAAGAATAATCGTCGATCTTTTTTCCTATATGTAGGTCTGCTAAATGAATGAGTTTAACCATATTTTTGTCCTCCAGGCTGGGCCATTTCGAATTGCCCAATTTCTATTGAATTCAGTCTATCACGTAAAAAACATACAAGTTCCCATTTATGAGAAGACCTTAAATAAAATGAGAAAAACTAATCTCTTGTTCGCGTACGCGCCTAGTTAATGCGGATTTATGTATTTAATGATGCAACCAAACGAAAACAATATTATTGCAAATGCAAAGTTTTACTTATTGCAAATGCAATACTGTTATTGTGTTATTTTAGAAATGGTTCTAGAATCTTATCAAAGAAGGTAATAACTTATGAAACTTCAATTCATAACGGATCTCGAGATTGTAAAAACGATCAAACAATGCACTTGGACCGAAATGGCCGAATATTTGAACATTGATTACTCAACCCTTTCCAGATGGAGAAGCGGTAAATCGGCGCCAAACGAAAAGACAATCAGAAACATATATGACGCTATATATAAAAATGGAATAAGAATAAATAAATTGCTTGAGGAAAGTTATAAAGATTCCGAGAACGAAGAATCGAAAGTTCTATTCCATGGCTCAAAAGACGGAATAAGCGGCCCTTTAAGTATTTCTTTTAGTAACGATAAAAAAGATTTCGGAAAAGGCTTTTATCTTGGGGAGTCAGTCGAACAAGCAGTAAGTTTTGTCTCGACCTACAAGAATTCGAAACTATATTTCGTGCGAATTAAAAATATTGGATCTTTGAAAATTAAAACTTTCGACGTCAGCAAGGAATGGATGATTCTTGTTGCGTATTTCAGAGGCAGAATTGAGGAATACAAAGACAGCAAATATCTCAAATCTCTTCTCGCCTCAATTGATGGTATCGATATTATTGTCGCTCCAATCGCCGATAATTCCATGTATTCAATAATCAACGAATTCATCGAAGGAAGCATAACAGATCTTCAATGCATCAATTCGTTAAGCGCGAATAGACTTGGCAAACAATATGTAATCCTTAACGATAACGTCTTAAAAAACAACGTCGAGATAATTAGAGAATCATGTCTTTGCGACCTAGAAAAAGAAGACTATTTGAAAGCGAAAGAAGAAGACAAAAACATCGGAAAAAGCAAAATGATACTGGCAAAGAGACAATACGCCGGCAAGGGCCTCTATATCGAGGAAGTATTAAAATAACATGAAAAAAATCGATGATTTAGGCTACGAACTATGCAAATATCAGGCAAGTTTATTCGAGCATAGCGGTAGTCTTTCCAATTGCTCCTCGTCTTATTTTTATAAACAGTTCATGAACTCTGAACTCGCGAAACGAATCGACTCAAACGGTTTTCTATTTGAGAGCTTAGATATAGAAGCCGCTTTAGATGAGCTGAAAAAAGAGAAGGACTTAACAAAAGGGAAAACCAAAGTTCCCCTTGCCATAATGTCGTGGATTGGCTATATGCTTCGATATTGGGCGTATACGTACGAGATATCATCTAAACGAATCTTTTCAAATATCAAAATAAATGAATTGGAACGTCTATATGAGGCTTACCATTCTTTAGACGTTGAGGAGGCCGTCAAAAGAATCAGCGATTCAAAAGGAATGAAATACGCTGGGATATTCGAAGACGAACTATATTTGATTCGACAAATACTTAAAAAAGACTAAATCCAAAACTCCATCCGAATATAGCCTTAAAAAACCGCCCATTTGATTGGGCGGCATTTTTCATTGCTCGGAATCGATGCTTTCGTCGGCCTCTTCATCAGGTGCCTCAATTTGAGTCACTTCAGACTTGGAAATCGCCATGAATTTTTTGCTCATTTTATCCACGGTCGTATCAAATTCGTTAGTAGCCTTCCCAAGGGTGCTGATAGAACTTTGAATCTTCTTCCATCTAGCGTCAAAGCGTCTAAACTCATCTGCCAAGCTTTCCAAGGCTTTTGTAATTGTCTCTAAATTTTTGGTTCGTTTCGCATCTATTTGAACGACCCTAAAGGAGGCAATAATCGGTTGCAATATCGTTGGAGAAGCCAATATAACACTCTTCTTTCTCGCCTCTTCCACTATCTCAGGGAATTCGTTTTGGATATAGGCAAACACGCCATCGTTAGGGATAAACATGATAGCTGGCTTCAAGACAAGACCCGATTCAACGTATTTGAAGACTTCCTTTACTTGGTTTGTTATACCAACTTTAAAATCCTTTTTTAGAGACGTTTTTTCTTCATCGCTAACTTTGCTATCGCCAAACAATCCCTCATACCCAGTTATGGCGAACTTGGAATCGATGCACATTATCTTTTCTTTTTCTTCGCCATCTAGAAAAACGACGGCGTCCGGCCTCAATGTGCTTCCCTTGAGTTGAAACTGGAAGTCGTATAACGATCCCTTATACGCTTCTCCAAACATCGACTCAATAATCATCTCAAGCTGCATTTCGCCATAGCGGCCTCTTTGCTGATTGTTGGTCAATATTCCTTTCAAAGAAACGACTTCTCCGGATAAAGATTCTATGTTTCTTTGCGCGGCGTCTATCTCTCCTAAGGCTTTCTGCAATTTTTCCATTGACTCAGAAGTATCTTTGAATCCAGTCTTAAGAGAGTCGGTTACCTTGTCATTTATAGACTTCATGTTATCGTCGACTTTCTTGTTAATGGCCTCGATCGATTCGCTTAGATTTTTGCTCATTTTATCTTGGAAATCAGCCATTCTTCGGTTATCTTTTTCGATATTTTCGCCCAACTGTTTTCCGATGCTTTCTTGAAATTTCAGCCAATCGTCAGACGTCTTTTTCGTTCCTTCCCGAAGCGTTTTTTGAATATCGACCATCTTCTCGGATACACTGTTTTTAACCGTTTCAGGCAAAGCGCCCTTCAACTCGGCTATCGAGTTCTTAACCTTATCTATCTCTAATTCCGTTTTCGTTGTGTCGACCACGACATTTCCTTCGACGACAGTCTTTTTCTTAAGCAAAAGCACTATCGCCACGATAGAAGACACCAACGCCAAAACGGCGACAACAAGAATAAGAATATCAATCATTTTACCATCCCTCTTTTCTTATGATTTTATCACTTGTGCATCCATAAATCCCTTTTGCAAAAGGCAATTAAAAGAAAATGAGAAAGATGTCTCATCTTCATGTTTCAAGATTTTTCGTGTCAGGACCCTTGGACAAAGTCTAATGACAAAATTAACGTTTCTCATTTTTCTAGTTCATATGTTTTTGCTTAGGGATACACTAATTGCCCCATGAGCAAGACCAGTAATCCAAATGCCCTATATGCCGTTATTGATCTAAAGAGTTTTTATGCGTCTTGCGAATGTGCCACTCGGGGACTAGACATATTCACCACTCCTCTTGTGGTATGCGATCCAGAAAGAACAATGTCCACCATAGTCATGTCGGTAACACCGTTTCTAAAAGAAAAATACGGAGTCGGCAACGTTTGCAGAAGACGTGACCTTCCCGATGTCGAAGGAATGATAATCGCTCAACCAAGAATGTCTTATTACATAGAAATGTCATCACGCGTCGTCTCGATATTCTTGGACTTCGTCGACGAAAGCGACCTACACGTCTATTCGATAGACGAATCTTTTCTCAATATCGGACCATATCTAAAGGCGGCTAAGCAAACACCGGAAGAGTTCTGCGCTTCTATCCAAAAAAGAATCAAAGACGAGCTCGGCTTAGTCGCGACCGCCGGAATTGGACCCAATATGTTTTTGGCTAAAGTATGCTTAGATAACGAAGGCAAGAAAAAACCTCCTTATATAGGGAGATGGACAATGGATGATGTCCAAACGAAATTATGGGCCATTGAACCAATAACCAAGGTTTGGGGAATATCTAGCGGAATAGAAAGAAGACTGAAGAATCTCGGCATTCGTTCCTTAAAGCAACTAGCGTGTGCCAACAAAAAGCTGATAGAAAAAGAGTTCGGAGTCATAGGCACCCAACTTATTAATCTCGCCAACGGCATAGACGAAACCAACATCAGGGAAAAATACGTCCCAAAGGAACAGCATCTAAACCAAGGACAAACCTTATCCAGAGACTATAACAAAGACGAGGCAAAGCTGCTGATACGAGAAATGTGCGACGACATATGCTTGAGGTTACGCTTAACAGGCATGAAAGCAGGCGTTGTTTCTTTATACGTCGGATATGGCGGAAACTCTAACGGCGGATTCAACAAACAAACTAGCTTAGATATCCCGACCGATGACAATGACAACATATATGACGCGTGCATGCGCATTTATAAAGAGTCTATAGAAAATCTTCCGATCAGAGGATTATCTGTCGGATTAAGCAAACTAGGGGAATACGAATTTCAGCAGCAGTCTATTTTTGAAGACGGCGAAACAAACAAAGAAAAAAGAAATCTATATAAGGCGATAGATGAGATACAGCTGACATTCGGCCGCAACTACTGCCTTAGGGGCACCGCCTTAACAAAGGGGAGCACCATAAGAGAAAGACATAACCAGATAGGAGGGCATAAAGCATGAACAACGACCGCGGCATGGCTAAATGGATGCCATATAAGTCTTTGGTGGATCAAACCTCTTCTTTGGCGAGGATGAGATATAAAAAGAACAAGATAGAAAAACCGAGAATCTCTAATGATAAAGCCGAGGAGATGGATGAGATTCTAAGAGATTATTCGGGCGAAACGGTCAAAGCCAAATATTGGGAAGACGGCTATATCTACGAGATCGAAGGCCCGATTCTTAAAATTGACGTATTTGAAAGAGTGTTAAGGTTCATCGGCAAAAACGTGCCATTAAAAAACCTAGTAGATCTAGTAAGAATATAAAAGCGGACGCTACGTGGCGCCCGTTTTTCTCTTACTTGCTTAGAAAGCCCAATTTCCGTCTTTGAAGATTGCGACTTCCTTACCATCTTCCGTTATGCCGGTGATGCAAAGGGTGTCGTCACCAATCATGAAATCGACGTGACTCGTTGATTTATTGATTCCTTTTTCATGGATCTCATCTTCGGTCATGTTCTCAAATCCCGGATAAAGATTCGTGAACCCGCGTCCGATAGCCAAGTGGCAGGCGGCATTCTCGTCATAAAGAGTGTTATAGAAGAGAATCCCGGTGTTGTTGATTGGGGAATCAAACGGAACGAGAGCGCATTCGCCTAGATAAGCGCTGCCTTCATCTTGCTTCATGATTCCTTCGAAGACTTCCTGTCCTTTCTCGGCATGAACTTCCACCGCTTTTCCTTTTTCGAATCTGACGTAGAAGTTTTCGACGAGATTTCCGTTATAAGCCAAAGGTTTGGAAGCATAAACGATTCCATCGGCTTCGCCTTTCATCGGGGACGTGAAGCATTCTTCGCTTGGGATGTTAGGTTGGAAATAAGTTCCGCCTCTAGTGGCTTCGCCAGCCGCCATCCAAAGAACATTCGGAATAAGTCCAACCGTAAGGTCGGTTCCCTTTTTGGATGTGTAATGCAATTTTCTCAAACGAAGATTATTTAGATACTCGCAACGTTTCTTAAGATTTTCGTCGTGCTTCTTCCAATTCTCGATTCCGTTTCCGTCAATTGCTCTAGAAGTGCTGAGGATAGCCTCCCAAAGTTTTTCTATGGCCTTAGCTGGGCGTTCATTCGGAAAAACTTTCTTTGCCCACGCTTTGCCCGGGACACCGGCGATACACCACTGATATTTTTCTTCTCTTTCGGCGCGGTATTTCCAAATCTCGGTTGATCTAGCACGAATTATGGCGGCCATCTTTTCTTGATTGACACCCTTCATCGCATCCGGATCGTCGGCGTCTAACCATAAATAAGCCGGAAGTTCTTTGTTGCACCACTTTTGGTATTCGACTTCCATTGGAAGAAGTTCGGATAAGTATTTGGCTTTTCCGTTTTTATAAGCCGCTTTTGTGGCTTTTTGGGAGACCCATCTCACCTCGACGTGCCTGGCGCCGGCTTTATAAGCCGCCTCGACAACCATGGCGGTGAAATCTTCGATCTCGCAGTTTGAATTAATAACGACATCTTGATTCTTTTGGACATTCAAGCCGCTTTTGACAATGAGCTCAGCATATCCCTTTAGTAAACTTTTCTTCATAAAATAACCTCGTTGATATACTATGATTTTGAAGTATAAAACTTCAAGGAGAAGAACTATGGCTAAGAAATTTAATATCATTTGGTTCATATGGAGCGTCATTGAAGTCTTGCTGATTGGAGCAGCCGCGGTTTTATGCCTTTCTTACGGAGCAGATCCGAAACCATGGATAGCCGAAGTCATCTCCTATGTTTTGGGAATATTCGTCACGATCAGCGCAGTCGTGAGGCTAGCCATCTTAATCGTGGGAAGAAGAAAAACCGATCCTCTTGCTATCTTCTTGCGTTCCGTTCAAGCTGCCGCTGGTATATCGATTATGACGGTGGACATTACCGCCACAGCCAATGTCTTGTTCTGGTTCACAGCCATGTTCCTTATCGTTATCGGCGCGGTTTTCCTTACCATGGGCATCGTAAAAATGATCGACACCAAGAGATTTAACATGGTTGCCTTATCGCACTTCATCTCCGCAGGTGTCGCCATTGTGATCGGCGCGATTTTAACGGGCGTTGGCATATATATTTACAACAAAAAACAATGGGAAGATGCCGCCAGGATTCTATTGGTCATAGTAGGCATCGCCATTGCCGGATACGCCATCTTAAAGATAGTCACAACCATTCTCGTCATGCTGAAATCGAAGAAGACGGGCGAGAATGTTATCGACATCATCACTAATCCAAAGACCAAGCGTTATTACGAAACGGTTGAGCCAGAAGACGTCGAAGAAAAAATTGAGCCGATGAAAGAAGATACCGAAGAAAAAGTCGAGCCAATGACAGTTGACGTTGAAGACC
>JAKSUL010000051.1 GCA_024409055.1 Bacilli bacterium
TCGATTTTGTCTAAACTATTAAATAGTTGGGAGGTATTTTATGAATATTTTGCACGCTATCAGCAAAGCCAGGATCAAGCCGGAGAAATTCCTCGCTTGTATTGAGATTCCGGCTGGTTCGAAAAACAAATATGAACTCGACGAGGAGTCGGGCGCTTTGATTTTAGACCGTATCCTTTATACTTCGACCCACTATCCCCAGAACTATGGCTTTATTCCTAGGACCTGGAGCACGGATGATGACCCGCTCGACGTCTTGGTTATTTGCAGCGAGCCGATCGTTCCTTTGGCGTTAGTTCAATGCTACCCGGTAGGCGTTCTTGAAATGACCGATTCAGGCGAAGTAGATGAAAAGATAATCGCGATATGCGCTCACGACCCCGTCTACAATTCTTTCAAAGACATCAACGACCTTCCTAAGCACATTCTCGATGAAATCGAGCACTTCTTCAAAGTCTATAAAGAACTAGAATTCGGGAAGCAAACGATTGTCGATAAAGTCTATGGAGTGGAGAAAGCGAAAGAAGTAATCCAAAAATGCATCAATCGCTACGCTGATAAATTCGAATAATATCAATCCAATTTGGAAGCCGAGGCAAATAAGTCCTTGGCTTTTTTTGATATGTTCTTGATATAGATTGTTTTGTATTGAGGCACTATTGCTTGTCCAGGGACGTTGCCTTTTCTTACGTCTTTCCTAAGGCAATACATGACTTCGCCGTCACTAAGCTTTGAACAAAGGCAGCAAAGCTCAGCTCCTAAAAGAAGCTCGTCGTTGCTTGCATCTTCTTTTCTAATCACTAAATGGCAGCCGGTGTGGGCGTTTAAGTGCATCCAAGTATGTTTTTTCGCAGTCGCATAAGCGAAGGTCAAGAAATCGTTTTGTCTTGCCGATTTTCCAAATAAGTACACCGTGTTGCCGTCTTTTACGACATACGGGTATGATTCTTTGGATAATATTGTGTCTTTCTTCTGATTCTTCTTGGACTGACGAATCTCTTTGGCCAACCCGAGTTCATTCATCAAATCACCAAGAACGTCTTCATCTGCCGATTTGCATATTTCGCTTAAAAGCTCGGCGTCTTTAAGTTCCTTTTTGGCTTTCTCGAGATTTTCTTCGCCCATTTTATATGTCGATTTGGACTTCTTTTGCCTTTTATAAAAAGCCTCGGCGTTTTTGACTAAGCTTTTCGATTTATCCAAAGCGACTTCTTCGCCGTAATAATCCATCATTCCTTTCGATAGATCGATGGAATCCATGTTCATATAGATGAAGTCACCGTATTGGCCGTCATTCATATGTTCTTTTGCTAACACCAAATCATTAGAGATCGCTTTGATTTTCTTCTTGGCGCCTTTTAGTTTTGTTTCGGCGTATTTATATAGTTTGGAGAAACGGTCTTTTTTCCTTTTTTCAAGGAGCTTGCTTTCCTTTTCTTCTCTTTCCTCACAATACGAATTGAAATTGAATGGTTGTTCTTGGATCGAGGAAACGAAATCGTTCTTTTCGGGAGCAGTGTAGGCGATTCCCCTAAAAACTGGGCGAGGTTCGCCTAATGGTTTTGTTTTCATGGACCCTAAAACTACGTTATTTTCATCGACCAGAATAAGGTTGGTTTTGCTAGGGAGGAGCTCGGCGATTAAATGACGAGTCACTTTTTCAAATATCTGATTTGTGCATTCAAGTTCGATATCGATGATTCGGTCGGAGTTCACAGTGGATACCGAAAGAACGAAAGCGTTGCTCACTTCTTTCCTTAAAGTGGTGGAGAAGAGGCTATTTAATGTCGGCATCTCTCCGATCGAACGTGATAAATAGAGGGAGGGGTCGGCGTTATCCAAATCAAAAACAAGCCTTCCTCCCTTTGAGAAGTGAAAGGAAAACGCCGACTCGCTGATTTGGATTAGATGGGAGATGTTTCCACCCACTAGCAGCTCATCGAGAACGTTGGCCAGTTGTTTGATTTGATAAGTTCTTAAAGCCATGCCGAGATTATACCATCGCCAACAAAGTCGTATTCATCTTTGTTTAGTTTACAAATTATGCATGAAAGTACTTTCAGTTTTGTTGAAAAAATGACACGGAAAAGCCTAAAATGTCACCAAGATGAAAAAAGGCGCGCTTATTATTCTTTCCGGTCCTTCCGGAGTTGGCAAAGGTACCGTGCGTATCGAACTAATGAAGCACAAAGAATTGAACCTCTGGTTCAGTGTTTCGATGACCACTCGTTCTCCTCGTCCAGGAGAGCAAGATGGTCGCGAATATTTCTTCGTGACCAACGATGAGTTCGAGAAGAATTTAAAAGAAGACAATCTCTTAGAACACGCTGAATTCGTCGCCAATAAATACGGAACCCCGAGAAGCAAAGTCGAAGAAATGAGGGAAAAAGGCTATAACGTCATCCTCGAAATCGAGACCAAAGGGGCCGCCCAAGTAATGTCCAAGTTCGACGATTCCGAACTTTGCACCATATTCATCCTCCCACCTTCCATCGAAGAACTCGAAAGAAGAATTAGGGGACGCAGCACCGAAAGCGAAGAAGTTATCGCCGGAAGGCTCGCCAAGGCTAGAGGCGAAATGGATCTTGCCAAAAACTATCAATATAGCGTTAGAAACGTCACCGTTTCCCAATGCGCAGACGACATTGCGAAAATAATTCTCAATAAAGTGAACGCGAACGCTTAACTTCAGTTAAAATTAATACGTGAAAGTTCTTCAAGTTTACGTACAACACGGAAAAGCCGCTCTCGATCGTCCTTTCTCATATTTATATGCAGGGGACAAAGAGGTCGATGTTGGTTTCCGTGTTTTAATTTCCTTCCACGGCCAAAAGATCGTCGGATATGTTTCCGAGGTCTACGAAACTTCCCAAACAAAGGAGGAGTTTGACCAAGCAAACGGTTTTAAGACTTCTTTTATTGACGACGTCATAGATATTGAGCCTCTTCTCAATGACGAACTCATGAAACTGGTCGATGAGGTGTCTTCTTATTACATTTCTCCTCGAATCTCTGTTTTGCAGGCTATGCTTCCTTCTTCGCTTCGTCCTTCAATTTCGGCTATGAGAGGTCCGAAGATCGCCTATGAGAAGTGGGTGGAGATCGTTGATTCATCCGAAGAAGGGCTAACCTCTGATAAGCAAAAGGAATTGCTTCGCTTAATCGCCGATAATTCGCCGGTTCTTAAAAAAGACTGCAAGTCCATTTCTTCTTTAGACAAACTCGTCGAATTCGGCAAAGTGAAAATCGTTTTAAAGGAAAAGGAAAGATTTCATATCCCGGACTTTGAAAAAGAGCAGCCACACGATCTAACGATAGACCAAAGAAAGGCTTTCGATTACATCGTGAGCACCGATAAGAAGACCATTCTTCTTCAAGGGGTCACCGGTTCAGGAAAAACCGAGGTTTATTTAGCTTTGGCCGAAAAGGTTTTAAGCGAGGGCAAAAACATATTGATGATGGTGCCGGAAATCAGCTTAACCCCAAGAATGGTTGAGTATTTTGGTCGTCGCTTCGAGGGAAACATCGCAATCCTTCATAGCGAGCTTACCCCCGCTGAAAAGTATGATGAATATCGCCGCATAGCTAGGGGAGAAGCCCGTATCGTCGTTGGCGCCAGAAGCGCTGTATTCGCGCCCTTGGATAATGTTGGATTAATCATTCTCGACGAAGAGCACGTCGAATCGTATAAGCAAGACAAGTCCCCTTATTACCACGCTAGAGACGTGGCGATTATGAGAGCTAAACATTTCGATTCGAAAGTTGTTTTGGGATCCGCTACTCCGTCTTTGGAGACAAAAGCCAGGGCCGTTAAAGGCGTTTATGGATATACGTGCCTCCCAAAACGCATCAGCGACAAGGGCCTTCCCAAAACCAGCATAATCGATTTATCTCGTAGCCGTTCTTATCCTGGCTCCCGAATTTTCTCTTTGGAGCTTGGAAGCAAAATCAAAGAAAAACTATCCCGAAATGAGCAAATAATGCTCCTCATAAACAAAAGGGGTTATAGCTCCTCTCTTAACTGTCCTAAATGTGGCTACATTTTCGAATGCCCGAACTGTCATAATCATTTGACGTTCCATAAGAAAGACAACATGCTCAAATGTCACAGATGCGACTATGTGTCGGAGTATCCAGCCATTTGTCCGCAATGCGGGAATGAAGGGCTTAGGCGAGTTGGCTTTGGCACGGAAAGAATCGTCAAAGAAATTAACGACATCTTCCCCGAAGCTAAAGTAGACCGCCTCGATAGCGATATCGCCGCCGTCAGAAACACGACCGCAAAGATTCTTCAAAGATTCAAAGACAGGGAATTCGACATTTTAGTCGGAACTCAGATGATCGCTAAAGGCCACGATTTCCCCAACGTCACTTTAGTGGGTGTCGTAATGGCCGATATCGGGCTATCTCTTCCGACTTATCGTTCGAGCGAAAGAACTTTTGAATTGATCGCTCAAGCCGTTGGTAGGGCAGGCCGCGCCGAAAAGGCCGGCGAAGCCATAATCCAAACCTATAACCCGACCAACTACGCCATAACACTTGGAGCGTCGCAGGATTATGAAAAGTTCTATGCCAAGGAAATGGAAACTAGAAGAAACAGCCAATTCCCTCCGTACACATATCTCGTGAACATGAAATTCAGAGGGGGCGTGGAAGAGAAAGTGGTGCAGGCCTCTTTCGATGTTAAGACGAATTTCATTAGGCAGGGATATGAGAAAACGGATGCCTTGGGCCCCATTACTCCATATGTGAATTTTGTCGCGGATACCTATGAAAAGGACGTGCTTTTTAAGTTCAAATCCCCAAGCGAAGTTGTCCCGTACATCAAACAAATAGTAAAAGATTTGTCCGGAAAAGGCGGAATCGATATTAATTGCGACGTCGATCCGTTAGATTGCTGATAAATATCTGAACTCGTTGTGATATACTATCACACGAGGTTTTCAGCATGATCACATTAGAGATTTTAGGTTTAGACCAATATGTCGTCGGACACATCTCCGGCGAAGCGACCGCTAAGTTGGCCGCAATTTACGGATGCGAAGAAGATTTGATCAATTTCTATTCGCCCAACTCGATGATTATTCATAAAGGCGTGGAACAAACCAGTTGGAACACAATCGTCATCGTCCGTGCTCCGAAGAAGTTTGAAAAGGCGGAAGAAGCCGTCGCCTCTTACATCCTTGAAGTGATGAAGAAGGTCTCCATTAATATCGAAGTTGAGTTCGAATATTTCGAAGAAGCCAAGCATTACCAGTACATCAACGAATCTTATCCGCGTTATATCGCTGGAGAAAATATCAAAACCGAGGTCGAGATCGAGACCGAAGAACCGGAAGAAGGCGAAGAAGTCTACTTAGGCAACGCTTTTGACGGCTTCCAGGAATTGCTCGACAAGAAATACGGAAAATAAGGAGAGACAAATGACAGAATTACACATCGCAAAAGAAATACTTCAGTCGATCGTTTATAACGACGTCAAATTCGCGGCCGCTCTTCGCGACAAATTCGTTAACGACGTTTCCATTAGGGAATACCGCAAAGTCGTTTCCGGGCTTGTCGGTTCCGAACTTAGACACCATCTCTTGTTCGTCTATATCACCAAAGATATCGAAGGCTTGTCTATTGACGAGAGGCTTTATTGCTATCTTGCCTTAGCCGAACTTTATTACTATCGCCGTCTTGACCAGGTGGCCTTGAAAGCTGAGCTTAGGAACGTCTTAACCGAAGAACACTATGCCGCTTTAGAACCGCTCATGGAAAAAGCCGGAAAGCCAGAGGAATACATTCCCGCCGACGTTAAGAGCAAACTCCTTAGGTTCTCTCTCCAATTCAATACCCCCGAATGGGTTTTAAGAGTGTGGCAGCGTTATGACGAAAGAGTCATGTATCGCGTTTTGCGCGCTAACACCCGCAAGGCTCCGATTACCGTCAGGATCGCCAATAAGAATTTGACCGAAGACGTTCTTCTCCTCGATCATTCTTTCAAGAAAACCAATGTCGCTGGAATTTACACCTACGAAGGAACCGAGGCTTTGAGGAAGCATCCTCTTTACGCCAACAAATCCATTTTCGTTGAGCGCCCAGCCATCAAAGCGACTCTTGATAAATTCATCGTCAAGGATCCGTGCCAGGTCTTCCTTTTCAACGGAGCCAAAAATGATGCGATCATGCGTGAATTCTTAGCCACCTATGGTTCTTCTGTCGCTATGCACGTTGGTGTGTATAACGTCGAGGATTATCCCGAATTCGCCAGACAAATCTCCCGCGGATACAACAACATCAGATTCTTCAGCGCCGATCCTCTTTCGATGGCCGCTTCCGTTTCGGGTGCCCAGGATTTAGTGGTCTGCATGCCTGAATCCACCAACTTCGACTTAATTCGCGAAGAACCCGATTACCTCCTCCATTTCAAAAAAGAAGAGATGGATGAGCTTTTCCAAAAAGAGAAAGACGCCCTCGAAGGCTGCTCCAAATACGTCGCCGATCAAGGAACCCTCCTTTATATAGTCACGACCATTTCCCGCAAGGAAGGGCATAACACCGTCGCTGAGTTCTTGAAGAACCACGAAGAATTTAGCCTCGTTAACGAACTTCAGCTTTATCCCTATGACGATTTAGGAACCGCGATGTATTACGCCGTCCTCCACAAAGGGGAAAAAGAACTCAAAATCACCCCGCCTCTAGGCGATTTAACCGATGCCGTCTCTTCTAGTGCCGGCATGTGCTGCAGCGAGAAATAAAACATGAAAGAAAATCTACTTGGGCTAACGTCCCAGCAAATGATTGATGCTTTTGTCGCGAAAGGCGAAACCAAATATCGCGGCAAACAGGTTTTCTCGTGGATATATCAAAAGCACGTTTTGGATTTTGACGCCATGAGCGATGTCTCTAAATCCTTCCGCGCCATCCTCAAAGAGGAATATTGCCTCGATTTACCAAAAATCTTTAAACGCCAAGACGCCAGCGACGGCACCATCAAACTTCTTTTGGAGATGAGCGATGGGGCAAAAGTCGAAACCGTCTTAATGCGTTATAACTACGGAAACGCCATCTGCGTTTCTTCTCAGGTCGGCTGCAACATGAGCTGCGCCTTCTGCGCTTCTGGCTTGCTCCGCAAAGAACGTAACCTTACCAGCGCGGAAATGATCGGCGAACTTTTGGTCATGAATTCAATCTTGGCCGAGGAGATGGAAAACGTCTCTCACATCGTCGTCATGGGAACCGGTGAGCCGTTTGATAACTACGATAACGTCATGAACTTCATTCGCATCGCCAATGATCAAAACGGTCTTTCTATCGGCGCTAGGCACATCACGGTTTCAACCTGCGGATTAGTCGACGGAATCAGAAAATACGCCGACGAAGGAATCCAAATCAACCTCGCCATTTCTCTTCACGCCCCCAACGATGAACTTCGCAAGAAGCTCATGCCAATAGCGAAAGCCTATCCGCTAGATCAACTTATGGACGCCGTCCATTATTACGAAGAGCACGCGGGACGTAGAGTCACTTTCGAATACATCATGCTCTCCGGAGTCAACGACACCATCGAATGCGCCGACCAACTCGCCGCCTTAATAAGGGGCACCTGCGCTTACGTTAACCTCATCCCATTCAATCCGGTCAAAGAAAAAGATTTTGCCCGTAGCTCCAATAACGCGACCCGCGCTTTCTGGGACCGCCTTATGAAGCTTGGAGTCAACACGACCATTCGCAAAGAATTTGGCACCGACATCGACGCCGCCTGTGGGCAGCTTAGAGTCAAATACCAGAATCAAGGGGGTCAAAAATGAGCAAAGTCCGTTATAAAGGGACGATATGTTTTAAGACCGATCAAGGTCGTGTTCGCCTTAACAACGAAGATCAAAGCTTAGCCCTCGTTAACCACGAAGGTGATGTTCTTCTTGTCGTCTGCGACGGAATGGGCGGCCAAAACAAAGGCGATTACGCTTCGAAAATCGCTATCGAGACAATGGAAGAGACCTTTTCCGGCATGAAGTCGTGGTGGCCTCTTTTCGCGAAAAGAAATTATTTGATGAAGTGCGTTAGAGAAGCCAATAACGCCATCTTCTCCGAAGCTGAGAAAAACATAGAATACAAAGATATGGGCACGACGATTGTCGCCGCTTATATCACTGGAGATAAGATCGTCGTCGTTAACATCGGTGACTCCAGGGCTTATATGCTTGATAAAAAAGGCAATCTCACCCAGCTTACCCAGGATCAGACCTATGTCGATTATCTTTACCGCACCGGGAAGATCGACGAGAGCCAAACCAAGTCTCACCCCGACCGTCACGTTCTTATGAACGCCCTTGGCATTTTCCCAAGCGTTGCCATGGATGTGAGGAAATATAAGTATCAAGGCGAATCTATTTTGCTTTGTAGCGACGGTTTATATAACAACGTTCAAGAATCTTCTATCAAAGCGACTCTTAGGACCGATGAAAGGCCTGACCAAAAAGTTGATATGTTGATCAACGAAGCCAACCAAAATGGTGGCAGCGACAACATCGGAATTTCGTATTGGGAGGCTATCGATAATGATTAAAATTGGTGACAAAATCGATGATCGTTATCGCATAGTCAGCCGCATTGCCCATGGCGGCATGGCGGACGTCTACGAAGCAAACGATCTAATAAACCACAAAGTGGTTTCCCTTAAGATCATGAGGGAAGATCTTCTCGACGATCCAAGGAATATCGAAAGATTCAAAAAAGAAACAGCGGCCTCCGCTTCTTTGAATAACCCCAATATCGTAAAAGTCTATGGACGTGGGGTCGTCGAAGGACGCCCGTACATGGCCAACGAATACATCAAAGGGCAAACCCTTAGGGATAAGCTTAATTTCAGCGTCGTCCTTTCTTTAAGCGACGCTTGCGAAGTAATGCTTCAGCTCACCAGTGGCATTGCCTATATCCATGAACACGGAATTCTTCATCGCGACATCAAGCCGGAAAACCTTTTCTATATGAGCGATGGAACCTTGAAAATCACTGACTTTGGTATCGCCACCTCAATGGACGAGACTAGTAACGATGACGATTCCATTCAAGGAACTGTCTATTACTGCGCTCCGGAAATATTCACCGGCGAGACTCCAGGCGTAGCTAGCGATATTTATTCGATGGGCATCGTCTTCTTCGAACTATTAACGGGAAAAGTCCCCTTTGACGGAAACACCCCGACGGAAGTTGCGATGAAGCACGTCAAGAAACACTTCCCTGAGCCTTCCAAGGTTCTTCCGACCATCCCGAAGGCCATCGAAAAAATAATAATCAAAGCCACCCGTAAATCTCCTAGCGACCGTTATAAGGACGCCAATGAGATGCACGAAGCCTTGGTCAAGGCCATGAGCGATAAAGAGAATTTCAAAGAAAGGCGCGGGCTTCTCTCCCGTATCTTCGGTTTTAAGTAATATGAGCATAATCGTTTCACCTTCCATATTAGCCGCCAACAAATCAGCCATATTAGATGACATGCTTTTGGCTGAGAAATGTGGGGCTAAATACATCCATATCGACGTAATGGACGGAGTCTTCGTCCCTAACGTCACTGAGTTCACCCCGGATTTCGTAAGCAAATATCACGCCTCTCACGGCATGGTCAACGATGTTCACATCATGGTGGAGGATCCTCTCGTTTTAGGCCCTATCTTCGCCAAGGCCGGCGCTGACATAGTCACCTTCCATTTGGAGGCTTGCGAAGACCCAGAAGAAGTTTTCGCTACTATTAAAGCCATCAAAGAAGCGGGGGCTAAGGTTGGCATTTCCATTAAACCAGGCACACCCGTTGAGGCTCTTTCTTTGTTCTATGAAGAAGTCGACCTTATATTGGTGATGTCAGTTGAACCCGGAAAAGGCGGACAGCCGTTCATCGAAGCGTCGACCGATAGGATCAAAACCATCAAGGAAGAGATCGAAAAGAGAAAACTTTCCGTCCTCATCGAAGTCGATGGCGGAATCAACCAAAATACCGGCGCTTTATGCGTCAATGCGGGTGCGGATGTATTGGTGGCCGGATCTTATTTATTCGGGCACGAAGATATCAAGGACCGCTTAGAGGCTTTGCTTTCTTTATGAATCAGGGAATCGCGATAGCTTTAATTTCTGGCATCGCGATTTTTCTTTTCGCCTATCTATGCTTAGGCACTTTTGGATACAAAAAGAAAAACGAGAGGGGCTTTTCTTTCCTCTCGATGTTTCCTTATGAAATGGTGGGGGAGACCCAAAGGCAGTTTCTTGTCCCTATCTATGTAGCAATCGGGCTTCTTGTGTTATCGATGGTTGGCTCGGTCATCTTGATGGAGACCTTCCATTGGCCTTCATATGGGCTGCGTATTCTGGGGGCAGTGGTAGGCGGAGCCTATCTGATCTCCATGGCCCTAATGGTGACTTTGATGGTGTTGCCCACTAAATACGTCAAGTCCCATATCAAAGTGGCTTCCGGATATATCGCCACCTCCGCTTTATCCTCGGTTATGTCGGGATTCGTCTTATTGAAAGTCTCTTCTTTCTCAGAAGTAGGGCCAATGACTATTGGTTTCGTCCTTATGGCTCTTGGCCTAATGGTGTTTGCCTTTATGCTAAATCCGAGATTCTCCGATTGGGCGAGATTAGAAAAAGAAATAGGGGACGATGGAAGCGTATCTGTGGTTAGGCCCAGAAGATTCATCTTGGCTTACGCTGAATGGATTGCCTTATTAAATGAAGTCGTCTCTTTAATCCTTATATTAATAGGGCTACTTATCAGTCAATAAAAAA
>JAKSUL010000052.1 GCA_024409055.1 Bacilli bacterium
GATCCCTCTAAATTCGATCTCCAAGCTTTAATCGATTTCTTGGGAACGATCGGTGATTCGATCGTCGCTATCAAGAGCGATTCGATAGTGAAAATCCACGTACACACCAAAGAACCGTGGAAAGCCATCAAATACGCTCAGCAATACGGCGAATTCGTTACGTTCAAAATGGAGAATATGTCCATTCAGCATAATGAAGTCCTCCTTAAGGACGAAGCCGAAGAGTTTCAGGAAGCCCCAAGAGAACATCGCCCTGTAGCGGTGGTCACCGTTTCACCATCGAAAGAGATCGGAGAACTCTTCTCGCAACTAGTTGATGCTATTAGCATCACGGGCGGACAAACCATGAATCCGTCGACCGAAGACTTCCTCAATGCTTTCGAAAAAGCCAATGCCGACACGATCATCGTCTTCCCGAACAACTCCAACGTCATTTTAACGGCCGAACAAGCCGCTCAAATGGCAGAGGGAAAGGATATTAGGGTCATAAAGACTAAATCCGTCATTCAATGCTATAGCGCGCTTACAATGGCCGATTTCGACAACGGAAGTATCGAAGACAACATAAATATGTTCAATGATGTCTCATCATCCGTCGTCGATATCGCGATCGCTCCAGCGGTGCGCGACTCCCAATTAAATGGAGTGGCCATCAAAGAAGGCTCCTTCATGGGCATCCTTAACCACAACATCGTTTATAGCAACGCCGATATCATCGAAACAGCGGTGGGAACCGTTGGAAGCGTTGAAGGCGTCAATATGAGCGAGGTCTTAACCGTCTTCTACGGAGCAGACGCAACTGATCCAATGAAAGCCGATTTCAGAAGAAAAGTTAGCGAAAAATTCCCAAACTTAGAGATCTGCGAAGTGGAAGGAAATCAGCCTGTTTACCCGTTCTTGATAGCGGTGGAATAATCGAAAACACAACGTTAAAACGGTGAGCGATATCACCGTTTTTTCTTACTAAAAACACTATTGAATCGACATCAAAATTATTATTTGTCGAAAAATGGGACTTTATAAGAAATTAGTAGTTCAAAAACTACTAAAAACGCTTGTTTTTGCTCTAGATTTCTTTTGATAAATGCTTCAAAGAACTTGGTGATGTACGATTGTGGTGGATGACAAAAAAACACCGATAACAACTTGGTTATTCGGTGTTTGTGCTTGTTATTAAGAGTAAGGAATATATAACTAGAAAACTACTAATTTTGTTTATTTCATCCAAGTTATGTGACTCTCGGTGTGTTGTTGCATTCTTTTGATGTTAGAAGCGTGTCTATATATCAAAATTATTTCAACAAGCGTCACGGCAATCGCATACCAAAGACCCATCGTTACGGCGTTCTCTTTTAAGACGAATGTATAGGAGAAAATGTAAAGATCGGTGAAGACTCCGGTCATTTGGAGAATGGCGATAACCCAGGCTCCAACGGCTTGGGCGGCGCCGCCAACGATCGAAGAAAGGGAAACCATCTTTTTAAGCTTTAGCGTGCCTAAATAGAAGCCACCAAGCACGAAGCCGTACCAACTTGTCATGGTCGTCATGCCCATCATTGAACCGGCGGCCTTTCCGCCTTTGAACTTCAACCAAGGCGTCCAGCAGTGACCAACAGCGGCCCCTAAAGCGGCAATCCAGTAAGAAAGTGAGGCCATATCGACCCTTCCAGAGCAGAAATTGACCGATTTTAAAGCCGTATTGATGTTCGGAACGAATGTAACGACGGCCCAAACGGCATAAACGGCGATGGCGCTTTTGGCCATATCAAGGATTATTGTCAGAAGACCGAAACGCTTTCCGAGCATCCTTCCGACGTTTGTTCCTCCAACGTTTCCGGACCCGTATTGACGCGGGTCTTTGTGGAAGAACACTTTCGCGATAATCATTCCGTTCGGAATCGATCCTAAAAGAAAACCGAAAACAATAGAAATTATCGGAGCAAATATGTTAATCATATTAATTTCATTAATATCCATGGGGTTGCCTCCGTGACACTTCGCTATTATGCCTTTTTTATCAGTGATTTTCCATTTTTTCGTGTGTTATTATTACGAGCAGTCTTAGAGACTGAGAAGATTTATGGCAGACATACTAAAAGCAGAACAAGAATATGATGCGAGCAAAATCCAACTTTTAGGTGAGCTCGAAGGCGTCAGAAAGCGCCCTGGCATGTACATCGGATCCACGAACGGAACCGGTTTGCATCATTTGGTTTGGGAAATTGTCGATAACGGCGTTGACGAAGCCGTTAACGGTTATGGTTCCAAAATCACCGTCACCATCCGCAAAGACGGATCTATTTCCGTTGAGGACGAAGGACGTGGTATTCCGGTCGATATTCATAAAGAAACCGGCCTCCCGGCGATTCAAATCATTTATACAACCCTCCATTCTGGCGGAAAGTTCTCGGATAAAGCCTATTCGACTTCCGCAGGTTTGCACGGCGTCGGCGCGACCGTCACCAACGCTCTTTCCGAATGGGTGGACGTTACGGTTTGGAAGAACGGAGAAACCTATCATATTCGTTTTGAAGATGGTGGTTCGAAGGTCGCCGTTCCTCTTGAAAAACTCGGTCCCACTAATAAGCACGGAACACTCGTTCGCTTTAAACCAGATCCCCAAATCTTCTCCACGGTTGAATTCAAATGGGACACCATTTTCAACCATCTACAAGAAAGTGCATTCCTCCTAAAAGGTGTCAAATTCGTCCTTAAGGACGAAAGAAGTGGAAATTCCCACGAATTCTATTACGAAAACGGTTTAAAGGAATACGTCGCCACTTTAGATCAAAACAAGACTCCTTTAGGAGACATCCTTTATTTCGATGGAGAAGCTTCGACCATCAAAGTCGAGGTGGCTTTCCAGTGGTGCTTGCAAGACTATAACGAGAACCTTTATAGCTACGCCAACAGCGTCCGTACCAAGGATGGAGGCACGCATGAAACGGGCTTTAAGTCCGCTGTCACAAAGGCCGTCAACGATTGGGCCATCGGAGCAGGGGTTATCAAGGACAGCCAAAAGCTTGATGGTTCTGATATCCGTGAAGGTTTGACCGCTGTCTTGACCGTCAAGGTTCCGGAAAAGAAATTGGAATACGAAGGACAGACCAAAGGAAAATTAGGCACGCCAGATGCGGTCAATGCCGTCTCTGCCGTCGTTTATGATGCTCTTCTCCATTACATGGCCGAGCACAAGGATTTCGCCGTCGATCTAGTCGCGAAATGCCGTGCTTCACGCGAAGCTAGAGAAGCGGCCAGAAAAGCCAAAGAAGCCGCTCGCGGACAAAAGAAAACAAGCAAAGTCGACGCTGTTATTTCGGATAAATTAGCGGCCGCCCAAAGCAAAGACTACAAGAACAACGAGCTCTTTATCGTTGAGGGTGATTCAGCCGGCGGCTCAGCCAAAAAAGGCCGTGACCGTCTGCACCAAGCAATCTTACCTCTTAGAGGCAAACCGCTAAACACCGACTCGGTAACGATGCAAAGGATGCTTCAAAACGTTGAGTTCTCAACCATCATCCAAACCATTGGAGCCGGCGTTGGAACTGACTTCGACATCGAAGATAGCCACTATGGAAAAATCATCATCATGACCGATGCTGATACCGACGGTGCTCACATCCAGACATTGCTTCTCACCTTCTTCTACAACTACATGAAGCCCCTTATCCAAAAAGGCATGGTCTATTTGGCCTGCCCGCCTCTATATAGGGTCTACAAAAAGAGCGATCCCGCCCATAAATTTGTTTATTGCTGGGACGACAAAGACCTCGAGGAAGGCAAAAAGAAGATCGGTGCTGGATACGGCATCAACCGTTACAAAGGTTTAGGTGAAATGAACGCCGACCAGTTGGCTTCCACGACAATGAACAAAGCCACCAGAAGGCTCGTCAGGGTCAATATTGATGATGCTTTAGTGGTGGAGAAACGCATTTCTGTCCTCATGGGAAACGATGCTTCATTGAGGAAAGAATGGATCCAAGAAAACGTCGTCTTCAACGAAGAAGACACCTTCATCAAGGAGGTTGAAAAATAATGGCCAAAAAGAAGAAAATCGAGGAAGTTGTAATCCCCGAAAACATATTGATTGAATCCATGGATGAGCTCATGGGCAATCGCTTTGGCATTTATGCCAAGGATGTCATCCAGGACCGTGCCATCCCTGATGCCAGAGACGGCATGAAGCCGGTTCAACGCCGCATCATCTACGCGATGTGGAAGACCGGAAACACCATCGACAAGCCGACTAAAAAATGCGCTCACATCGTTGGTGAAGTCATGGGTAAATATCACCCACACGGCGACTCCTCCATCTACGAAGCTTTGGTTCGTATGTCTCAAAGTTGGAAGATCAGATTGAACCTCGTCGACTTCCAAGGAAACAACGGCTCCGAAGACGGCGACGGCGCAGCTGCTTATCGTTACACAGAAGCTAGATTAAGCGCCCTTTCAAACGAATTGGTCCGTGACCTCAATGAAGACACGGTCGATATGGAGCTTACCTTCGACGACACCGAATTTGAGCCAACAGTTTTGCCAAGCCGCTTCCCGAACCTCTTCCTTAACGGAACCGAAGGTATCGCGGTTGGTATGGCCACCAACATCCCGCCTCATAACCTCAAGGAAATTTGTGATGCCGTTATCCATAGGATAAAACATCCGAATTGCCCCATTGAGTCTCTTCTTGGATTTGTTCAAGGACCAGACTTCCCGACCGGCGGCATTATGTATCGTGGCCAAGGCCTCGTCGATATGTATACAACCGGAAAAGGAAGGGTTGAGATCGCCTCAAAATGCGAAATAGTGGAGAACGATGGCGTTCAGCAAATAATCGTCACTGAAATCCCTTATGGCGTCATCAAAAGGGAGATTGTTCGTCAAATCGACCAGATCCGCCACGACAAGACCATCGCCGGCATCGACGAAGTCCGCGATGAATCCGATAAGAGCGGAACCCGTATCGCCATCGACCTCAAGGAAGGGGCCAAAGCCGATTCGATCCTCACTTATTTGATGAACAAAACGGACCTCAAGTCCTCTTATAGCGCAAATATGGTCGCCATAGTCGACGGACGTCCTGTCACCATGACTTTGGCCACTTATTGCGACACTTATATTGCTCACCAAAAAGACGTCGTAACTAGGAAATGCAAATGGGAGCTCGCCAAAGACTCCTCTAGGCTATCTGTGGTGAACGGCCTTATAAAGGCCGCTTCAATTATCGACGAAGTCATCCACATCATCAGAAACTCCGCCGATAAGGCCGACGCCAAGCAAAAGCTCGAAGATACATACGATTTCACGCCAGACCAAAGCGAAGCCATCGTCATGATGCAACTTTACAAGTTGAGTCATACCGACATCGTCACATTGGAAAACGAAAAATCCGCTTTGGACGCCCATATTGCCGAGCTCAACAAAATCTTGGGAAGCGAAGAAGAGCTCGACAACGTCATAATCGGCGATCTCCGCGCCATCGTCAAAAAATATGGCGACGAAAGACGCACCCAAATCAGCGACGATAACACCAAAGACCTCAAGAGCATCGATAAGCGCGATCTTGTCGCTCAAGAAGAAGTTATGGTCGCCGTCACTCGCGATGGCTATCTAAAGAGAAGCTCGATTGCCTCCTGGAAGGGCTCAAAAGGCGATCAGGGAGCTTATCCGGGCATGAAGGGTGGAGATACCTTAATCTACTCCGCAAAGTGCCTCACAACCGACTTTTTGCTCCTTTTCACCATTAAGGGAAACTTCTTGTATGTGCCTGTCCATCTTCTTAAGGCCAATAAGTGGCTCGATGAAGGCCAGCACGTCAGCTTCGCCATCAACCTAGATAGCGATGACAAGATAATCCGTGGATTCGCTGTTAGAGATTTCCGCGAAGATCTATACGTTGCGTTGGTCTCCAATAACGCTCAAATCAAGAGGGTCCGCCTCAGTGACTTCAAGGTTGTCCGTTACAATAGGCCAATCTTAGCAATGAAATTGCTATCAAGCGATTATCTCGCGGACGCAGTCTTAACAAGCGGTAACAGCAACCTCTTCTTGGTCACGAAAGACGGTCAAGGTGTCTTCTATAACGAAAACGAGCTTGAACCGACCTCAACAAGAAGCAGCGGTGTTAAAGCCGGTAAATTCAAGGGAAGCGAAGTCGCCGCTATGTTGGCCTTCTATCCTGATGAAAAAGGCAAAGTCCTCATGGTTACGGATCTAGGCCATACGCGCGTGTTCGATATCAATAATATCGCACTAGGCGAAAGGCTTGGAAAAACAACGACCATCTTCAAGTCCTTCAAAAACGAGCCACATAATCTCGTTTACATGGTTAAGCTTGAAAAACGTGAAGCCCCAATCAGCTATAAATTCACGAGAACCAATGGAGAATACGTCGATATCACCTTTGGTGATACATATTGCACCCCAATGGAAAAATACGCCAAAAAGCCTGATGGAGTTGCGGTGACCAAAAAAGATCCAATCGCCTTCTGCAACAAAGCCGATAGCGAAAGGATCGATTCGACGATCAAAGCCCTAGAAGGACCCGTGAAAGAAGTGAAGGAAACCACGTCAATCTTCCCCAAGGAGCCGATGACGGACGAAAAAGAACATCCGGCATTCGAGCGTGATGAGGTCGATGAGCCAAGCGAGAAGTACGAGCAAATTTCGATATTTGGTGACGATTTCTAATCAAACATCTATTACAAAGTAATAATCATTAATAATAAGTAGTTATTTAGTAGTTTATTACAACAAAATTCATAAGTCGCCTGCGTTGAATCGTGGGCGGCTTTTTCTTCATTTAGAAGAAAGCTTATATCTAAAAACAAATAAATCGTCTATCATATTAATATGATAAAAAGAAAGATCCCTTTTGCTTACGCTGAATCCATCTTCGAAGTCGAAGCTTCTTTTTATCAGAAGCACGGAATCAAAGTGGTGCTAAGTGACTTAGATAACACCTTGGCCGATTTCAAAACGCGAGTTGCCTCCGATAGAGTCAAAGAACTCAAAAAGTTCTACGATTCCTTAGGAATTAAGATGATTATCACATCTAACAACTCAGGCGATCGAGTAGGGGAATTCGCCAAGTCATTAGGCGTTGATTACTGGTGCTGGATGTACAAGCCGTTCTCTCATAGGCTCAAGAAAACGATCAAAGAGTTGGGTATCCCCAAAGAGCAATGCCTCCTTATAGGAGACCAAATCATGACCGATGTCTTGGCCGGAAACGGTGCAAAAATCAAAACATTGCTTCTTAAGCCGTTAACAGAACTTGATCCACCATGGACGAAGTTCAACCGCTTCCTCGAAAGAGGAACAAGGAAAAAGCTTCTTAACAAGCATATCGTCAAGAACTGGAGGGAAACATTATGAGCAAAATGAATATGGTCAGACGTTGTTATTCCTGCGGAGCGATTCTACAAAGCCAGTCTAAAGATCAGCCTGGATATTTGCCTTCCGAAATCCTCGAAGCCGATTCTCCTTATGGAGTTTTGTTCTGTGAGCAATGCTACAAAGAGAGCCAATTTCACCTCGCTCCAGTTGAGCCCGAGGTAAAAGACGATTACATCTCGATGCTAGAAGACGCTCAAGCTTCCGACGCGATGATCGTCTATGTTGTAGACGTGTTCTCCTTCGAGTCTTCATTCATCTCCCGAATCACAAATATAATAGAAGGATTAAAAATCCTTGTTATAGCCAATAAACGTGACCTTCTTCCAAAATCCGTCAAAGATTCTGAATTGAAGGAATACGTTGCTCACCGCTTCAGGAGGGCTAGGCTCTCCGTCACGGCAAACGATGTCGTGCTGACGTCCTTGACCTCGAACACCGACATCAAGCCGATCGTCGATAAGATTGAAGCAATGAGACGCAAGCATGACGTCTACGTCATCGGAGCTGCCGGAAGCGGAAAAACCCTCTTCGTCAATTCTTTCTTAAGAAACTATAAGAACATCACTTCAAAAAACATCATGACCGTGAACTATCCGGGAACCAGCATCCGCACGATGACGGTTCCGCTCGATAGCTCATCATTCATGTATGACACCCCAGGCACATCCGTGGACAATTCGGTCCTCAGCAAAGTGGACCTCAATTCGATGAGGATGACCGTTCCAACCGAAACCATCCGCGGCAAAGGATTGACCCTTTCGGCCGGGGAGTCGCTATTTATCGGAGGAATCGGGCGCATCGACCTCATCAAGGGTAAACCAACCCCAATTACCGCTTATTTCTCTAGGGAAGTCGGTTTAAAGAAGTGCCGTTCAAACGTCGACACCAACTTCATTAAGGGAATCGCCAACAAAAGCTTTTATCCGATCGCTCCCGGAATTACCGATTTAGTGGATTTCGACGCCTTTGACGTCGTAATCGACGAAAAGAAAGAAAGGGACATCGGCATCGAAGGCCTTGGATGGATTACATTCAAGGGCGCCAAGCAGACCTTTAGGGTCTACGTTCCAAAAGGAACATCAATCTTCAGTTCGAGGGCAAAAATCAAATGACATTAACACCGAAGCAAAGAGCCAAACTTAAATCTTTGGCCAACCACATAAACAACCCTTACCTCATCGGTAAAGGAGAATTAGACCAGAACATTATCGAAATGCTCGACAAGGCCTTAGAGGTCCATGAGCTCATCAAAGTCAAATTGCTGAAGACTTCTTCAGAAGACGTCGATGCGGTGGCTTCGTCCATCGAAAAGAAACTCGGAGCCGGCATCGCCCAAAAAATAGGCCGCGTCATTGTCGTTTATCGTCCGAGCAAGAAAAATCCAAGAATCGAGCTTTAACATGGAAAATCTCGTCATCTTTGGCGGATCGTTCGACCCAATCCATAACGGACACATGAAAATAGCATCGGCCGCGGCTTTAAGCCTAAATGCCGACGTCGTTTTCGTGCCCTCTAGAAACCCTCGTTGGAAGAAA
Source organism: Bacilli bacterium (assembly GCA_024409055.1). GTDB lineage: Bacteria > Bacillota_I > Bacilli_A > RFN20 > CAG-826 > Alloenteromonas. The sequence continues at coordinate 8,931 of JAKSUL010000052.1, forward strand.
CCCGATACAACTCCCGAAGATCGTCTAAACATGCTCAAAATAGCCTTAAAAGAGACGGGGGAGGCTTCTTTTTCGATCGATTTGTTCGAAATGAAGAGCGACGCGGAAACAAATTACACGATTGATACGGTCAAATATTTCCGAAAGAAACACAAAGACTGCAAGCTCTATCTTTTAATAGGCTACGATTCAGTCAACACCTTCGCCGATTGGAAAGACGCTGAAGAAATTGCAAAAATAGCCACGCCGCTATATGTGCCAAGAGAAGGCGTTGAAGTCGATTCGAAAACGGTGGAGAAGTTTCATATGCGAGCCTTGGATTATCATAAGTCAGGCCCGACTTCCTCTAGCTCAATAAGATCCCTTCAATGCGCCGACACGCCATTAGGCGTTCTCGAATACATTGAGAAACATAACCTTTATTACATGGATAAAGTCCGCTCATTCTATTCTGAACGTCGTTTAGCGCATGCAATATCGGTCGCTAACCTCGCTCTTAGAATTGCCCAAGCCAATCACTGCGAAGGCTGGAGAAAGGCCTATATCGCCGGTTTGCTCCACGATATAGCTAAAGGCATGGAGAAAAACGAAGACGAAGCCCACGGATTGATGCAGAAATACTATCCTGAATTCGTTGACATAATGCCGAGTTGGTCATATCACCAGTTCCTTGGCGAATATCTAGCCAAAACGGAATTCGGAATAGAAGATCCGGCCATCTTAGATGCGATTAAGTATCACACAAGCGGAAAAGCCCACATGGCCCCGTTAACGAAGATCATCTATGCATCTGATAAAATAGACCCAACTAGAGGCTTTGATTCCTCTAATCTCATCAATCAGTGCATGAGGAACTATTACGTTGGTTTCTTGGCCGTTTTAGAATCGAACAAGGAATACTTCGCGACAAAGAACTACACATTTGACGGCGATCCGCTTAGCAAAGCCTGCGCCGATTTATATTTAGGAGACAACAAATGATCAAAGCTGCAACATTAGCAAAAGACTTCCTCGATGAGCACAAAGCCGAGGACATCAAAGTGGTGGACGTTAAGGATCACACGCCGTTCGCTTCTTACTACATCATTGCCACGATGCCGAACACCAGGGCTCTCGGAGCCATCGCCGATTTACTTGAAGACCATTTAGAAGAAAACAAAATCCCGGTCCGCGGAATCGACGGAACACCAGATTCGGGTTGGGTCATCGTTGATGCGGGGCAAGTGGTGGTCCATCTCTTCATCGAAGCCAAGCGTCAAGAAATCGATCTCGCCTCAGTAGTTTCAAAACGCAAAAACAAATAACGATTAGTGACAAGATAAAGCCTCCAAAACGGAGGCTTTTTTCATACTAAAAACTCCAATTATTTGACATCAAAGTTTTTTAAGGCTCCAAAAATGGGTTAGTAGTTTTTAGTTAAACGGAAAACGGACTATATTTTTCAATATAAAATTTGATAAACATTTTTATGCAGTGGGCTAATCCACACATGTTTTCGTTGACTATAGCATTACTTCGCATAATGTCCATTATGTTAATCATTATATTAGAAAAAGCCGATAGAAAGCCTATTTTTATATTCGGTTATTTTAACAGCATCTCAAATATATGCTTTATTTGCTTATTTGAGTTATCCACTTTTGCACACAACTAGAAA
>JAKSUL010000053.1 GCA_024409055.1 Bacilli bacterium
ACTGACTTGATCGAATACTTAAGGCTAACAGCCCAAGGCGAAGAGAAGGAATCGGTCGGAAGAAATAGAGGGTTCCTAACTCATCTTGATCTTTCTACCAGTATAAAGGCCTCTGGTTTCTCTATCGCGATATCGCTTAATGCCGATATGCTTAATTACGACGTCGCTTTGACGCCCGATAGGTTCAAAGAAGTGACTGCCTATAATGACACCCTCGCTTATATTAAGAATCACCAAAATGATAAAGCGATGGATTATTCTGGCTTGAAATAACCACGTTTCTTTTAACTGAAAAACAAGTTGTTTTTTTCGAACTCTTTCCTATCTAATAAAGAACAATAAAGGCTCTTTTTGTGAGGTGTTTTTTACCCGTTGTCGTCGTAATTTTAGACTAAGGAGAAAAATAATGAGAATTAGTAGGCTACTTGTCTTTGCTCTATTCGCCATTCGAGGCGGATTAAATTCCGCAGGTCCCATAAATCGAAAGTCCTCTTGCCCTAAAAGGGCGTCATGCGCATAAAAAATGTCAGTTTTGTGAAAAACGCCTCAAAAAACATTGTCAGTTTTGTGAAATGCAACCATAATTTGGCTGTCAGTTTTGTGAAATGATGACCAAAGGAGATGCCTATATGACAAAAAGACTTGACGATTACGAAGTCGCTTTGGCCAGTGGGCTTTACCTTCGTAGGCAATGTTATAAAGAACTGCTGGAATGGAAGAACACAAGGGCCAGAGACCACGTCGCGTGTTTCCTAAAAGGCGCTAGGCGAGTTGGGAAATCCGTTCTTGCTTTAGAACTTGCACACAAGGAATATCGCTCTTTTTTAAAGATATCCTTTGATGAGGCGCCAGATTCCATAAAAGACCTGTTCGTTAACGGACTCGACAATCTCGATGAATTCTATGACAGGTTGATGATACATTACGATACGTCTTTATACCCAGGTGAATCCCTTGTTATTTTAGACGAGGTTCAACTATTCAAGCCGGCCAGGCAGGCGATCAAAACGCTATTGTTAGACGGGCGTTACGACATCCTTGAAACTGGCTCTTTGGCATCTGTCGTCAAATCCGACGATAAAGAGAAGACGTATTTGTTGCCGAGCGAGGAAGACACAATTGAAGTCAACCCATTGAGCTTCTCTGAATTTCTTGATAATGATGGTCAAACAAACATGATAGACGTGTTAAAGAAGTGCGCGGAAAACAATAAGCAATTGCTTGCCGCCTACCATCCGATTTATCGCAAATTCAGGGAATACCTCATAGTTGGAGGAATGCCAATGGCGGTCCGCTCCTATCTATTGACTCGCGATTTTCAAAAAGTTGAGAAAGAAAAGAAATCCATAATTGACCTTTATCGCAATGATTTATTGCAGCAAAAATTGGTCAATCCTGTGTATGCGACTTCTCTATTTGAACTGATCCCGAGCGAATTGTCACATCACGACTCAAGATTCCGCTATTCCCACGCTGGCCCAAACGCAAGGGAACGCGATTATATCGGCCCGATGAAATGGCTTGTTGATGCCGGACTTGCAAAACTGTCTTATCCGGTGAATGACCCGTCGCCGTTACCGTTGCTCAGTCTTAACCCTAACGAATTCAAAGCATATCTTTTGGATACTGGCCTTTTGTATTCCCTATCATATTCAAACGCCGTACATGACGAGCTGTTCTACAAACGTTTGCTTTTGGATACTCTTCACGTCAATGAGGGGATGTTCGTGGAAAATTATGTCGCGACCGCTTTAGTGGGCAAGGGCAACACGGTGTGCTATTACGTGAAGAGAAACAAGGAAACCTATAAAACTATCATGGAAGTCGATTTCATCTGCATGAAAAACTCGAAGATGACTCCGATTGAAGTAAAATCTTCTGACGATTACTCTCATATTTCGCTAACGAAGTTCAAAAAAACCTTTCAGTCTCTCGTCAATCAAGGGGTTGTCTTGTATGACGGCGATGTAAAAAAAGAGGGAGAAATCTATTATTACCCTGTATTTATGTTTGATTGGCTCTTTTAACGCAATTGAACTTAATAGGATTGGCGCTTTGTTTATGGTGGGGCCTCTGGGCACTTTTTGAAATGATTGCAAGTGTTAAGAGCTCCTTATTTCTTTAAACATCTATCGATGAGCATTTCTTATAATATTCATATAAAAGGTAATAAATATGAGAAAAGATTTTGGAGCAAAAACTTACGCCTATCCTATGCCGGTTTTGATGATTGGCACTTATGATGAGAACGGGAATCCCGATTTAATGGCGGCCGCTTGGGGATGCATCGCCGATTACGACAAGATCGGAATTTATCTAGCCCTTGAGCACAAAACGACTGCTAACGTCAAAAACAAAAAGGCCTTCACCGTTTCTATGGCCACTGAAAAGACAGTGGTGGAAAGCGATTTTGTCGGCATCGTTTCCGCTAACGACGACAAAGACAAAATGAAGAAGTCGGGCCTTCATGCTTTTAAATCTAACAAAGTGGATGCCCCGATGTTTGAAGAATATCCACTCACTCTCGAATGCGAATTTGAATCTCTTGACGAAGAAACGGGATTACTTGTCGGAAAGATCATCAACGCTTCTGTCGATGAATCGATTTTGACTGATGGAAAAGTCGATATCTGCAAACTGCACGCCATTTGCTATGACCCAACGGGGCACGGATATTACGTAGCCGACAAATTGGTGGGCCATGCGTTTAAAGATGGCCTAAAGCTCAAATAGAAGAGTCTAAAATCAAATCGCTAATTCACTCCGTGAAGAATGTGATAACATATCGCCCGAAAGGAGACTTAATATGTCTGAAAAAAGAACTAAAGCAGTCAAAGTGAACAAGAATAAACCGTCCGTTGGTTCTATCTTCACCGCCCTCGCTTTCATTCTCATCGGAATTATGATGTGCATTTTCCGCGGAGAATCCATGACGATTGGTATCATGATTATCGGTGGCATCGTTTTGGCCTATGGTATTGCGAATATCGTCGCTAAAAATGTCGTAATGGGTATTATCCTGACCGTGATCGGCGCACTCGTCCTCTTTGGAGGGTTTGGCAGCACCATGCTTACGATCATGACCGTCTTCTTGGGCGTTTGCTTGATAGTCCGCGGCGCTTATGCGATCACCTTCGGATTCAAAACAGGAAGCGTCTTTGGCTTCTTGATGGGCGGTCTCACCATTGTTGTTGGTATCTTACTCATCATCGATCCTTGGGTCACAAGCGAAATCTTGCCGATCATCATCGGCGTTACCTTCATCATTGACGGCTTCGTCGCCTTGTTCAACAAATAAGAACGACTCATCCAGAAAAAAGCGGCCTTTGAAGGCCGTTTTTATATGCCCAATAGATCGGAATGGGATCCGGTGCTGACCAAAGTCAACGTGAGTATGTCGTTTTCTAGCAAATAGATGAGTAGCCAATTTGGTATTTCACGTTAGTCTTCGTCCAAGGCGGACTTTAGGGCCTCGATTGAAGTATAGCCTTTTACGGAAGGGTCGCGGGACTTTCTTTTGGCTTCGTCCGTCGCCATGAGGGTTTCTTGGTTATAATTTGGCATCTCAACGCTAAAAGGCAAACCGCCCCTTAATATGCATTGATGCAAAAATAAATTCACGGCGCTCGACATATCAAGCCCCAGCTTTTTGAACAAAACAGACGCTTGTTCTTTCACATCGGATTCGATTCTAACTTGAGTTGGCACTGTCATATAAAAGCCTCCATGTCGCAAGGATATTTCATTCCAAATGGTTTACAATGTCAATCAAAACGAATGCAAATGTATATTGATGCTTTCTTTTTATATTTATCCAATGGTGTTAAATTATTTGTAGGAGAAGAAAACATGAAAGACGCAATCGAAGTTTTAAAAACAAGAAGAAGCATCCGCTCTTTTAATGGGAAGGAAGTTCCTGAGGAGATAGTTAAACAGATAGTGGAATGCGGCACGTACGCTCCGACCGCTAAAAACAGACAAACTCCGACCATCATTGCCATCATGGACAAAAAGACGAGGGACGAAATCGCTGATTTAAACAGAAAGATAGGCGGCTGGCCTGAAGGATTCGATCCCTTCTATGGTGCACCGGCCATCCTCCTTGTCATCGCTGAAAATGACGAAAGAAACTTTGGCTATATGGATGGCTCCTTGGTCATGGGAAACTTGATGAATGCCGCTTGGGGCTTGGGGGTCGGATCTATTTGGATCCATAGGGCCTACGAAGAAGTTCAAAGCGAATATGGGAAGGCTCTTCTAAAACGCCTCGGAATCCAAGGAAACTATATCGGAATCGGTCACTGCGCCCTTGGATATTTCGATGGCGAAAATCCCGAACCAAAACCTAGGAAAGAGAATTACGTTTATTGGGTTAAATAACCATTAAAGCTCGCTTGGGCCTATAAGACCTAAGTGGGCTTTTTTCTTGTTAAAGGCGAGAAGAGAATAAAAACAATCCATTTTCTCAAAAAATTTTTAATATTTTTGTCTCTATTATGTATCTATATAGTACATATATATACTATTACTTAAGTAATAGAGACAACTGCTTTTTCAGCCTTTTGGGCCTATTGTGCTTGACAAAAAACGTGTTTAGTATTGGCTCTGCAAATGGCAAAGACTAGAGACATCGATCAAAACATAATCAAGGCTCTGAAGGCCATTGCTACGCCTATCTTAATAAAAGACAACGTGCGAGTGATATTCTCGGAAAAAGGCAGGTATGAGAGTAGATTTGAGCACATAGCTCAGAAAAGGCATCACTTGAAGGTTTCAGATATCGAACTGATTGGCCCGATATTGAAACAGCCCATTGTGACATCTAAATCCGGGAAGAAAGATCATTCCAAATGTTTCTTCGGGAAAAGAAAAGGCAGGCCAAAAACTCCGTATCTCAAGATTGTGGTGGATTTCAGGGATGAAAAATTAGGAAAGATAGTAACTGTCTATCCGGCTAAACGATTAGAGGGTTGATGTACCATAAGTAAGGTGCTATATTCGAGTTATCAAAGGTGGAAATTGAGCCAGCGACCACGGCGGATCCTTCGGGTTCGGACATTGCGATCTAGGGAGTAGCTCACCTAGTTGATAACCGCGATATAGGAAACGGGGAAAACCCCGTTTTTCTTTTGCGTTTATTCGCGCTTTCAATGATCGGGCGAAAATGGAGGGTTAATTTCTTTCGTTGTGTTAGAATGTCGCCATGTTACCGTGGATAGGAATCCTAGATATGTACGTCGTGATGCTATGCATCGGTTTTATCGGCGCATACGGCCTATTAGAACTCGTTTTTAGGGTTAGACGGAAGGATGTCAAGGTCCTCACCGCGACGGAGCTCCTAGGCGGTGTTTCTATACTTATCGGTTTTTTCGGAGGAGTCCTAACCCAAAACCTTTACGACCTAATAGAGAAAGGGTCTTCTTATACCTGGACTTGGGCCATGACTTTCTATGGTGGCTTAATATTTGGGGTCGCCACGTTTCTTCTTGGCTATTTCCTTATCGCCAAAAGGTTCACCGGCCCTTGTTTAGGCGACATATTGAAGCTAGTTCCGGCTCCAATAGCCTTCGCTCATGCGTTTGGGCGTGTCGGCTGCTTTATGGCGGGATGCTGCTATGGCAAAGAAACGGATTCGCCTTTGGGTGTTGTTTTTAATGCCGGTGCCGGAGCGGGAGTCAAAAGATTGCCAACCAATTTATTCGAAGCCATATTCCTTTTCGTTTTGTGCGGAATCTTTTTGTTCGTTGAACTTAAATACGAATGGAAATACGTAACGCCTGCCTATCTGATGGCTTATGGCGTTTGGAGATTCATCATCGAATTTTTCAGAGATGATCATAGGGGTGCGCTTATCCCTGGTCTTAGCCCGTCTCAACTTTGGTCGATCGTCATCTTCGTCGGTGGGGCTATTTTCGCGATAGCGATCTACCTACGTCAAAAGAAAGCGGCCAGTCGTGCGTTTTAACTTCCGAAATGGCGCTTCCTTTCATAAGCCGCAATAAAAGCGCTCGTAAAAAGCAGAATAAGATTCGTTCTCCGAATCTATTTTTATCCTATTTGACGGACTAAACCTGCTTTATCGCTTTTAGAGTTCGTTTTTGGATTATGAGCTGAAGTGCTTTTTCGATTTTGCAAAACTGCGAGAACCTAGTGCGACTGCATTCCGTTCGATTCATCTTTTTCTCCAGACAGGCATAAATGCCGCATGTCATGTATAGATGCGTATTACTATTTTGCGCAAAACGATTTGCCCCAAATCAATTTGCACAAAAATAGCAGCCCATGAATATTTAGGATTTATTAGATGAATCCAAACACATTTTGTTAAAACGACTGGGTTTACAATGCACATGCATATGGCGCGAATGCGAGGAATGGACGAAAAAGCATAGCACGAATGTATTTTCCGACCTTTGTGGTGAAAACTACTGCAAAATGGTGAAAACCTTCGTTTTGTGTTGAAAAATACATTTTACGAATTCGTAAAGTGTAAAAAATTGCATTTTACGAAGAAAATTGCTATTATTGGCTTGAAGGAAACACTATGAAAGATTTGATGTTCAAACGAAAAATCGAGAAGAAGCTTGAAGAATGGAATTCGGATCCAAATAAAGTCCCTTTAATAGTGGAGGGACTTCGACAAGTCGGAAAGAGTTACACCGTAAATAAATTTGCCCATGATCATTACCCCAACGTGGTGACGTTTGACTTCAGGCACAACAAATCTCTCCGAGAGATATTTGACGGCGATTTAGACGTTGATTCAATCGTCAGGAATTCCGTGCCTTATTTCCCGGACAAATCGTTCATTCCGCATGAAACGATTTTGATTTTCGAAGAAATCGGAGATTGTCCTTTGGCGAGGACCTCTTTGAAAAGCTTTGCCTTGGATGGGCGTTTCCCGGTTATCGCTACGGGCAGTTTGCTTGGCGTCTTGAACTACAGAAGAAAACAAAAGGTCGATATTCCGACCGGATACGAGAAGACGATTCAAATGAGCTCAATGGACTTTGAAGAGTTCTTGTGGGCAAACGGCCTAAACGAAGAGCAAATAGGGGCTTTATACGAGTACGTAAAAAACTACTCCGAGATGCCTTCCTCTTTGGCCTCGTATTATAAAGAGATGATAAAACGCTACGTGGTTATTGGCGGAATGCCCGATTCGGTTAAGGCTTTTTTAACAACTAACAATTACATTAAATCGCGCGAATGCCTCGAGGGCTTGATAAAAGACTACCGCGCCGACTTTGGCCGTTTCATCAACGAAAAAAACGAAGAAGAAGTCGACTATAGGCTCCAAGCGACCCTTAATAAGCTTTTCGACTCGATCCCTTCCCAATTGGCCCGAGAATCTGATACATCAAAATTCAAATATTCGGAGGTTAAAAAAGGAGGCCGTTCCATAGAGTTCGAAGAACCTTTTGATTGGTTGGAAAAAGCCGGCCTTGTCTATAGGTGTTTCAACGTGAACGCGATAGAAAAGCCTCTTGAGGCCAATACGGACAAAACTTATTTCAAGGCCTTTTTGTCTGACATTGGTTTATTGATGGCTATGTATCCCCTTTCCGCGTCTCAAGAGTTTCTCCGCGATGAACTCGACAGTAGAAAGGGCGCTATATTCGAGAACATGGCGGCCACTATGATAAAAAAAGCAGGATTCCCTTTGTATTATTTTTCAAACGGTACCGATCACTTAGAAATCGATTTTCTATTAGAAAGCGAAGAAGGAATCATTTTGCTAGAAGAAAAATCCACGAACGGAAAAATGGCGGCTTCGCGTGCGGTCATGGAAGGAAAAACAAAATACAAGGCTACCAAATGTCTGAAAATAATAAGGGATAACTTTGGGGTTGGGAGCTTCTATACAAGCGTCCCGCACTGTTCTTTGCCTTTTATTCTTGGTGAAATGAGAAAGAAGTTGGAGGAAGGAGTCTTCCTTAAACCATTGGAGTATCCGGCGTTATGAATTTTACTTGTTAACGGAACGGGGGTCTTGGGATCCCTTTTCTTTTAGGAGCAAGACTAACCAATAGATAAAAGCAATTAGCCCCAACGAGATATTGGTGATGAAGAAGGCGAGGTTCCATTCGCCTTGATAAAGGCACGAAAACAACGCGTTGTTCACGAAATTGAACAAGAAGTGGAGAAGGATTGTTAGAGTCAATTTGCCACCGCGGAGATACATCATTCCTAAGAATAGCCCCAACACAAACGTGTACCCCATTTGGACTAAGACGGGAATGAAGACGCCACTAAGGAAATTGACCGCGTGGGAAATAGAGAATATCGCCGCGGAAATTAAGATAAGAATCCATTCCTTTTGAGTTCTTTCTTGAAGCAAACCAAGCAAAGCCGCCCTAAAAAGCATCTCTTCGGCCATGGATGTGCATAGACATAAAACAGCCTTGTGCCATAGATGCTCTAGCCCGGCGGGGGAGCATCCACCATGAATAAGAAGGAAGAACATATTCGAAAACGCAATTAGGAAGAAGGGCAAACAACATACCCATCCTTTTCCTTCCGTTTTCCAATAAGAGGAGGCTAATCCCTCTTTTTTGATGATGAATATGGCGCCGACGAAAAACGCCACTCTCAATGCCGAGGAGGCTAAATCGGCCCATGGATCGGCCAAAAAACGCTCAAAGGGGATTCCGATCGCAATCAGAAAGAGAAAGAAAAGAATCAGAAATCCGTAAACTTTGTCTTTGAAGCTTCGTTCCATGCGAGTAATTGTAATGTATAATTTAAGAAGTGGCCAACGGCCATATGGATAATAATGAACGCTAGACAAGTCAAAGAACTTCTCCTTGGCAAAGCCGAGGCCGAATACAAAGAATATTCCACTAAACTGTCAGGAAGCGATTTTCCGATTTTGGGGGTTCGTCGCCCCGTTGTGAAAGAGATCGCGGAATCTTTGATAGATGATCCTGAATACAAACTCGAAGAAGTGGACTTAAACGATTCGGTGGAAGTCACGATGGTTTATTTGATCGTCGGGCTTCGTAGGCTTAGTGATCCGGTCGAACAGCTCAATTTCATGGTCGATAACGTTAGACACGCAGTGACGTGGGAATTAACGGATACATGCCCTCAACATATGGGGACACCTTCATTTGAGGTTTGGAAAGAATACTTCGATAAAATGTATAAATCCAAAGATCCATGGGCTAGACGTTTCGCTTGGGTTTATAGCACGAAATATCGGCAGGATAAGAAAGTTTTGACCTTGTTCCCCCTCATTAAGCAAGACAAGTTCTATTACGTATTGATGGGGCAGGCGTGGTTTTTGTCCAACGTCGCTATTTCTTTCCCGGATGAGGTGCTAGACTTGCTCCATAATGGTAAATGTGGCAAAAAGCTCGTCTACAGGACCGTTTCGAAGATGTGCAGTTCAACTCACGTTTTAGAAAGAGTAAAGCGAAAAGCCAAAATGTTTAGGGATTAAGTGAAAAGATGGATAACCCACTAAAAATAAATAAGGAGAGAAAACAATGGAAATTAAAAGCGTCTTTGATGCCGATTTCAAAAGATTCGGAAGAGTAGTGGAGGGAGATTTCACCTCTTTATTAGCTTCCTTGAAGGAAACGCCTCTTCCAGAGAAAGGTGCGGCTTATTCCCCTTCTTGCAAAGAGCTTGAAAGCGAAGAAATGGTTAAGTTCTTCGAAGAAAACGTCTATGGAGAAATGCCGATCCAACTCGGATACTGCAATGGACACAACCAGCAGCTCAATTGCTTGGAATACCATAAAGGCAGCGAAGTCAATCTCGCCAACGAAGACTTCATCCTTCTTTTAGGAAGCGTCTTCGATATTGAAGACGGCAAGCTCGACACCTCCAAAGTCGTCGCCTTCAAAGTCCCGGCCGGAGTAGCGGTTGAGGTTTACGGCACATCCCTTCACTACACCCCGTGCGGAGTGAATGGTTCTGCCTTTAAAGTGCTCATCGTCCTTCCAAAGGGAACAAACGTCAATCCGATCAGAGGATCGAAAGACAAAATGCTTTGGGCGACGAACAAATGGCTTCTTGCCCATAAAGATTCTAATGCGGCCGCTCACGGGGCCTACGTTGGCCTAGTTGGCGAAAACATCAAAATCTGATTTCGAAATTAATTTGGAACTAAAGGCAAATCCTCCACGGGTTTGCCTTTTTATCACCGATTGCAAACTTTGATTTTCCTTCCTTTGCTCAAGCGGACAAAATAGAGCATAGAAAGATAGGAATGTGGCCTGAGGGTTCGTTAACATTCACTGCGAGGAGA
>JAKSUL010000054.1 GCA_024409055.1 Bacilli bacterium
TCTTATTTAGAACGGCAATATTCAAAAAGAAGGCAAAGGAAGAGCCTCAAGCATAGGGTAAAAGAAAACCATCTCGTTTGAATTTGAGATGGTTTTTTCTTAATTAGTCGAGTTTGGATTTGGCCAAGCTTCCGGCGGCGATGGACTGTCCAACGCGCCTCATGTATTCGCTCGGCATTCCGATATCCATGGAGGCGTATTCCGGGAACTCCTCGGAAAGGGTCTTTTTAGCGACGTCAAGGATGATATCTCCACCCTTACCGCTTGTAACGCGGCCCAAGATGAGAACGTGCCTAATCTGATAGAACTCAGCATAGTAAGCGAGAGTGTATCCCAAATAGGTTCCGATGGTCTCGTAAATCTTTTGAGCGCCTTCATTTCCTTCGGCCATGAGTTTCTGGACAACTTTGAGTTTCTCAGCCAAAGAGAGATTGGGGTCAAGCTCGATTCCGGCGCGCGGAGCAAGTTTGATGACGGCGTCCTGGCTGAAGTATTTGCAGCCAACGCCCCAGTCAAGGGACCATTCGTCGGACATGGCTTCCTTGTTGAAGTCAACAGGAGCGAAAGCGAGTTCGCTGAGCCAGCCGTTGAGGTTTCCGTTAGGATCGACATAGCCGGCAGCTTCGGAAGTGCCCATGGCGATTCCTAAGACAGCATTGTCTTTAAGATCCATAGCGCCCGCTAAAGCGGTAACGTCACCATCGTTAGCGACCACGAACGGAATCTCGTGTCCAAGCTCTTTCTCAAGCTGATGGATGACATCGATGTAGATGGTCTTGGTCCTCTTCTCTTTAAGTTCAGCCGGAACCTTGACGAACAAGGAAGCGACCATGGCTTTGTTATCGATATAAACGCCAGCGCTGCTGACGCCGATTGCATCGCAATCCCCGCCCATCTTATCAATGGCGGTTCTCATGGACTGATAGATTCCATCGAAGTGATATTGCGGATCGCTTTCGAGTTTCGGGAACCAAACGGTTTCTTCGCTATAAACGGTTTCGCCGTCAATGATAGCGGAGACCTTGCGGTCGCTTCCGCCAGCGTCGAAGCCAACGCGTTTGCCTTTTAAATATCCGCCCGTCGGGACAGAAGCCGATTTTTCTTTCGGCATGTCGTCAAGTGATTCGTGATAGATGACTTTGAACTCAGTCTCGTAAACGCCGGACATGAAGTTGAAGTCGAAGTCGCGAAGACCGCCTTTGGAATAATAGGCAGCCATCTGCTCGTAAATCTTCTTGGATCCGGAGAGATGAATCTCGTATCCGCCGACAACCCAAAGAAGGGTTTTGACGTAACGCTCGACGATGAAGATGTTTCTCTCGTCGTCGATTCCGTCGGCGAAGACTTCGAGGTCACGTCTATAAACGTATCCACCATTTCTCTTAATGGCGACCCCGAGGGTGATGTGTTTGTCCTTTTGGACGTCCTGAGCGAATTTCCTCATCTCAACGATGGCGGGCTTGAACTCAGGCTCTAATATTGGTTTTCTCATATGCCCAAAGTATATGACGCTTTTTTCTTCCATTCCCTAGGCACCCGAATTCTCGACAAAAATTGATTAAGACCAATGAGAATGTGCAAAGAAAACCCTGGGTTTTTGAGTCCCAGGGTCGTTTTTTGTCTCATTAGTTGGCTTTTATCTTGTTGATGATGGTGTTCCAATCGTAGAGAAGATCAAGGTCATAAGGATTGCTTCCGATGTTGTAGAAAGCGGCAATAACACCTTTTTCATTGCTAACAAAGGAAGAAGACGTTGAGTTCGGCATACCGATTTGATAATCGGCCGATGTGCGGACTTTGGAGCCCAATAAAGTCGCGAACTCGCCAACGCAGCAAGATCCACCGCCGCTCCTAGTTCCAATGAAATAGGTTTTCCTATTAACGGAGATGTCGGTCGGGAGTTTGTTGCCGCAGGAGAAGGATTTCGCGGAGACTATGCAATAGACGTTAACGTCAGACGGGAGATAGTCACCAGAATCATAACGTCCATCGAGGTTGACGTCGGCTTTAAGGTTGCACTTAACGAAAGCTCCGGTGATTGGGTTTCTATAAACAGAGGTGTTTCCGGTTGTGGCGTTTCCGCATAGCCAAGAAGCCATGAACTCTTCGGTGTAGACGGCTCCACCGCCGTTATTGGAAAGATCAATAACAACGTTTTTGATGCCGTGCGCCCTAATTTGTTCGTTGGCGTAATGGGTCAACGAGATAGTGTCGTAATAATAGTTGGAGGCGGTGACGCCGGAATCGGTGATCGTGTCAATTGGGTCCTCGAATCCATCAAAGACCACAAAGGCGACGCCGCTTTGCTCGGTGTAGGCTGCCGTGGCGGCGTGGTTTCCAGTCAAACTGGCGGGGTCTTTGCTGGCGGCTGAGCGGAAATAGGAGGCGTAAGAACCGATCATGGCGGTGTTCTGGTATTCAGGGCCGATGGTCTCATAAGTGTATTGGGGTTCCCTATCGCACAAGAAGTTGGCAACGCCGAAATATCCGGAGTGACCACCATCGTCGATAAGAGTGGCACCAATCTCGATAAGAGCGTCGTTAGCAACGTTAAGCGAGGTCGAGACCAAACGGTCGTGATATGGAATGAGGTCGACTAAAGCCCCATTTGGGAAATAAGTCTTCGTTCCAGCGCTAGCCCTTAATTGCCTCTTGTCCAGACCGTAATTGTAATCAAAGTTAAGGGCGAGAAGACTGTAGGTGAACTCCATGTATTCATCGGTTAAGCAAGTCGCCTCATCTCTGATGTGCTTATAAACCTTCGAATAGCCAGAACTCCAAGATCCTTGATCGTAGGAATAGAAATTCTTACCGTTATAAACGTAATTGGGAAGGATGTTATAGGGATTCAAAAGAGCGTTGCATACTTCATATGGCAAATAGCCATCATCGTTATAGAAGAATCCGAGGATGTCGTAATCGCCGAGGTTTATCACCAAATCAGAAGACGGGGCTTCGTAATCGAATTCAGGATCGATGAAGTACTGTTCTCCGCCTTGAATGCACCCGGTCATCGGGCAATCGGTGTAGGTTAAGAAATTGCGGAAAGCGTCGCGATCTTTGAACGTGATCGTCATCGCGTCGAAATCGACGAAGCAGCGGGAATCGAAATTCTCATCTTCGCTTGTGATTTCGAAAGTGTGGGAATCGCAATAAACCTGATAGTTATATGCGGCGGCACCGTAAAAGTCTCCGTAGCAAAGGAAGTTTTCGACGAAGTCCCACATTCCAATATAAGGGATGTCGGAGTCATTAAAATAGCAAAGTTCGATGGAGCCCCCATCAGGCGTATATATCGGGTTTCCGTATTCGTCGAAAGTGACTTTGATTCCCTTAATTTCCTTTTTTTCAAATTTCGTGACAACCGGGGTCGACGAGGAGCTGGACGAACTGGAACTTGATCTGCTCGAAGAAGAACTAGACCTGCTGGAGGAAGAACTTGAGGAGCTTGATCTGCTCGAAGAAGAACTGGTCGATTTCGAACTGCTTGTCGAAGACGGTTCGCTAGAAGGAGAAGAAGGCGTGCTCGGAACGGAAGGAACGCTTGGAGAAGACGGCTCGGAAGGGTTCGATGGGATGGTCGGATATGTGATATTTGAGCTTGAGGAGGAGCTGGAGACTATCGGACGGTAAGGCTGAAAAGCACAAGAAGTCAGAAGAACCACTTGGGATAAAGGGAACAACAAATTTATCTTTTTCATAACTACCTCCTCAAAAGGTAGAGATATCATACTTTTCTATATGAAAAAATGAAACAATATCGCACTTTTTTCCCTTTTTGCATGAAAAATAAGATATTTACGAAAAAATTATTTTTGCGGTTATAATAAGGAACCGTGAGGAATTGATTATGCCAACGACGAAAAAAGGTTTATCGACCAAAGATAGCATCCTTGATGCTGCTAGGTCCTGTTTCATGAAAAATGGTTTGGAAGAGACCACACTCTCCGATATTTGCAAAAAGAGCAAAACGAATCTCGGCACGTTGACCTACTACTTTCCGAAAAAAGTCGACATCGTTTCCGAGGT
This sequence comes from Bacilli bacterium, assembly GCA_024409055.1. Classification (GTDB taxonomy): domain Bacteria; phylum Bacillota_I; class Bacilli_A; order RFN20; family CAG-826; genus Alloenteromonas. The sequence goes on from JAKSUL010000054.1 coordinate 4,030, forward strand.
CTACAAACGTTACCGCGAGAATTTAGCCAAATACATCGATTCCAAAGCGACGTTTGGCAGCTACCGCGAACGTTATGGCGCCTTCGTCACTTTGTATTACTACCAAATCTATAGCAACGAGAAAGTCAGGAACTTCCACCACGAATGCATGGTTGAAAGCTCTATGAGTGCCATCTTCTCGGACGTTAGAACTTTGGCCGCTCCGATCATCTTCTCGAAAGACGATCCGGATATGGATCTCCTCATCTTTGCCGATAACGCCATCAGACGCGAGTTCAATCTTCACTTTTACGAAAAGGGCGATTTCTCCTTCCCCGCGTTGAAGCAGTTGGTTAGGAACATCCATATAGTGAACTCGAGGCTTTATACGGTCTCAAAAGACGAGATTAACGATTACTTAGAGAAGGCTTGCACCTTTGTCGAAGAACACCTCGACTGTCCTGTCTCTCTTTTATAAACTGAACAATGCGAAGCGCCTTCGTAAAGCAAGGCGCTTTTTTGCTGCTCGTATTTATACAAAACAAGTCCCTATGTTCACTGAAAAAGACCGTAAATTTCGTATAATTGTTACATGTGTAAACAAAAATTATTCACTCTGCTTGGCGGAGTTTTCGCTTTGCTAGGATCCATAGCTTGCCTATTTTCTCTTTCCGTTCCAACCATCAACGAAAGAAGGATCGAGTTCGAATCTAGTTACAAAGAAAAATCCGTCACGTTAAAGGGGTCGTTTTACGAAACAAAAGATAGCGAATACGCGGTTTTAATTTGCCCTGGATACTCATGTGACCGTCAAAAATGGCGTCCTTTCGCCGACCTTTTCGTTTCCAACGGATATTCAACCATGACTTTTGACTATTCAGGCCAAGGCGCTTCTTATGGAACCATCGGCTTCGATAACGCCAAAACAGATTGGATACCAGTCCAAATAGACGACGCGGTCGAAAAGCTTCACGACATATCTGGCGTAGATTATTCGAAAATAATATTGGTCGGCCATTCGATGGGAGGGAGATCGGTCTTGAGGCTTTTATACGATTACCACCACCCCGAGCAAACAACGATTTCCTATAAGCCCATCAAAAACGTCATTCTCATGAGCCCAGAAGTCAACTACCTCCCAAACGCTCAGGCGAGTTTGTTCGCCGGAACAAGCGATAAGGACGAAGAACCATGGAAATCATTTCTTCCTAGTGACATACAAGGAAGCGACGTTTATCTATTCGGCTCCACCGCCGATGACATCGTTTCTGACGAAGACATATTGGCCATCTACGAAAAATTGGGGGCCACTAATCTCCCAAAAAGCGGACCTTATCAAGATAGTCAAACCAATGTTGTCGGTTCGAAAATCGAGGTCGGAATCGTTAACGGCGTCCTCCATTCATATCAAATGTATTCACCCCAGTTTGCCAAAATGGTGAACCGTGCCCTGACATCCATAAGCGGAAAGCCGACCACATATAATCCGAACATGATGTTACTCGTGTATTTCGGATGGGGCTTAGGCTTAGCAGGCGTCGGCGTGACTTTGTTCGCTCTAAATATGCCCGGGAAGAGAATTGAAGAAGAAACGGTTCTATTGGAAAACGGGCCAAAATTGATCGATGCCAAAAAATTCCTTTTTAGGAAGCTTCTCATGTGGGTACCTGGCATCATAATGGCGCTTCTAGTCATGGTGATCGCCGCGATCATGCCCTTTGGTTCGCCGATAATGAACGTTCCTTATATGTGCTTCATCGCCGGTTATGGCCTAACCATGCTTATACATTTCTCCAAAGGCAGATTTGCCGGAGTCGAGGGAAAGTTGCCTCGACTCACGTTCAAAGCCACCACCAATTGGAGGAAAGTCGCGCACGGAATAGGGGTCAGTGTCCTGATTTTATCGAGTGTTTGGTACATATTGTGGCAAACCATGTATCGCCTTGTTCCCGCCAACTGGCGACTATTCCATCTTTTCTATGCCGGAACCCTTATGTCGATTGGCTATTACATAAGCGGGGTTGAAGGCGACATGCTAAAAGAGGCGAAGGCATCACGGCTGGTCCGCTTCCTTTACCAATTGATTCAATACGTGCCTTTGTTTTTGTTTGTTGGTTTCTACGCAGCAATCGGTTCTTGGTCCGGATTCATCGGCCAAATGCAAAACATGGTTCTCATGTATATCCTTTGCGTTCCGTTAGGCAACTACACAAAGAAGCAAACGGGCAATAGACTCTATGGGGCAATAGCTTCCGCCTTCCTCTTCCAAACCTTGATGATTACTTCAGCCGCCCTAATCTCCTTCTTCTAACACCGATGCCTCGAAAGGGGCGTTTTCTTCATCTCGAAGATTGACTTTCTCCTCAGTGAGAACGATTATTCGTGCTGAATATGGAACGAAAAGAAAACTTTTCCATTAGCTTTGCGCCGCTAGAAGGTGTCACCATGGCGTCCTTCAGGAATTGCTTTTCCCACGCTTTTCCAGGAATAGACCGCTATTACATCCCGTTCCTTAGCCCCGTAGCCAAAGGGAAACTCCCAAGAAGAAACGAGAGGGACGTCGATCCAAAAGCAAACGATGTCGATGGGTTTTTGGTTCCTCAGATAATCTCCAAAAACGCCGGAGACACCATAAATTGCATCAAACATTTAAAAGATTTGGGTTATACCTCGGTTAATCTAAATTTTGGTTGTCCATCTGGAACCGTCGTGGCAAAAGGACGTGGAGGCGGGATGCTTATCGACTTAATGGCGATGAGAAAATACTTGGAAGAGGTGTTCTCTAGAAGCGTCCTCCCCATTTCGATAAAAACCAGGATCGGAGTCTCTTCTCCCGAAGAATGGGAAGACATTTTAAACGTCTACAAAGATTTTCCGATTCAAGAATTAATCATTCACCCCAGGACGGTCAAAGAGGTGTACCATGGTCCACTTCATCTGGAAGCAATAGAAAAAGCGAAAGAAATGTTATCGGTTCCCCTTATTTATAACGGCGACCTAAAAACAAAAGAAGACATAGAAAGAATAACTTCTAAGTTCCCCTATTTATCAGGCGTCATGATTGGACGTGGTTTCTTAGAGAATCCCGACATGCTAATCGAGAATAAAAGCGAAGAAGAAAGAAAAACGCTTATAAAAAGCTACGTCGATTCGATTTCCAAAACTTTGATAGAAGATAGAGGCTGGGGAAATGCTTCTTTCCCGATAAAAGCCATTTGGAATTCCTTGTCGAACCGTTTTAGCGCCGAAACAAGGGTCACCAAAAATCTCCTTAAAGAAAAAGACCAAGAAAAGTTCTTCTTATTGGTCGACGAGATGTTTAAGTCTCCATTGAAGTAAAACATTTCATTTCCCATTAATTTGCTTTGCTTTTGTTTGTTTGCACAAAGCACGCAATTGACCTTGGCGTAGCAAAAGTTAATATTTTCCTTGTGGCGTTTTATACGCCCTACGTAAACAAAAGGAGAGTTTATGAAACTCACATTCCGTTGGTATGGGAAGAACGATTGCATCACCCTTTCCCATCTTCGTCAGATTCCGAACATGAGCGGAGTCGTCACCGCCTGCTATAGCGTACCCGTCGGAGAGGTTTGGCCGCGCGAAGAACTCGCCGAGCTTAGAGATCTATCCAACAAGGCCGGCCTTGAGATGGAAGTCATCGAATCCATCCCGGTCCACGAGGATATCAAGCTCGGTAAACCCACTCGCGAAAGGCTTATCGAAAACTATTGCGAAAACCTCAGAAGGTGCGCCGAAGTCGGTGTCAAATGCGTCTGCTACAACTTCATGCCTGTCTTCGACTGGCTTCGCACCGAAATGCACCATCAAAACGCCGATGGAAGCAATTCGCTCTCCTATTCATATGAAGACTTCCAGAAAGTCGATCCGCACAATCTCCACCTTCCGGGCTGGGATGAATCCTATAGCCAAGAAGAACTCCAAGGGTTGTTGGAAGAATATAGCCACGTCACTCACGAAATGCTCTTCGATAACCTCGTCTATTTCTTGAAGAAAGTCATTCCGGTTTGCGACGAAGTCGGCATCAGCATGGCTATCCATCCGGACGATCCGCCGTGGGATGTCTTCGGCCTCCCCCGCATCGTCTCGAACGAAAAAGACCTCGACAAGATGTTCGAAGCCGTTCCTTCTAAAAATAACGGTCTTACCCTTTGCACCGGTTCCTTCGGTGCCGGAAGAAATAACGACCTCGTCCATATGGCCGCCAAATACGCTTCCGAGGGAAGAGTCCACTTCCTCCATCTCCGCAACATCAAATGGACCGACGACAAAGATTCCTTCTGCGAAGTCGGCCACTGCACTTCTTATGGCTCTCTAGACATGGCCGAGATCGTCTTGACCCTCGTCAAAAATGGTTTCAAAGGTTACGTTAGGCCTGACCACGGTAGAAACATCTGGGGCGAAGACGCCAAGCCCGGATATGGCCTCTACGACCGCGCATTAGGGGCGACCTACATCAACGGTCTCTTCGAGATGGCAGAAAAAATAGCTAAATAACTTAAATGAAAAGCGCCTTGTCTTCGACGACAAAGTGCTTTTTTATTTGGATTCTCTTTTCCTTCCGCCTCGCATCAAACGAGACTGGGCGACAAGACCATATCCGATTATGAATCCGAAACGGACAATTAAGCCAACGGCATTACGTGCAAACATTCCAAACGTTATATCGGTTCCGGTGAAGAACAAAATAATCAAAGCGATTGTTTCGAAGAAGAATAAGGTAACGGATGTAAAGGCGAATATGTGGGCGGCTTTACGAAGCTTTCCTTTATCCGCGTAGTAGCCTAAGCCCGAGAGGAATACCAAAACGCTAACAGTAAGCGACACGACTAACCCTATCCACCTGATGGCAGTGTCGCCAGGCGAAGCTGGGTTTTGGACATAAGTGTAGCCGTCCGCGATAGCCTTCGAAACGCCGGTGACCAAAGTAGCCGAAGCGAAGAAAATCAACATGACGCCGCCGACCTTGAACACCTTTCCAGTATCGACCCAATTGGAAATCATTGTCAGTTTATCTTCCTTGGCGACTTCTTTCCCGTCGGAAGACAAATAAGTCAAATGGGAAACACGTGCCAGTATTTTAGCGCCCATGACGCGGTGCCCAGATAAGGTCAGGAACAAAACGGTTGCGGCTTCCCATACAAACAAAGTAGCGACCGTTTCCAAAACGAGGGAATACGCTTGGTTGAGGATACCTTCACCAAGCAACCCATGCTCAGAAAGTATAGATTGGACGAAGATGATTACGACCGCCGTCATAACTAGCAGAGCGGCCTTTAACCACCTCACGCGGTTATCGCTATTGGAGCAGAAATGGTTGAATTCGAATTCGTCATTAAAAGCCTCGACCAATATCTTTGGGTCATAGCCTTGATAATCGTCGATTTGAAATTGGACATCTACTTTGAATCCTTCGGGAAAAGTACCGATGATGTCCACTACCCTGGCCATGGTTGATGTTTTGAAGGAGGGGCGGTTTTTATCACCGATATCGAGATCGAGTATGTCGGTGGCTTTTTCGTAATGAAGACGAAGAAAAATGATCCTGTTTTCACGGTCTACTTCATAGTATTTTTCAACCAGTTCCAGATGACGGGCCATCGCGGTCGTCATATAACGCTGCTTTTTCTTCTCTTCTTCCATATTGCTTTAGCAAAGCAAATGATAGCAAATTATTTAAATGTTAAAAGGGCATTTAGCGCCGATGCACTGGATGTTTTGCTCGCTAAATTCGCATTTTATTTCTTGTTTGGGCAACGATAATCCATACCTTTTGTTGGCGTAGTCGATAGCCATGCTAAGCGAAAGGAAGGCGTTTCTTTTGCAGCAACGCGGCCCGCCGATCTTGCTCATCTTCGAAACGACGGAGGACGTGTATTCCATATGGGAAGCGTAATCTTCCGTATTCGATAAAGGGCCAGTTTTGTCTATGACGCTAAAAGCAGCCCCTAAAGATGAAACAGAGCCGCACACTCCCCAATAACCGCACATGGCGCCGGGCATCATGCTTGATCTTCTAGCGAACTCAGTCAAAGCGATCCCCAAATCAAAAGAAAGGCCACTATTATGCATAGCCACCAGCATTGCTCCGCCATCAAGAAAATGATGCTCCGGTCCATGAATGCTCATGAATTCTTTATGCATTATGAATTTAACGATGGCGATAGGGTCTTTTTCTTCGGTGGAAAG
>JAKSUL010000055.1 GCA_024409055.1 Bacilli bacterium
CCGTTTGCAATGCGATAGCCCCGACGATTTTAGAACGCTTTGAGTCTATGTTTCCGATGAAAATCCAAATGGAAAACGAGACGTTGTTCAAAATCCTTTCCTATTTGGAAACCTTGAAGATTTCCGATGATTCCAACATAAGGGTTTACTCGTCGCTAATTGTTCACTCGATCATCGAAAGCTTCTTCCAAAAATCCGTTTCAAACACGTTGGTCCCTTACCCTATCGCTTTAAAGAACATTTTGGTCAAGTGCAACGACCCTGAGAATCTATCCTGGAAATCCGCGGACGTATGCGCCTATTCCAATTATTCGCAGACGCATATAAACAGATTGTTCAAGAAGTACCTTAATACTTCGGTCACGGAATATCTGACCAACATAAAGATGAACGCTGCTAAGAATATGTTGACCACCACGAACTACTCAATAAGTGAGATATCCGCTTCTCTTGGATACTCTTCAGTGAGTTACTTCAACAAGATATTCAGCAAAACGTTCGACTCAACACCCTATAAATACAAACTCAAATACTTCAAGAAAAAGGAGAACTGACATGAGCAAATTCTTAGATGGTAAAAATTGTCCAAATATGCCTTGGGAGGATAAACCGGACGGTTACGAATTGCCGGTTTGGAGATACTCAAAGAACCCAATAACAAAGAGGCCATACAGCAAAACGATCGATAGAGTCATGAATTCCAGCATCGTTCCTTTTAATGGAGAATTTATCGGCGTTTTCCGCTGCGACAATCACTCCAATAGAAGCGCTCTATACGTCGGTCATTCAAAGGATGGCGTCAACATCGTCATGGAAGACGAGCCGATTAAAATTCTTGATTCCGAAGGAAACATCGTTTCTCCATGGGGAAAATTTGATCCGCGCATCGCCAAAATCGGCGAGGAATACTATGTGACTTTCTGCGATTATTGCATTGACGAAGTCACCACCGCCATCGCGAAAACGAAAGACTTCAAAACTTTCTATCGCTTTGACAATCCATTCACTCCGAATTACAGGAATGGCGTTTTCTTCCCCCGCAAATTCGGCGATTTCTACAAAATCCTTCTTAGGCCATGCGACGCCGGGAATTCCAACTTCGGAAATATCTACGTCACCCAATCGAAAGACATGGAGTATTTCGGAAAGAGCAAAATGGTGGCTCACGCTGGCTTCTCTGGATGGAACTGGACCAAAATCGGCCCCGGCCCCACCCCAATCGAAATAGATGAAGGATGGCTAATTATCATCCACGGCGTAATCAATACGTGCGCCGGCTACATCTATAGCATGGGCGCCATCATCGTAGATCACGACGATCCGTCAAAAGTTCTATACAAATGCGAACCTGCTCTTCTTTGGCCAACCGAGCAATATGAAACAACGGGTTTCACCAATAACGTCGTCTTCCCCACCGCCGTCCTAACCGACGCCAAAACAGGAAGGATGGCAATCTACTATGGAGCGGCAGACGCCTACACGTCTCTCGCCTTTACCACTATTGACGAGCTTGTCGATTACATCAAAAAGAATTCGAAATAAAAAACCGAGCAATCGGTTTTTTTCTTATTTGAGGAATGTCTTTTTCAGTTTATCGATGACTTTGACATCCAGGCCGAGTTCGTCCACGCACCAGCGGGTCAAGGTCTCTTGGGTAGTCTCGTTTTCCTTTCGATATTCAAGCAAGAGAGAAATCATCCAATGAAAATTGGAGTGCTCCCTCCAAGCATAGTCGTTTGAATCAAAAGGCTTGCAGCGGGTAATGTTTCCGACGAAACTCGTTAGTTCATAATCGTAGACTAGTTCGGTTAAAGGCAGGCCTAAAAGGCCTTCGATGATAAATGCGATGGTTCCTGTCCTATCGGCGCCGCCCCAACAATGGAGATAAACAGGTTTTTCGTCGGCGTTTGCAATCGCCTCGATGACCTTTCTTTTTACTTCGTTCGCCTCTTCGTCATCGGTTTTCAGAAATTCGTTATATGGAGCAATAGACGTTCTAAGATAATCGACTTTCTCGTTTTTGCTAGGGAAGGCGGAAGAGACGATGTTATTCGATTCGATCGGGCCTCTAAGGTCCAAATCTAGTTTCACGCCAAGATCTTCTAAATAAGGAAGATCGCGTTTATGCATTGTTTGCCTATGAACGATTCCAGAGTCGGCCCTGCCGGTGCTACAGACATATTTCCTAGGGACCGGTTCAATGCCGCGATACAAAAGACCGGGTTTCATATAACGGCCATCCAACGTCGTTTTGTTTCCGCAGTCGCGGATATTGAACATAGCTGGGGTGTATATGAATCTAGGTCCTTCCTTCAAAGAGAAAGAGAATGTTTCCGATTGATCGGATGAGCTTATGACCTTCCAAAAATATTTTTTCCCAGGCAAAAGGTCATAGACCTTATATCTATGTCCTTCAAATTCATAACGTTTGAAGAATGTTTTGTCTTCACTTAAAACTTCAAGGATAAAGACGTTTTCTTCTCCCTCGTATTCAAAGGTAAAAAAGACCGGTTTCGGCTTTGAATCGCGTTTATTTCTTCTTGTGCAATATAAAGGGTCGATGCCTTGATCAAAACCAATTAAGAAACGTTGGTCAAACACGGACAACGCTTTCTTTTGTTCATTTAAATAACGCCTGACCGTTTTCTTGATCGGATCGAAGGAAGAATTGTTCTTTGGGCTTATTAATTTGAATTCGCTCATGCCTCTCAATTTTACGACTCACAAGTGCTACATAAAAGAAACTTTCTACGATCGCAAAAGAAAAAGGCCGCCATAAGGCGACCTTCATCCCGTTATTCCTTCATTATGGCGACGCCAGCGGAAGCTCCGATGCGGGTAGCTCCGGCGTTGACCATAGCCATGAGTTCTTCTTTGTTGTGGACTCCACCACTAGCCTTAACGCCTAAGGTCGGTCCAACCGCTTTTCTCATGAGTTCTACGGCGTGGACGGTAGCCCCGCCTTTAGAGAATCCGGTGCTAGTCTTCACGAAGTCGCAGCCGCCTCTTTGGCAAGCTTTGGATGATTCGATGATCTCTTCGTCGGTGAGGAGGCAAGTCTCAAGAATCACTTTGAGGGTGATGTCTTTGCCGATTGCCTTACGGACTTCGGCAACTTCCAATTCAATGGCCTTCCATTCTTTTTCTTTAGCCCATCCAATATTTTGTACCATATCGACCTCATCGGCCCCGTCTTCAACAGCGGTTTTGGCTTCAAAGGCCTTCACTTCCGGGGTATTGGCCCCGAGAGGGAATCCGATTACCGTGCAGACCTTAACGTCGCTTCCTTTAAGCTCTTGTTTGGCAAGAGGAACGAAAAAGGGATTAACGCAGACGGACATGAAGCCGTATTCCTTAGCTTCGGCGCAAAGCTTTTTGATTTGCTCCGCGGTGGCTTCGGGCTTTAAAAGAGTGTGGTCGATGAGTTTGGCGATGTTCATATCTATTTATCTCCTGGAGATGAATACATTATAAACCAAAACATGGTTTAGGGTCTTATTTGATTTTCATGTATTTGGCGTTTTTGAATGTGCCTATTTTTCTTATCTTTTTCTCCTCGATTAGCGACGAGAGAGCAACTTCGATAGTGCGAATCTTAGCCTCGGGGATAAATTCAGCAATATCCATTTTGCTAAGCGGCACGATTGATCCCAAAATTACTTCAAAGACCTGCTCTTTGTATGACCCTTTTTTATTAAGCTTTAGAATCAATCTATGATTGATCTCTTTGTAGCATTGATAAAGGATCTGGAATGTAAATGTTATGAAGAACGAATAATCATTAGCGTTCTCGTTCCATCCCTCTTGAGATTTTCTCAGGGCGTCGTAATACGCGTACTTATAGTCGTTTATCATCGACTCAACTGAAATGTATTTGCCGATGTCATATCCACTCTTATAAAGAAGTAGAAGCGTCAACAGGCGGGAAGTGCGCCCATTTCCGTCAGAAAATGGGTGAATCGAAAGAAAATCGACGATGACGCATGGTATTAGAAGAAGCGGATTAACTTCAAGATCATCGCGGTATATTTGATAAGCCTGGACTAAGCTTTCCATCGCTTTTGGTGTGTCCTTAGCCGAAACTGGATTGAAAATAACGTGCTTGATAGATCCGTCTTCATCGAGTTCGGCTATTTGGTTATCAGCTTTTTTATATGAATGTCCATCCACGCCAGGATGCCTAGACACTATCATGTGGTGTATTTCTTTGATGGTAGCCTCGTTAAATTCGATTTCCTCATAGTGTTTGCTCACGAATTCAATGGCGTCGAAATACCCCGCCACTTCTTCTTGGTTATGACCTGAAGGCTTAATTTGGCCGTTAACAATAGACTCGATAACCTCTTTGGACTCGAAAATGTTTTCGATAGCCGAACTTCCGCGAATAGATTCGACAATAGCGGCTTTTTCCAGCTTCTTATATAAAGTCTGAAAGTTGTTTTTGCCGCTCTCAGATTTCCCTTTTAGATCGGCGACAACCATCGCCAAAGAGAAAAGCGACGGGTCAATGGATTTTGTTTTTAAGAATTGATAGGTGAACTTTTTCATTTTCTACCTATATTTTACACTTTTATGTGTAGTAAATCTATAAATATGTAAGTAAAAGCGCAAAGAAAAACGTTGGCTTAAACCAACGTTATCCTTAATTAAAGGGGGTGATACTCCTTTATGTATTCGGAGAAATATGGGAGCGCCACTTCCAAGCTTCCATATTTTGGTGAAACTAGAAGGCCACGCTTTATCAAGCGATCCCTATATACGGAATATAGCATTGATTTTTCGCCCATTTCTTTGAGTATTTCTTCGCGTGTGTAGCTACGGTCCTCTACGAACAAAGAAATGAAAAAACGATCCATTTCCGTCATTTCGTCATATAGTTTTTCATAAGAGTAGGAGAATAATTCGATTTTAACTTTCTCCAGCACTTCAGATAGATTTTCATTAGGTGTCTTTGAAAAGTAAAACTTTCCGAGAATTTGGAATGCATATGCGTACCCCTTAGTCTTATTGGCCATTGTCTTTGCGGTCTCGATGTCCACGGAAAGTGATTTTTGGTAAGTCGAAGCCATCTTAATAAAGTTTAGCGGAACCGCCTTCATCGTCGTGGCCCTTAAGAAGAAAGTTAGATTTTTGATCGAACTGAGTTCCATCATATTCTCATAAAGCCCCGTGCAAACAAGGTAAACAGGAAAATCAGCGCGAATCCACCTTCCGAACTCGGAAACGAACTTGGCCATATTTTCCGTTTTCGACATTTCGTCTATGCCGATAAACACTCTTTTCCCCGCCGTTTTTACATTCGAAAGCATTTCGTCAATCAGCGGACCAACATCGTCGAAAGGATTATCGTCGGAGCCCAAGCTGACCGAAGCACCAATAGGGCCGATATTTGCCGACAGTCCAATCCCCTTTACTTTTGTCTTTGGCGAAAGCCAACCACTTTTTTTCAAATTCGCAAAAAGTTGAATAATCAGATCTCTATTGGTGTTTAAATCATAAACAAGCCACGAATCGGCGTATTCGTTTCTTAGAGTTTCTTGGATCTTAGATAAAATTACGGTTTTGCCAGACCCTCTAACTCCGGTAATTTTATAAACGGATTCTGACGGATTTTCCGAACAAAGGTCTTGGAGAATCATCTCCTCTTGCTCGGTTGGAATGTAAGTAGAAGCGGGAGCTTTGCTAAAGGTTGATGTAAAAGGATTCGACATAACGGACCTCCTGTCCTTATTTTATAACTCTTTATAACTTTTTCAATTTTTTATAACTCTTTATAACTTTTAAATTCTTTTATAACTCTTTATAACTTTTCAAAGATCAAAAAAACGCCGACCTAAGCCGACGTTAATTTTTAGAACCTTATTTGGACTCCGGTTCGCCCTTCTCTTTTTTAACGTGAAGGACTTCTTTGCCGTTGTAGTATCCGCACTTCGGGCAAACACGGTGGGATTTGATGGTGGCGCCACAGTGGGAGCAAACGACCAAACCGGTAACGGTGAGCTTGAAGTGGGTGCGGCGCAAAGCTTTGCGGGTCTTGCTGATTCTTCTCTGCGGGACTGCCATGTTCTAAGTTCTCCTTTCAGGACTGCAAAATAATAGTGAGATACGCCCACTAAGTCAACATCAGTTTAGACAATGTCAAAATAATTGGTAAATTAGTCCGATTCCACGGCAGTCGAATATACGATTTTTTCGACCTCTCCATGACGTGATTGTTCCGATGGCATCGAAACTAATAGGTAGTTTGATGTATGTCCTAAAACTGTTTTAGACATGTTATTAAAGTCTTCATAGAGGACTTCCATCTCTTTTCCATAGAATTTCTTCTTATAAGAAGAACGTAATTCTTTTGATAAAGATAAGAGTTCCCCTACTCTCTTTTTCTTGGTTTTAGGATCCGTGTCTTTTAGCGAGGCGGCGTACGTGCCAGGGCGGCTAGAGAAGGGGAAAACGTGGATTTCGCTAAACTCCGCTTTACGGCAGAAAGCCATGGTTTCTTCGAATTCTTCATCCGTTTCACCGGGGAAACCGACGATGACGTCGGTCGTAATGGCGATATCGGGGCGGACTTTCCTTAAAGCGTCTAACTTATCAAGGAACGCCTGCTCGTCGTATTTTCTTTTCATCCTCTTTAAGACGGTGCTAGAACCAGACTGAAGAGGAATATGAATATGATCCGTAAGAGCGGGATATTTCGTGTATAGATTGATCAGTTTCTCGTCGATTTCGCTTTCTTCAATAGAAGATATGCGGAGCCTAAATAATGCCGGGCATTCTTTCAAGATGTCCTCGATCAAATCGGAGAAAGTGTAAGAACCATCTCCCAAATCCTTGCCATATCCGCCGATATGGATGCCGGATATGACTATTTCTTTGTAACCTTTTTCGACTAAGGACTTAGCCTCGCGGAGGACTTCTCCCCTACGTCTACTTCTAGAATTGCCGCGAAGCGTCGGGATGAGGCAATAGGAACAGAAATTATCGCAGCCGTCTTGGATCTTAAGGAACGCTCTAGCGGCTTCAGTGTAAGAGTCTTCGCCGAGTTCTTCGTATTCTTCATGGCGGACCGAGCTAGTCACCATGTTTATCTTTTCGTGGTTCTTTTGGAATTCTTCGATCAAAGAAGGGATTTTATCCCTTTTGGTAGTTCCCAAAACGATGTCAGCGCCAAGGTCTAAGACTTCTTGGGCGTGCTTTTGGCTATGGCAACCCATGACGATAAGAATTCCATTCGGAGACGACTTGCGAAATCTAGAAACGTGCTGCCTTGACTTTTGATCGGCTCTAGAGGTGACGGAACAAGTGTTCAGTATTATGACGTCGGCGCCATTAGATTTATCGACTCGCTCATAACCTTTTTCGACCAAAGCTTCGGCGATCGCGTTCGTCTCATATGAATTCACCTTGCAGCCAAGGCTATGGGTGAATAATGTTTTCATTTTCTTTTTCCCTCTTTGTAGGCTTTCTTCATGAATTTGTCCTCTTTGGCCTTGATAGCGGAGATAAGCCTAGAGGAAATGAGGTTATTCTCAACCAAAGAAGTAAGAAGGCCGTCTTTGTCGTTTTGATAGTAGCATTCCACGACTGGAGCCAACCTTTTTAGCATATGGTTATGGCTTGGGTGATGAAGATACTTATCGAATAAGCACACTCTAGCGTCTAATCTACCCTGCTCATTGACGAAATATATGCATTCGGCGTCGTAATCGTAATAGGCCTGGTTATTCTTGTCTTCTTTTAGAAGAACAAGCTTCGTGAAATACGAATTATATATTGATGGGCCATAGTAATCGAAAGGGTCGATACAAGAGCCTTCGAAGTTCTTAAGAAGCTTATCGTAAGGCGATAAAGCTATCTTTTCGTATGAACCGTTATAAAGCTTATTTAACGACGAAGAAAAGATAGGGATCATGATCTTCTCTTTGTCTTTTTGGAAAAAAGGGAGACCGGTCGTGGCTTCGTTCATGTATTTTTCCAAAGGAAGAGAAGCTCCGCCTTTGTTTTTGAACGATTTCAAGTATTTGGCATAAGCGGCTTCGATCGTCTGCTTATTCAAGATGCCCCTAATGAGGATGTTGGCCCTAACGATATCGAAAGGCTCATCCGCCTTAAGGAAAGGGACGTATAAAGGGACACGTTCAAGCAAAACGCGGTTCGACAAATAGAAAGACATGGCCTCGCTTTTGTTGAAGCGGGTCGGCCTTTGATATCTTTCTAAAGTCTTCCAAAGTTTCATCTTTATTTCTCACTTAATGACGAAAGGATGCTGAGGGAAGCAAAACAAGCCGTTTCAGCCCTCAAAATGCGGCGGCCTAGACTGACGAAGGCAAAACCTTTAGAAGCGGCTAGATCAGCCTCTTTGGGGCTAAATCCGCCCTCTGGGCCAATCACGATGAGGATTCTTTTGCCTTTTTCGATGCTAGAAGCCTTTTCTAGCAACGTGCAGGATTCTCCGGCTAAGTTTTCGTAGGCTAAAAGCTTTTCGTCGAATTCTAAGTCCAGGACTTCTTTTAGGGACATATAGTCCTTAACTTCAGGAACGTTTGTCCTGCGGCATTGTTGAGAGGATGAGGAAACGATTTTCCTAAGTCTTCTTAAGCGGTTATCTTCTTCGCCTTTGTTCACCTTAATAACGGTGCGTTCAGAAACGAAGGGGATAAAAGTCGAGGCCCCGAGTTCGGTTCCTTTTTCGACAATCAAATCGTTATGATCGCCCTTTAATATGGCAAACGCCAAGGTGATTTGGTTATCGGGTTCGCGGTTTTCCTCAATGAGATTAACGACTTCGATCGATAAAGGAGAGGTCGCTTCGATTTTGCACAAAAAAGTTTCTCCCTCGTCCACTACTTCGATGTTCTCGCCTTTTTTGATGCGAACGACATCGACAAGATGGTGAACGTCACTCTCTTTGAGGAAGGCTTTCTTATCTTGAATGGTGCCGAAATATCTTTGCATATCAGTGGACTAACTCCCCATTGCTATCTTTGAGGTCTTCTTTGGCTTTCAGTCTAAATCCGTTAACGGCATAGGCCGCCCAAATAACGGCGAAAGGAATTATGAAAGCGAAAGGATTGGCAAAGCATCCAGTCAGAACAAGAGGCAAACCAACGCCCAAAACCAAAAGGACGGTGATGGCGATTTCGATTAAAGCCATCTTTTTGAAGCCAAGATAAAAATTATGGGCTCCAACGTATCCTAAGAGGCAACTTAAAAGAATAACCTTTTTGTGGGATTTAGCCTTATAGAGCTTAAACCCCTTGGCCTCTTGGCTAAGATGGGTGGTTATATCCATCGTTTTGTAGGAAGAATCGATTGGTTCCTTCTCCCCGCAATGAGGGCAGATATCGGTATCGAACTTCGATATTTCTTTGTGACAATTACGGCAGTACGGCATATTTTTGATTATAAACCGATTAATCGGTTAATGGATAGGCAAAGGGAAGAAAAACGCAAATCATTGCTTGAGCTCAGCCATAGTTTCGGCTCTAACTCTAAAAAATGTGGCTAACTTGAATACGGCGAAGACATTTTCTTCCTCTATTTTTCTTCTGGTTCTAAAGCTATTCAAGCATTAAAGAATCGCGCTAAATAAACGAATCATCCAATGAACGGAAATGCATCAAAATCGCGATCCAATTCAAAACACTGTATTAAGTTTTATCAGTTAGATCCGAAACCTTAGATCGGCAAAATAACGATTGTCGATCGAGTACTTGTTCACAATTCCAAGCGAATCGTTGCGGCAAGCCCACGATTTTGCAGAGTCGATACCTAGAGTCATATAAAAGCAGGTCCACAATTATTTTTGGGATTCGAACCATTCGGTATGGCCTCTTTGATTATTCTTTTACTTCCGTGGTAGATGATCACGGCTAAGTATTAGTGTTTTTCTAGCAAAATGCCCTTTTCTTTGTACTACAGTACCAACTTTTGCCATTTTTCTTTGCAAAACAAAAAGTCCCTCGTTTCCGAGAGACTTATTTTGCCTGATTAGACTTATTCAGCCTTTTCTTCGGCTGGAGCAGCTTCTTCAGTAGCGGCCGGTTCTTCGGCCTTTTCTTCAGTAGAAGCGGGTTC
>JAKSUL010000056.1 GCA_024409055.1 Bacilli bacterium
GGGACCTTAATGGCGGAATCGCGAGTAGCGGCCCAATCGAAGAAGGTTTTGTTATAAGTCAAAACCTCGGTGGATTTGTTGAACGGAACACCGAGAGTATAAGGAGTTCCGTCATCTTTGAATTCAATGGACTGGTTTTCCTTCATGTAGTCGGCGTAGAAATCCGTGATCTTGTAGTTGTCATCGCCATCGTTTTCGAAGTAATAATCCATACGGACGATGGTGTCGTTATTGACATAGGAGGCCATGTGGTCTGGATAGGCCAAGGCAACGTGGGGATATGTTTTGGTGGAAGCGGAAAGGATGATGGCCTTATTGAGGTCACTATATCCACCTTTGCTCTCGAGGTTGACGTTGATTCCGGTTTTGGCCGTGAATTCTTCGACGAGTCCTGAGACGATATCTTGCATATCGCTTCCAAAACCTGTCCAGAAATCGATGGTCGTTCCCCTTAACTGTTCATCGGTGACGCTCCAGTCAAGGTCATAAGCGATGGACTTCTCTCCACCGCAGCTGGTCAAACCAGCGACCATGCCGCCGGCCATAAGGCTAGAGGCAAGGACGAGCAATGTTTTCTTAGAAGCTTTCTTCATAAAATCTCCTTTCGGATATTAGCGAACATAGTCGCTAAGGGTCTTGTACTGAGCGGCGATGACATCATCGATATTGGCATTATCGATGAAGACCTGGGCCGGGATGGATGTGACGGAAGTACGGACGGTGCTGGATCCGTTGAATCCAGGATCGACGAACTTATTCCAGCCATTGGCGGCGGTATAAACTTCAGCGTTAACTTTAGCGGCGCTGCGATTGACTTTGTCATCGGCACCACCTTTTGTCGAATTCAAGAATTCTTGATAGACCTTGCTGTTGGCGGCCTTTTCGCAAGCCGGGAAATAACCGGTGCCAGCGGCGAATTCGCCGTTTTTGATTTGGGAGAGATACTTCAAGAGTTTCCAAGAAGCCACTTTTTCAGCATCGTTGCCCTTATCAAGAAGACAAAGGTTGGTACCCTGAGAGATGACGTACTTATGGTCGGCGTCGTGATATGGGATCGGAGCGCAGGCGGTCTCGAATTTGCTACCGGCCGGGTTGCAGTTGATGACGCCGGCGGAAGAACCGATGTTCATAAGGGACTTATAGATTTTGAAGTGAGCGGAGCAATAAGAAGATTCGCCGAAAGTCGCCGGGATAGCATAGCCATGGACATCATAGATGGCCTTCATGGCGTTCATTGAATCTCTGGTGGCTTGGTTGTCGAATTTGATGTAGCCCTTGCGGGTGGTTTTATCGATTTCGGTGTATTCTCCACCCCACTGGCGGATGCCGGTGATGAAGATGTTGGCCGTGGAGTCATAGCTAAGAGGATAGAGGTCGCCTTCGGTGACGGAAGTCAAATCAAGGATCTGATTGACGCCATCCGGCATATCGGACTCAGCGTCATAAACGGTGTTGTCAGAACCAAGGAGCTTTCCGTAGACGCCTTTGGTCTTGACCATATTAAGGATCTTTTCACCGACGGTCTTGACCTCGTCCCAAGTCTCCGGGACTTTGATTCCTTCGGTTTTGACGAATTCATTGTCAAAGAAGGTCTTGTTGTAGACCATGACCTCAGTGGATTTGTTAAACGGAATTCCAAGGGTGTATCCCTTTCCGTTCTCGTCAAACTCAAGGTTCCTGTTCTCGGTCATGTATGTATCGTAGAAGGAATCGATTTCGAATGGCTCAAGCTCAGTGAAGGTTCCTTCGGCCTCAGGATCGGCAACGGTGCCATTACGGGTGGCCGGGATATCCTTATCGTGTTCGATGAAGCCATCAAGACGAAGTTGGATGTCACTGTTGATGTAGCCGGCGAAGTGATCCGGATAGCCTAAGGTGATATTCGGATAGGTCGTCGTAGAGGCCGAAAGGCTGATGGCGGTTTGGAGGTTATCGTATCCACCTTTGCTTTCGTAATTGACGATGATGCCGGTCTCTGCGGTGAATTCTTCAAGAATCGGCTCGAGAACCTTGTTGACGTTGGCTCCGAACCCGGACCAGAAATCAATGGAGACTCCACGAGTATCGACGGTCATATCGACATCAAATTGATGTGATCCTCCGCCGCAAGAAGCGAGGCTAGTGCCAGCAATGGCGAGCAAGCCGGTAAGAGACAAGACTTTGAGTGTGGTTTTCTTTTTCATAAAGATCCTTTCCTTTCTTTACTATTTAACCGTTTCAACGGATTAACCTTTAATACCAGAACGGGAAACTCCGCGCATGATGTACTTCCTGAAGATAAGGAAGAAGACGAATAACGGAGCCGTGCAGACGACCGATCCAGCGATACGGACCGTATCTCTAGATAAACCGGTGTCGCTGTTGGTGAAGAGGGACATCAAGCCGTTAGAGACGAGCTTCATGCTCCATCCGCTTGACTGGCTATGGAAGTTGCCGGAAGCAACTAAGTTCGGCCAAATGTAAGCGTTCCAAGCGCCCATGAGGGACAAAATCGCGATGGTCACGATTGTCGGAGAGGCAATCGGTATCATGACTTTCCAGAGATACTTGAAGTGGCCATAGCCGTCGACTTTGGCGGCCAAGAACAATTCGTTGGGAATCTGCTGGAAGGTTTGACGCAAATAGAAGATGTAGAAGACGGAGACGCCGTGGACAAAGATAAGCGCGGCGTAGGTGTTTTCCCATTGGAGGGATTTGACGGTTTGGAAGTTAGTGATGACCATCATTTCTCCCGGAATCATCATCGTGGCAAGCAAGATGGTGAAGAGGAGGTTCTTTCCCTTGAAGTTGCACCTAGCAAAGGCGAAGGCCGCAAGAACGGCGGTAACAAGGGTGAAGACGGTGCTTACGCCTGCAACATAGATTGTGTTGAGGTAATAAAGACCGAAGTTGATGGTGCTTCCGCTATTGGATTTATAGGTGAAGACCTGGATGAAGTTATCAAGCGTGTAATTGCTTGTGTTGTACTTCTGGTTCCACCAAGAGGGGAGCAAATTGAAGGTCTTCGTGGCGATATCCCAGTCATAGCAGTCTGGGTTACGCAAGGAGGTGACGATCATGAAGATGAACGGAATCAACATGAAGATGGCCAAAAGGCTGAGGAATCCATAGAGCAATACTTTGCTGATGATGGCTTTGGCTTTGTAAGCCCTCATCTGCGCCGGAGTGGCGAAATAGAGATCGGATTCGTGGGCAGTACCGGAGGCCTTGACGGTCGGGCGATTGCGAATTGGTGTTGCTGTTGCCATTGTCATTTACCTCCTTAATAAACCACTTTCTTCTTGCTGACCGCCATCTGAACGAGGGTGATGAGCAAGATGATGATGAGAAGGACGAAGGAGGCCGCGGCCGCCCTGCCGTTCTTGGTGCTGTCCTGCATGATTCGATAAATGTAACCAACGACAGTGATCCAGTTATCTTTCTTGGTACCGCCGAAGTCGTAAGCGCCGCCGCCGAACAAGGAGATGATCTGTGTGTAGCTCTTGAAGGCTCCGATGAACGAGGTGATGGTGATGTAAAGAATCTGAGGCGAGAGAAGCGGGACCGTTATCCTTCTAAAGATAGTGGCGCGAGAAGCTCCGTCGATCTTAGCGGCGTCATAGTACTGTTTATCGATAGAAGATAAGCCGGACATGAAGACCAAGATCTTGAAGGCGATGCCGTTCCAAATCGAGTAGATGATGATGACGAAGAAGTTGTTCCAAGCCGGGGCCCCAACGGAGAGCCACTGCTGAGCTTCTATGCCGAACAAATGGAGGAATGCGTTGAATAAGCCAGCATCTCCATCGGTGAAGATGATCTTGAAGACCATGCCTAACGCGATCGCGTTAGTAACGTAAGGCAAGAAGAAGACCGTCTGGAAGAAACCCTGCAAAGGTTTGATCGAATGTAAACAAACGGCGATCAATAAGCCAACGATGATCGTAAGCGGGACGGAAACAACGACGATCAATACGGTGTTTCTTAGTGAGAATAAAAACTGCTCGTCGCTTAACACTCGAACGTAGTTGCCAAATCCAAGGGAAGGATTGGTGACACGAGGATTGTTGAGTGCGGCGATGAAGTTCGCGATGGCGAATGATCCTCCGGAGCCCTTAACAAAGGTGAAGTTCTCCATGAAGGACATGATGAAGGTGTTCAAGATCGGGTAGATCATGAAGAACAGCAAGAAGATGAGGGCCGGGATTAAGGCGATCCACGCCTTGCCGGCTTCACCTATACGGATCTTCGAGGCTTTTTTGACCCCTAACGTCGAATGGGTTCGACGGAAGGAAGCCTCCTTTTCGGTCTCCTCTAGGCTAAGTCCATTAGCGTAGGAGAACGAGAAGCGTCCGCCTTGGCTGTTCGTTTCCAAAGCTGTCTTCTCCATTAGATGATCCTCTCTCCGCCTTCTTCGAATACGTAGAAGCGCTTGGCGGCGAATTCGAGTTTATCTTTGCCGGCGATCTCTTCATGGAGTTCGCTCGGGATGATGATTCTTAACTTGCTGTCGGCCTGGCCTTCGACGGCACCGATGACGGAAATGTCACGTCCAATGTGTTGAACCATGTCAACATCGACCGGGATGATGCCGTCTTTCTTCGTGGCGAGTTTGAAGGCTTCCGGACGGACGCCGATATAGACTTTGCGATCCTTGACCTCTTCCATGTGGAATGGTTTGGCACGCTCGGCAACTTCCGGGTTTTCTTCCTTGCCGCCTTTTTTGGCTTTCTTTGGGGCCTCTTCGACTGGAGTTGCTTCTTCCGCGACCTCGTCGAAGACTTTCTTTTGGTAAGTGCCTTCATAAGCCTCGCCTTTTGCGAAGACTTTTCCGGCAACATAGAGCTTGCCGTCCTTGATTTCGCCTTCGAAGACGTTGATGGCTGGAGAGCCTAAGAACTTAGCGACGAAGAGATTGGCCGGCTCGTCATAAACGTATTGCGGTTCGCCAATCTGCTGGATAACGCCGAGTTTCATAACGACGATGATATCGGAGATGGACATGGCCTCTTCTTGGTCGTGGGTGACGAAGACGGTGGTGATGCCCGTAGCGCGCTGAATGCGTTTGATTTCCTCACGGGTTTGGAGACGGAGACGAGCGTCGAGGTTGGATAACGGTTCGTCGAGAAGGAGAACGCCAGGACGTTTGGCAAGAGCACGGGCGATAGCAACACGCTGCTGCTGGCCACCGGAGAGTTCCTTTGGTTTTCTTTCGAGGAAACGCTCGATGTCGACGATCTTGGCCATTTCGTGGGCGATTTCGACTTTATCGGCTTTGGTTAATTTCTTTTTGTCGAGGATGGCGGCTTTGGCCTTTCCTTCTTCGCCGGAATTCTTGAGAGCCTCGAATTCGGCTTTGGCGTCGTTATATTCCTTTTCGGCATTAGCGACTAAGACTTTGCCGTTTTCAATGGCGGCGTTATCTTGCTCGATGATTTCGTCGGTAATAAGTTCGGCGAGAATCTTGTTATTGCGTTTTTCTTCTGGTTTAAGAAGCTCTGCGGCTTGTTTGTCCTTGAGCTTGAGGTCGGCCTTGAGGGTCTTCTCGGCCCAGGCAAGGTTGGCTTTGGCGGAAGCAAGAGCATCTTTTTGTTTGCCGGTCGCGCCCGGAAGACGGACGTTATCGAGCGGGAAGCAGATGTTTTGCATAACCGTGAAGTGCGGGTACAAAGCATAGTTTTGGAAGACTAAACCGATTCCACGATTCTCCGGTGGGACGTTGGTGACGTCCTCGTCGCCGAAGTAGATATGACCGCCTGAGGGTTTATGCAAACCGGCGATCATATAAAGTGTTGTAGATTTGCCACAACCAGAAGGGCCAAGCAAACCAACGAGCTTGCCATCGGGTATGACAAAAGACATGTTATCCACCGCTGTTGTTCGATTGCCTTTTTGACCATCGAACACTTTGGTAAGACCTTCGATCCTAACTTCCATTTTGAAGCCTCCAAATATGTTTTGTCGGATTAAGACAAACTCATATTACCATAGGTAACTTCAATTGAAAAGTGAGGCCAAGTCGCGGTGAGCCTGTTTACTTATCGTAATTTGTATCTTTTTTAAGGTTTTTCTGACCAGGTCTTTCGATGGTGGGGTCGCCTTCCGTTAAATCGACAGAAGCTCGCATTTCATCGGCTCTTTTCATGATCTCTTCGAAAGCAGATTCAGCTTTTTCCTGCTCTTCTGCATCCTTAAAGAAGACCGATTCTTTTGCATCTAAAACCATGGTCATGGCCATGTAATCATGAAGGGCTTTATGATCGGGAGTGAAGATCGACATCAAATAAGAGACGAGCATCATACCTGAAACAGCCATCACGCCGTAAACATTCCCGAAGAAAAAGAAGACGATTAGCATGAATATAGCCATCGGAATGCTGCGCAAAATAAGCTGCGGGCGTTTGATCTTAAAACCATAGGAATTGCATAGGCATAAGCCTGTTATTTTCTTTCCTATTGTCACTCCGTCTCCAAGGATCATCGGTAAAACCATATACCATAAAGGGTATATGAGGGCTATGGAAATAAGGAGCGGATATGTTTTAGTTATGGCGTTATATTGATCGGTTAAATCGACGATGAATTTTTGGCCAACCAAGTGGGATCCGGCATTGTAATAAACGGATACGTTATTGGCATCGTAATAAAAAGACAAAAGGCGCATTTTTGCATCAGAAGTGAGCCCTTTTGAGACGTCGCCGTCGATGTAAAAACCTTTAATCGGCATAGCCAATTCATCATAATTGGTTCCTTGATATTCGAAGTAAGCCTTGCCGGTGTTTTTGCTGGGTTCGTCTCTTTTGGATAATTCCTCGGCAGAATATAGACTTTTCACGTCATCTTGTCCAAGTATCATGACGTTATACCAATAGGTCGTATATTCGGGGTGTCTATACTCAGCGGGAGCCCCACTTACCATATATTCTGTGTAATACTTCAAAACTATGTTTTGATAATCGGTATAGTTCTCGAATCCATCGTATTGCCTTACGTTGCCGTCCCCATCGACGTAATAAAGGCCGGATTCGCTGTAATGGGTCGATAGAGAAGACTTAAGGGAAGAACTATAAGAAGTATTATCGAAAATAGCCTGAGACAAAGCGAAAACACCCATGCCAATCAATATGGCAAGCGCCAAGTCGGCGATAGCGGCCAAAGCTCTTTTTCCAAGTCCAGCGAGAACTATTTTGTGCATACTTCTTCCTTCTTTACGTCCTCGCGGGCGACGACGGTCAAAAGCATAATATCATGGACGGCTTGCCTTCTTTTTGTAAAAAGTCCGAATCCTAAAGAGATCAGGAAGAAAGCGCCAACCATCGGGAAAGACACGAATAAATCATCGACGAACAAGAAAAGGGCGCACGAGACTAGTAAAGGAGCCACGCGGAGCAATTTTCTCCACCACGCTAGATCGAATCCCTCGACCGAGCACACGCAAAGCTTCATTAGTTTTTTTCCTAAGGTGGCTCCGTTTTTGAATATCAAGGCAGGAAGTGCATAAACGGCGATTAGAGACGGGAAAGCCATCGCGGACATGAGAAGTTTGGTCTTCCACTGCATCGGCCCCATAATGGCTTGATAATACGAAGAATCGGTCATCGAAGTGTAGGCTTCGTTATATTTTTCCTGGTAGAAGGTAAGCATGACCGTTTTCCCTTCTTCGCTTAAGCCTTTCGAACGATCGTGATCCACGAAATAGTATTCTTTGATAATTCCGACCTTCGTGTAGTCATTTTCGCCATAAGAATCTTTTTGATAGACGAAATACGAATCGGAAGTAAGGCCGGGCTTTGGGAGTTTTAATATTTCTTCGTTATATTTCGCGACATCGAAATTTAACGGCTCTGGGCAAAGCGTTGAATCCGGAGCGTTATAGACAAGGTAATACTTCTCCACCGCTTCTTGATATGGCTTATATTCGCTTCCGTTGACGTCATGAACCATGCCGTCGCTATCTTCGACCATTAAGCCACCATCAAGTCGATAGTTGATGAGCTTATCGGTATCTGAATTAATGCCGGTTGCCTTCGAAAGAGGGTTAAACAAAGCAAAATATAAACCCGCGATCAAAGCTGACGCCAAAGCAGCATCCACCGCCATTGCAACAGCCCTGAGGAAAAGCGGCGCTAAAGCGTATCCTTCCGGGGTTATCACTTCTTTGTCTGGACGGGTAAGACTCATTTTATTTGTTTTCGTCCTTACCTTTTTCTAATGTGGACATATCGACCACTTCGGTCGTGCTCTTCGCTTCGAATTCATCGAAGGAAGTAATGTTTGCGGTATCTCTATGGAATTTGGCGATTGTATCTAAATCAAGAACGCCAGTCTCTTCAACGCTTGGCATTGAATCGGCTACCATAACGCGTTTGATTTCGCCATTTTCAGCGGTTTTCTCTTTTTCGGTGGTCTCGGCTTTTGCAGCATCAGAGTCTGGATTAGAAGCAATATAGGCTTCTTTAGCAGCTTCATCTTCGAACCAAACGGAAGATTTGACATCAACAACAACCGTTTTGGCCAATTTGTCATGGACGGCCTGATTTGTTTTTGACATCACCAAAATCATGTATCCACCGGCGAAGTAGAACATCATGATCATGAATGCGACGGTCGTATATGGGATAAGCAAAAGCTCGAATCCGAGGAAGACGAAGAAATAATGGATGATCTTGGACATGATCGGTGCCTTATATCCATCAATTCCGACAACGGCCATCTTGAGAAAGAGTTTGCCAAGGGTTTTGCCATCCTTTAGGCAAAGAGGAATGATGAAGAAGAAGGTTAAGGCCGGAATGACGACGGACGGGAGCAAGGCCCAATAAGCGATCATATTCATCTTTCCGGCTGGTTCGGTGTAGATGTATTGACCTTTAAGATCCGTCAAAGCTTTGACGTAAACGCCATCGTTAGAAGAATTGAAGAAAGTGGCAACGGCGTCCCTTACCGCTTTGTCGGTAATATTGAACTTATCGCCTCTAATGACCGGCTGGGCGGCATAATCCCAATGGTCAGAAGAATCTTTGGCAGGTTCATAGAACATCGAATCGTCAAGGATTGGATTGCCGTCGACGTCTGCTTTAATTCCATAAATCTCTTTTACCACGTACGCGGGCGTGTAGTATTCGGCGTAGGTCTTGCCCTCCACCGTTTTTCCAGCGAAAGCAGGATCATTTGGCAAGAAATCAGTGAAATAGGACCAGACAATCTTTTCGTATAGCTCATATGGATGCATTTCCACGCCGTTGAGTTTGACGTTATCAAGCCAAGCGCCTTCGCCATCTTTCATAGTGAAGGAGATTGGGTCTTCGCTTTTGATAAGGGTATGCCCCTCAGGATCGACATAGTTATCGCCGCTTTTTGTAACGAAGGAGGGATCAAAATACGACTTGCAGGTCTCGCATTCGTATTCATAGGCCAAATGCGAGGAAACGCAGCTTTCGCGGAAGGTATCCCTCAAAGCGTAATAATTTGATTTGCCGATGATGACTTGGGTTCCAAGAGTGGCATAAAGAAGAACGCCAACACCAAGGGTCATTCCTAAATCGATAAGAAAAGCTAGGACGCGTTTTCCGAGTCCGATGGGATGGAGCAATTTGCTCATGTGAGGTTTTTTAGAAGTTTCCATAGCTCTACTTTATCGCAAAAGGCGATAAGGGAAAACAAAAAGGGTAAAAAAAGACCTCCGATTAAGGAGGTCTATTTTTGGATACCTAGAATCCTTATTT
>JAKSUL010000057.1 GCA_024409055.1 Bacilli bacterium
CCTAATCTTCTTAGCATATCGAAGCCCTCAGGTATGAACTTGGCTTCTATGGTTGTCTTTTCGCTTGGCATCTCGAATTTATAGTCGAGGGTGGTGGAGACGAGCTTCTCGTTTATATACCATCCTTCCAGAGCAAACCCATCTTCAGGGAAGGCGTGCACGCTGACGACTGTTCCGGCGTAATATAATCCCGACCCAGACACAGTCCCGAATGTTTCGTTTGCTGATTGCGCTGTCAAAAAATACTGCTGAGCCTCATATTGGGCAAATAGGTTAAGATCGCCGTTTACAATCTCTTTCCCGATCTCATAAACGGTTTTAGAAGTTACGCTTTCTGACCAATAGGAGAACTTGTAGCCTTCTTTTGCCGGCCTCTCGTCAAAATTGAAAGTCTTTCCAATCTCAACTTGGAGCGTTTTAGTTATCTCGGTATCTAAAAAGGCGCCTCCGTTGGCACTGAGCGTAACGGTCGCGTATTTAATTTCCTCCTTGCTGTCTGCGCTTGCGCCACATGAGCATAAGGCAAGTGCTGAGAAGAGAACAAAAGGCAATGTGGCTGAAATTTTCATAAATAAAAATCCTGTGTATCAATATCCTATAAAAGGATAAAAAGACTTTCTCTTTTTAACAACGTAAAAAGGACAATACTGAAAATTAAATGCGGGCGATGCGCTTCTTTATGGATGAAAAAAGTGTATCAAAAGTGAGAAAAACGCACTTTTATATGGTCTTTTTCTCACGTTAGAGAATAAAACAAAAAGAGGTTTGACTTCCGTGGGAAGGCTTCTATATAATTGCCGCCACCTTTAAACTAAAGGAAGTCAAATAGGAGGAATTGATATGGCAAAAATGATGGCGTTTATCGTGGATGATAGGGGAGAACAATATGATCAAGTGTTCGAATACCAGTACTTCGCTGGACTATCCGCTACACAAAGAAAAAGGAATGTACAAAGTCTTCATCTTGCAATTAGAAGACAGTATCCAAGGGTCAAAATTTTGGAAGCCTCAACTAAATCCGATGAAGAAATCGGTCGAAAATTGAGTGCTTTCAACCTTACTCTCGATGGTTGTATTTTCGAATCAGTATATCAATCGTCAAAAGTGTTCGAAAACGGGGATAACTTCGAATTCATAAAAGAGATGACCCCACATGAGTCTAGAAATTATCTAAAGGAACATTCTAACGGTATGTCACTCAAGTCATTTAGATATAAAGGGAAAGATTATCCGTTAGTTCCTAGGTCAGCTTTCTTCACCTACCTATACATATCCGCTTTACTCGAACATCCGGAATTGGATGAAGAAATTAAAAAATACGATATTTTCACCGATATATCCTTTTCTCCGAAAAAACTCGGTTCATGTCAGGCGAAAGTATTAGCCTTTTATAAGGCTCATATCTTAAATAAAGGGATGTCTAAAGAGGAGATAAAACATTATCTCGAGAATGATTTATGGAACGATGATCGTGTTGATATCGCTTATAAAAACTAATTAAGTCGACCATCATTCCAGTGTTTTAAAAAGAAAATTACTCTCGCCGCGTTTGTTGGCGGGAGTTTTTCCTTAAAGAAGTTATTAAAGTCGCTAAAAACCTCAGTGCTGAGGAAAATGGAGATTTTGAAGAAACTATCCGACTATTTCGTGTCTAATTTTCACGCCGTCTTTATTGATGGTTAAAACCGTTCCGCCATTGAGCTCTTTTTCGTAGTAGCACCCAGATCCAGTTTTGGTCGCGTAAGCTAATTTAACGCCATCATATTCAATGACGAAGTTATTGACGTGATCGTGACCAACCAAGACCAACTCCGTGTATTTGCTATCTCTGATGTATTGGAATTCCCCGCAGTCTAACGGGTAAGAACAAACCCCTTCATGAGCGACTCCGAAAGAGGATTTATAACCATCATTCCAATTACTTCCATCGAAGCTTTCTTCGAAAGAAACGGCCTTTGGGTCTTTTTCTTTATTAAAAGCCGCTTTAAACGCGTCTTTATATACATATGGAGGAATGTGGGTGATCAAAGTGGTTTTGATGCCCATTTCCAAAACGGTGCTCTTATACCATTCAAGCTGATTTTTATATAACCTTCCCCAAACTTTTTTGGTTTCGCCTTTTTCGTCCGCAATATCTTCTCTATCGTGAGAATCCATCATGACTAAGGCGTGGATTGGTTTATCGTTTTCCAATATCTCGATGACGAAATTGCCTACACCCATCTCGGGATCGCCTTTTTCAAATAAACAGTTTTTATCTTCGGATAACATATCCGCTAGAAGAGAAGATGTTTCGGGCCCGCTTTGGTTATCGTGATTCCCGAACACAAAGGTCCAAGGTATTCCAATTCTTTCGAAAACTTCGCGGCTTTTTATATATAGTTCAGGGACTTCGGAATGAGCGAAGTCTCCAGAAAAAGTTATTAGGTCCGGTTTAACTCTTTTAACCAATTCATCGATCGTGTTATTTAAAAAAGAAACGGTTTCTTCATTGCCCCAATCATTTTCGTCCATATTGAAATCGGTTAGGTTCAGGATGACAAAGTCTTTGTCTGGGTTTTTGTGGATTTTAATCATAATGTCCGGTCTTATAGGTTCGTATCGTTATAACTTAGATATTTCTAAGCATACGCTTTTTTCATTGCGGTTATTATCATCACGTTACTCATGAGGGTCTAACTGATGCCCTTTTGTTTTTCATCTTCTTATGCCATAATCCTTTCGCCATAAAGAGAACGGTTAGGGGCAAGCCCGTTGACCCGTCAGCAACCTGTCTAAGATAGATAAGGTGCTAAAGCTTGAATGATGGGAAACTACAATCGCGCGATAGGCTCCCGTCATTAACGATGGGAGTCTTTTCTTTTCTCTTCTTGGCAATATGCATAAAGGAGAAAAGAAAATGCAATTGATTATTGATTTACACCCTTGCGAGAAAGGAAGAGAAAATACAAAGATCCTTTTGTCCGAATTCCTCAAAAGAATTGAAAACGATGGGTTTGGCCTCTACGACCCACATGAAGAACTCGTAAAAGAAAGCAAAAGGAGAGAAGGCTTCGAAGCAAACGAGTCTTTTGCTGAGATGGTTTGCCACAAAGAGAGGACGCTTCTAATTGTGGATGTCGAAGATAAAGTCTATTGGTTCGAAAGAACCTATTTCATCGCCACCTGCGTTTTTGGAGGAAAGGCAATCAGGCCGATGAGTGTTGATGCCGCTTTGGATAATTACGATCCCCTTATATGGAAAAAAAGCGAAGCAACGCTTCATAGACTTTATGGCGAAGAGTTCATCGCCTATAGGAAGTCTATTGGTTTGCCTCCTGAATTAGATTAAAAACTATAAAGAAATGTATCATCGTCTCTTCTTAAGGTCACACGAACAAGACCAGTAAACACATCATTGCTAGCGTTAATTTAAGCCGTTTTTCATACACATATCCTCTTTTTAGTGATATCAAAATTTCGATCATTTAAATGCCACCCATTTATATAAATTTGTCTACTTTTGGAAAAACGAAAATCGGCAGAAACGGAGATTTACGCCGGGATTTATTGAAGGAGTAAAGCATCGTATAATCCGCTAAATGTGGTTAAAAAATGAGATTTAGCGGAAAATAACGCATCTATGCGCTTCGCTAATGTCCTTTGAAATTAAAGAAATATTTCGCGACGTATTTTTGGAAAAATCGATGTGAATGCATCTTCTAAAAAGAAATTTTTGTGCTAATTTTTGCACTTGATTCCAAAACCATTATCAAAAATAGACTTCACAGATCCTTTCGTTTGCTCTGACGGAAAAATCCAATTTTATTATGCTTTTGCATCTAACTCTGACAACAATATGGCGGTTAGAAGAAGAAAAAAGCAGAGGCTTTAGCGGGCGGCGCTAAACGTAAAATTGTTTATAGTTGTGGAAACGATAAAGTTTATGGACAAATGTGGGCTCCCCGGATGTATAAAATCGGAGAAAAGGCCGGCTCTCTCAGAACGACCGCCGTCGATGCGGCCGCCGTATGGGGCGAGACCTACATTGCCATCGTCGATCCTGCTCTTAAGGATATCAGCGAATACGGCCACATCTCCAACGTCATTCTTTACGCCTAATAAACTCTAAGAAGGCAAACTGGGTATGGATTATAACCGTGCCCTTTTTGTATATGCCGATAAACTTTAAGTTTCTCCGTTATCAAACGGTAATGTATAATTTCAAAGAGGATTGATTATGTACCGTCTTAGCCTATACGACATCGTTATAGCCGAATTCAATCTATTTTTTGATGAACGTGGTTTTAGGGCTGAGAATTTCGTGGTGGTTTCTGGAAACGAACACCTACTTCCCTTGAGTTTGGAACCGACGAATGAAGGAATTGTTTCCTGGCTAAAAAAAAGGACAATACCCAAGAATCGTGAATTTGTTGATAAGATTCTTTCCAAGATCGGTCTTAATCATAACAACACCAAAGGCATCATTGATATTTGTAAAGCCCTTTCTTTAAATGATTCTTATTGGGTATACGAAGAAGGATTTGAGAAGAATTTTGCTCAATGTAATCTTTTTCAAAATAACTTTTCTAACTTGCTTGCTTTAGTTGCTTATGGTGGATATGGATCCAGTTTGAAATCGAAATTCATGTCTTCTCCTGAACTAACCACGAATGGGCAATTGCCGAAGTGCTGGAGGAGAATATCTGGCGAAATAGTTTTGTTCAAGGGCGGCACAAGCAGGTTTGCCAATAGTGGTCTTGAGCCTTTTTCGGAGTTCTATGCGTCACAAGTCGCCAATGCGATGGGCGTAAAACACGTTGAATACGGACTTTCCGGTTGGAAACATTCCATATCTTCGACTTGCCGCTTATTCACCGATATCGATCATTCTTTTATCCCGATTGGATATTTAGTCAAAAGCGGTGGCTTTATGGCCGCCAAAGATTATTGTGAGAGTTTGGGTGATGATTTTTACCAAGATTTCCTCGATATGATTGCTTTTGACGCTGTCACCATGAATACCGATAGGCATTACGGAAATTACGGTTTCATCATTGACAATAAGACAAATAAACCGATTTCGCTTGCTCCGATATTTGATAACGGAGCTTCCCTTCTCCCCTATGCGATGGACACTGACGAATTAAAAAGCGAACAAACCCTTCGGGAATATATGAAGACGAGGACGCCTATTATGTATGACGACTTTGTCGCAAGTGTCAAAAAATACTTAGGTAAACGTCAACTCGATAAAATCAAGAAATTAATCAACTTCAAGTTTAAGAAGCACCTGCGCTATAACCTGCCGGAGCCAAGATTAAAGAAGCTCGAAAGAATGATAGAGATTCAAGTTGAATCGTTGCTGAAATAGAACTTGTGGCACTTTATCGTTTTAGTGTCAGAAAGAATAACACTAGACCTGTCACTAAATTGACACTAAATGACACTAAATATTCTAAGAATGAGGCAAAAATAATCGCTTTATTGTCGGATATTGACGAAGCCAAGGCAAAGGATCTAGCGAATTTGGCCGGTCTTAGCCTATCGACTGTAAAAGGGGCGCTCTACAAATTAATGGAAAAAGGTGTGATGTCATCAAAGGGCCTTATCAAAGACAAAAGGTACTTCCTTAGCAAATCTACATAACACCGTTTTCATGTAGCCGCTTTTATGACTCCTTTTTACTATCTGACAAGACAAAAACACAAAAGTGTTTAAAATGGATTTCAGGAGGGAAAAGAACATGAAAGTTGCCTTCTTCGACGCTAAACAATACGACATCGATTCGTTTAATGCCTGCCTAAGCGGCAGAAACGATATCGAGATTACTTATTTCGAAACGAAATTAGATGAGAAAACAGTATCTCTTACCATGGGGTATGAAGCCATCTGCGTCTTCGTCAACGATAACCTCAATAAGGAAGTCATCGATAAGCTTTACGAAAACGGAGTTAAGCTCATTACTTTAAGATGCGCTGGATTCGATAAGGTCGATTTATCCGCCTGTTTTGGAAGGATCCATGTCTTGAGGGTTCCCGCCTATTCTCCTTACGCTGTCGCGGAATTCGCTATGGCGCTACTCCTAACCTCCAACAGAAGAATCCATAAGTCCTACATGAGGACTAGAGAATATAATTTTGCCTTAAACGGTCTAACTGGGGTCGACCTATACGGCAAAACCATCGGCGTTATCGGCACCGGAAAAATAGGGCAGAAGTTCATCAATATCTGCAAAGGATTCGGGATGAACGTCATTTGCTACGATAAATTCCCAAATGAGGCCCTAGGCTATAACTATGTCGATCTCGACACATTGTTTAGAAATAGCGACTTCATCTCCTTGCATTGCCCATTGACCCAAGAAACAAAGCACATCATCAACAAAGACTCCATCGCCAAGATGAAAAACGGAGTCATGATTATCAACACCTCAAGAGGCCAATTGATCGATACGGAAGCTTTGCTTAACGGCATCTTGGATAGGAAAGTCGGTTCGGCTTGCCTAGACGTTTACGAAGAAGAGGCCGACTTATTCTTCTCTGATAAATCGAACCACATCATGAATGACAAGATCTTGAGGGAACTCCTTTCAATGCCTAACGTCATCGTCACTTCCCATCAGGCTTTCTTGACGTCCGATGCGTTAGCCAACATCGCCG
Organism: Bacilli bacterium; assembly: GCA_024409055.1. Lineage (GTDB taxonomy): Bacteria > Bacillota_I > Bacilli_A > RFN20 > CAG-826 > Alloenteromonas. The sequence goes on from JAKSUL010000057.1 coordinate 6,642, forward strand.
ACACGACGATAAATAACATCAAAACCTTCTTCGATGGCACCTATAATGCTGAAAACGAAGTTTGCTACCATTGCCCCAACATGGCTAACTGCAAGAAGAAGAGAAAAGATAGGTGCTTCTAAGCGTTTATCAAATTCGATATCACTTGTTCGTTTAGGTTAAAAACTTTATTTTTAATGCAATGTTTTTGATATAAAGACATTCTTGTGCGTCTATCATTTTGTATATGAAACTTAATATCACTGCCGATAAGGCCCAACCAGATCCATACGTCATCAAAGAAGGCGGTACGTATTTTATGTACGTCACCGATTATAAAGGCGTATCTCTATATGTCTCATCGAACAAAATCGATTGGGAATACAAGGGACTATGCTTTTCCGCTGAAGGATATAAAGAATACTGGGCTCCGTCCGTAATCAAAATCGGAAACGAATTCTTCATGTACGTTTCCAATATGAAGGAAGAAGAGAAAGACGTTCACCTCCAGGCTATGGTGGTCGCTAAATCATCATCTCCTTATGGGCCATTTACGAAGGCAAATGACCTCATCAAACCTTTCTCCATCGATTCGCATGTCGTCGAGAACAAGTCGGGTTTATATATCTTCTATTCGACCAATGACTACGATGCGGTTAGAGCCGGCACTTTGATCATGGTGGACAAGATGAAATCCCCATATGAAGTCGAAGGGGATCCGAAAGTGGTGGTGCGCGCCACGTTGGACCAAGAGATATTCATGAGGGACCGCTTCAAGAAAGGTCAGCATTGGCACACCCTTGAAGGCGCCTTCTACTTGAGGAAGGGCAATTATCATTACGTCATCTATTCCGGCAATTGCTACCAAAACGAAAACTATTACCTCGGATATGCGGTTGCTTGCGGAGACACCGATGATTTGAAATCTTTGGAATTCAAGAAATACCCAGATGAAAATACTTATTTGCCGCTAATCTCCAAAAACGAAGTCGAGTCCGGAACCGGACACTGTTCTGTTTTGGAAGAAGACGGGAAATATTATGTCTTCTACCATGGAAGAGATAACGATTCCAACAAAAAAGGCGAATGCAGGACCGCTAGAATCGCCGAGATAAAGGTAGAAGAAGAAAAGATCTCTCTCATTAAGCGATAAGAAAAAAAGAAAAAACGCCGCGAATTCACCGACATTTAGACGGCTGCGGCGTTTTTTTGATGCAACTATTCTTTCTCCCTAAGGAATCTTTTTAGCATAAACGTTAAGAAGTAGGGGATTGTATAGAATTTCCCGTTAAATCCAATGTTTTTATGCGCCAATTTGATGCCGTATTTGACGTCTGAGTATTTATCCTTGTTTATCAAATTGTTTAAGGAAACGGTCGAATTGTCGGTGGCCTTAACTTCTAGTGGAACAAGCGAATCCTTATCCCTAACGAAGAAGTCCATCTCTAGCTGTCCTTTTTGATCTTTATAGAAGAAAAGGTCATATCCGCTTTTAGAAAGCATGTCTCCTACGATGTTTTCATATATCGCGCCTTTACAGGCATTAAAGTTTTTTCCGCTCCTAATGTCGTCTTGTATCTCATCGTCAAAGGATCCTATTAATAGGCCTGTATCCATAAAGTAGACTCTGTAGTTGTCAGGATTATAGTGGCCTTTCAGCGGCAATGATGGTTCTTCCATGCAATAACTGACATTAATTATTCCCGATTGCTGCAACCATTCGATTGCCCCTACGTATTCCCTTCCCTTTTTGCCTTTTTCTATCTTTGATATGAAGAATTTTTTGTTTTCGTTGCTTAAAAAGACGGGGATTTTCCTGAATGCGTTGAGGACTCTTGTTTTATCAAGCCCTTCAGCATATTTCATGATATCTTCTTCGTAATCGCGAATGATCTGCCTTTGCATCTTCAAGGTTGAACTAAAGTTTTTATTTTCGACAAAAGTTTGAACGATGGCCGGCATTCCGCCGATAACTATATAATCTTTGAAAGAATCGCTTAATGCGTTAAAAACGGATTGAGGGAGTGGTTTAATCGTTTTTAGGCATTCGTATAATTCTTCTATTTGCTCATCTTTATAGCCTAGCGCCCACAAAAATTCTTCGAAATCCATGGATTTCATATCAAAATCTTCTTTGTAGCCAACGGCGTTTGATTCGATTTCTTTATAATTGATGCCCATAAGCGACCCGGAGCAAATCACATCAAACCTTCCGTCTAGCTTGAACGATTTAAGCGAAGTGGCGGCATTTGGGCATTTCTGGATCTCATCGAAAAAAATAAGCGTCTTTCCTGGAATAACTTCGATGCCCGGATTCTTGAACGATATGTTCTTTATTATTCGGTCCACTTCGTACCCATCATCGAAAATATCGCAGTATTCTTTTTGCAAAACAAAATTAATCTCGATCACCGATTCATAATTTTCATGAGCGAATTTCTCGATCGATTTGGTTTTTCCAATTTGTCTAGCGCCTCTAACAATGAGGGGCATTTTGTTTTCTTGACCTTTCCAATTGATAAGGAAATTGTCTATTTTTCTACGAAGCATACCATTAAAACCTCCGCCGAATGCAAAAATTATAGTATTTATCGACTAAAAGTAAAAGTGGTTGCACCTTTTTCCAACGAAAAACATACTCTATTTGCACCTTTTTCCAACGAAATAGAGTCGTTAATGTCCTTTTTTCCAACTAAAAGAGAGGTGATTTTGCACCTTTTTCCTATTTTTTGATTTTTATCGTATAAGTGCCGTTGTACTGGTAACCTAAAAGTAGACACACTTATTTTTAACAGTGAACACCTTTATTTTTAGAGTAGACGCACATCTCAAATAAGCGAGAACCGAATGAAGTAAAATGGAAACAAGGAGGAAATGATATGTACCATACGCCAAAAGAGAGGATGGACAT
>JAKSUL010000058.1 GCA_024409055.1 Bacilli bacterium
TATTGTAACATTATCTTGTAGGGTATCTTGTAGGGTATCTTGTAGGAAATAAAAAGTAGTTAATACAAAGTATTAACTACTAAATTACTTAAGTGGCGCGCCCTAGAGGATTCGAACCTCTGACCTACGGCTTAGAAGGCCGTTGCGCTATCCAGCTGAGCCAAGGGCGCGTGGCTAAATAATACACTTATCATCTTGTCTTTTGAATAATGAAATTAATTGTTTGTTCTCTTTATCGGATTCTCCGCCGAAGACGTCCACCATTTACCCAAGAAATCCTTCGTAAGATATAGTGGTTCCACGAAAAAATCCGCCAAGCGGCGGACTTTTTCTTCTAATGAGTTTTCTTTATTTAGTCAGGAACTTGCTCTCGCTCCTCGTCATAGCCAAGTGGCTAATCAAATTATAACGAGCATTTAATTAATATCAGCAAAGTAAACGAGGCTCAAATCTATATCTTGGACAGCTTATCGAACAATATTTTGGCTACGTCTTCCGGAAGAATTTGATTCAATTCGCTTAAGGAAGCTTCTTTGAGGCTTTCCAAAGTCGGATAATGCATCTTCACCACTTCTTGGCGTTTTGCTCCGAGGCCTTTTATGTCGTCTAGGATCCCTTTGGTCATCGATTTCCTTCTTTGGTCTTTGTGGAAGGTGATGGCGAATCTATGGACTTCATCCTGCATCCTCATAAGAAGGAAGAACAAAGGCGATTTGTTATCCAAAGGATAAACGTTGCCATCTTTATCAATCAGGCCTTCGGTTTCATGCTTGTCGTTTTTATAAAGGCCAAACAAATTGATGGATACTCCGGCTTCATTGAGCGCCTCTTCGGTCGCGTGTATCTGAGTGATGCCGCCGTCAACGAGGATAAGGTCTGGATAGGATTGGTTTTCCTCTTTAAGACGAGAATAACGGCGATATGTGACTTCCTTCATGGAACCATAATCGTCTCCGGCATCTTCTTCGCTTAAATGGAATTTGCGGTACATTTTCTTGCAAGGCTCGCCATTGATGAAACAGACCATCGCGCCGACGGGGCTGCTTCCTTGAAGGTGCGAGTTATCGAAAAGCTCAATTCGAAGCGGAGTTTCGATGTGAAGCAATTCCCCAAGTGCCTCTAAAAGCGATAATTTGTCGTCTTCTAGCCTCGCGGACATGAAATGGGCATCAAGACCTTGCCTGGCGTTTAAACTCGCCAGATTGACCGCATCTAGAAGCCTTCCTTCTTGAGGATAGATGACTTCAACACCTTCGAACAACCCCTCAAGCTCATCCTTAAGACTCGCGATACGAGAGACGATCTCTTTCGGCGTTTCGTGATTCGAATAGTATTGGGAAATCAAATCCGCCATCTGCTCTTCGACTTCGCCGAAGGACGAGACAACATGAACGTGCTTTCCAAGAAGCAAGCCACGGCGATAAGTCAAAATCGCGATGCTTCGATACCCTTCTCTTTCCGCGTAAGCAAAAACATCGCGAGGAGTTTTATCCCCCACTATCTCAACGCGTTGCTTTGAGGTGACGGCTTCTAAAGCATCCAAGGTCTTCTTGTATTCTCCGGCTGTCTCGAATTCGAGGTTGTCGCTAGCTTCTAGCATCTTTTTCCTCAAAGAGGAACGGACTTCGTCTACCTCTCCGTTAAGGAATGTTTTGATGTCGGCGTATAGCTTCTCATATACCTCAGGTTCGATCTTGTTGATACATGGCGCAAGGCACTGCCCCATCGAATAATAAAGGCACGCCTTATTGGGCATATTTTTGCATTTTCTGGTCGGAAATATCTTGTTGAGGAGGTTTAGCGTTTCGTGCGCTGCCCCAGAGTTCGGGAAAGGGCCGAAATAGAAATACTTCTGGTCTTTGGTGTCTCTAGCGATCTTAAGATAAGCGTCTCCATGTTTTTTGATGGCGATATATGGGTAATGGCTATCGTCCATCAACATGATGTTGTAGCGAGGATAATGAGTCTGGATAAGATTCATCTCAAGGATGAAGGCCTCTTTGTCGCTAGACAAGACAATGATATCGAAATGATGGACGTGGCTGACCATGGCCGCGACCTTGCCCGATTGAGGACGCAAAAAATACTGAGAGACCCTCTTTTTGAGGTTTTTGGCTTTGCCAATATAAATGATCTTATCGTTTTCGTCCTTCATCTGATAAACGCCAGGCTTATCAGGCAAAAGAGCGATTTGCGTTCTGATCAAATCGGTCATTTGAGGTAGACCAGCGTAGCTCCGCCGCCTCCGTCGTATTGGCCGGCAATCTCATATTTTTCGATGAAATCGCTATGTTTTTTGCAGTATTCGTGAGTCATGTTGCGAAGAGCGCCGCTACCTAAGCCGTGGATGATTCTCACCTTGTGGTGATGGCGGAGCCTGCATTGATCCAAATAATGGTCCAACGCCGCGTATGCCTCATCGACGTGGAGCCCGATCATGTTTAGCTCAAGGGGCACGCCTTTAGTGGCGGCCAAGGAATCAACATAAGCACCCGTTTTAACCTTAGGCGTCTCTTTGGGAGCATCGGTTCTAGTGACTCTATCTTTGGATACTTTGAAAGAGAGGCCGTCTGTTGAGATAAGCTCAACGTTTTTGCCTTTTATAGCGGTGACTTTGCCCACCACTCCATAATCCGGGATCGCCGCGTAGTCCCCTACTTCGACTTCCCCATCGTATTGAATCAATTCCGGGGTGTCTTCTAGGTCACGCATCTTCTTCCTTGCTTCAATGATTTCATGAGGCTTAAGGCCATCTCTATCGAGGGATTTTAAGATGTCGTCAATCTCTTGCTGCGCTTTTTCAAGCATTTTAGCTTTTTGGGATTCGACGTCCTTTAAATATTCATCCTTCTTCTTTTGAAGAAGCTTCTCGTCATTTTCGAACCTTTGACGGGCTTTTTTCAGTTCTTCTTCCTGCTTGAATATGGCTTCTTTTCTCGCTTCTTCTTCGCTTGAAAGTTCGTTGAGTCTTTCAATAGCCTTAGAGACCGAAACATCTTCATGCTCGTGAAGGTAAGATTTAGCGGTTTCGATGATCGAAGCATCTACTCCATAACGCAAGGCGACCGATAAGCCATAAGACTCGCCAGGGAGGCCCATCCTGAGTTTATAGGTTGGGCGAAGGCCTTCTACGTCATAGATCATCGAAGCGTTCATAATGCGCTTCTCGCTTAAAGCGAAAGCCTTCAAGCCTTCGAAGTGGCTCGAGACCATGACGAAACAATGCTTTTCAATTAGGTATTTAATCGAGGCATAGGCGATGGCTTCGCCTTCTTGAGGAGAGGTTCCGATGCCGATTTCGTCCAATAAGACCAAATCGTTTCCGCCGACGGAATTGAAGATGCCGGAAATATTCCTCATATGGCCCGAGAAAGTCGATAGATTATCAAGCAAAGACTGAGAGTCTCCGATATCGGTATAGACGTGTTTTATATAGGATATCTCCGCCCCTTCTGCGGTCGGAATCGGAAGGCCGCATTCATGCATCAAAATTAGAAGTCCCACCGTTTTCAAAGAGACGGTTTTGCCGCCGGCATTAGGACCGGAAATCACAATCGCGCGTTTTTCTTCGGTTAGCGAAAAATCGTTAGCCACCACTTTCTTTGGATCTATCAAAGGATGCCTTGCCCTTGGCAAATAAATTTCCTTCTCTTTGGAGATATTGGCGACGTGGCCTTTGATCTCATCACAATACAAAGCTTTGGCCTGGAGGAAGTCCAAATATCCGATCATCCGATTCATCAATTTGACTTCTTCGGCGTGGTTACCAACTTCTTGGGATAAAATCCCAAGCAAACGATGGATTTCCTCTTTTTCTTGGTTTTTGAGTTCCATCATCTGATTGTTCATCTGAACCAAAACCTCAGGTTCAATGAAGGCGGTCGCACCACTGGAAGAAACGTCCTGAAGAATGCCTTTTACTTGGGACTTATATGAATTCTTAACGGGCAAAACGTAATGTCCGTTTCTCATTGTAAGTTGATCGCTAGACAGGAAATCGCGGTTGGAATCAAGGGCAAAGCCGAGTTTCCTAACCATTTCCTTTTCCATCCTCGCCATCTTGATTCTGATACCTTTTAAAGTCGGCGAAGCATTATCAAAAATTGAAAGGTCTGGAGCGATGATCTTATGAATTTCTTTCTCCAAATAACCTAGCGAAGGGAGGTTAGAGACATACTGTATCAATAAAGGCAACAAAGTGACTTGTTTAAAGAATTTACTTACTTGCTCACTTAAGAGAATGTCATAAGCAATTTTGTCAAGTTGCTCTATTTCGAGAACCGCGCCTTTAGACGCCATCTCGATGGCTTGTTCCATATCGCTAGAGGCGTCGATTGGCATCCTACCGTATCTAGCGTATAAATCATTGGCCTCTGAAGTGTAAGAAAGCTCTTTGGACAAAGACTCCTTGTCCAAAATCTTTAGATCCAATAAGGCGTTTTTTCCTCGTTGGGTTCTGGCGTATGAAGATACTTTCTCTTCTACTAATTTGAAATCAAGTGTTACGAATGCGTCTTGCATGGATTTAATTATACATTTTCTTAATGAAAATGCGCCGTTTCTAAATGGCCTAATATTTATTTGGCCGACAAAGCTTTCTCACATAGTTTTTTAGTTTGAGGAGGTTTTCACTATCCGTAGATCTTAATGCCGTCTTTCATTACTTCAGCAAGAAAAGAAACGTTCTCACCTTGACTAGACAATCTTATCAAATCAATTTCCTTGTGGAGAACATTTCGCAATTCCTCGATTAAGCCGACAAATTCTAGACCACCAAGGCTTGTGTCAATTAGCAAATCGACATCACTGCTTTCAGTTGCTTTGCCTTTTGCATAACTGCCGAACAAATAGCAAAAATTAACGTCGTCTTTATGCTTGGATAATACGCCATCGACTTTGTCTTTAATTTCTTCCAAAGACAACAGCCCTTTCGTCTCGGTTGTCTCAAATAAATCCGTTAGAGCCTTTGACATCGCTTGTCTTTTTAACGGATTCCCATAGCCTTCATCGTTCTCATAGCGAACATAAGTTCTAAAGGGAACCGAGATCGACAAAGCCGCGTTCGATGCGGATATTTTGAAGCTTTTTCTTAAATCTTTTAGTGTCATGGCTAACTAAATTATACATTTTTGGCATACTCTCACAACAAGATTATGCCATTTTGGCACATTACGGATAATTAGTTGTGCCATTTTGGCATATCCAATTGTCTCTATATACCAGCAAATTCCGGCTCTCCGATTCTCTTTGAAAATGACGATATAAAATATCGGTGATATTATAAAGGGCATGAGCGCCACCACCGTTAGTTTAAGTTTGGATAAAGCAACAGTTGAGAAACTGGTAGAGTTTTACGCGCCTATTCAGCAAGCTAACCCTTCTCCATATCACATTTTCTTTGCCAAAAGCGAAGGCGGATCAATTTCCGTTTACGCCGAGAAAAAAGGCATGCATAAAGTGGTTTTCCAAGGCGAAAAAGCCGAAGAAATGGCTTCTTCTTGGGGGGTGGCTGAAGTTAAACCTATCATCGCGAATAAACCTCAAATGGTCCATTTATACAAATGGTTCGACCAAATTGGATCCGACGAAGTCGGAACTGGCGATTTCTTCGGCCCTATCTGCGTCTGCGCGGCTCTAGTCAAAGAAAAAGATAGGCCTAGATTAACCGAACTAGGAATCATGGACAGTAAGAAGATGAGCGATGAAGATATTCTGTCGCTTGGCCCTACCCTAATTAACGAATTCGAGTATTCCCAATGTTCGATTGATAACGAGAAATATAACGAGGTCAACGAAAAAGGCCTCAACATGAACGCGATTAAGGCCAAGATGCATAACCAAGTGCTTTTGAACCTCCACAAAAAGCATCCTGATATCAAATTAGTTCAGGATCAATTCGCCGAGCCTAAAACTTACTACGGTTATCTAAAGGGCGAAAAAGAGGTCGCTAGAGACATTCTCTTCTCCGTTAAAGGCGAAACCGCCTTCTTAAGCGTCGCTTTAGCCTCTGTAATCGCTAGATATAGCTTCTTAAGGAAGATGCAGGCCATGAACGAGAAATACGGCGTGGACTTCCCTTTTGGGGCCGCAGAGCACGTAACTGAATTCGCTAGATCATTTGCCGAAAAGTTCGGACTTGATGAGTTAAGAAAAATAACGAAGACTAACTTCGCAAATTATAAAAAGATCATTCAATAAAGTGCGGAACGCTTTTAATCCCCTTATTTCACTCCTGCAATCTTTTTCTTATTTAAGTCATTCAAATACGCAAAAAGCATATAGAAGGGAATCGTGACGATTTTTGTATCCTCGTTATAACCATAATTGTTTTGGGATATTTTTACTGCATAGGCAAAACGATTATGGCTTTTGAATTTCTCCAAAGAATTGAGGCTTCCGCGTCCTTTTTTGACGTCCAACGGAATGACGTTTTCTCCGTCGGAAATCACGAATTCCAATTCCGCCTCGTTTTTCCCTTTCCAGAAGAAAAGAGGGAAACCCTTTGCGACTAATTCGCAGGCGACATAGTTTTCAAAAAAAACACCCGACAATGAGTTCCTCGCTTCTTTGTTTTGAAAAGTCGACATATTTATTTCACTTTGGTAAGCCAAGAAGCCTAAATCCGTCATGAATAAGCGGAAATTCCCTTCATTATCCTCGAGCAATGGCAAAGTGACCGTCTCTTTGAGCTGGCGAGATTTATAAACGACGCTAGCCATCTCAAGCCAGTCTACTGGGGTTTTTATTTCTCGAGTGTGGTACCTCTTGTCTATAAGCGACGCGCGGAAATTCTTCGATTCCTTGTTCAGCTGTGAATAAACGCTTTGAAAAACGGCCCTAGACCGGACGATAGAATCGCCATTCGATTGATATAGCTCCATATCAGCCAAATAGTCATTGAATATCGAAACCATGTTTTTCCTAACGTTCACCAAATGTTCTCCTTTTAGAAACATGTCGACATCTTCCGGCATGCCTCCGACTAGAAGGTAAGTGTAAACCGCATTAATCGCCAGATTATGCACCGCGTCTGGAAGAGGGGTTTTGTTCTCATATGCATCATTCACTGCGTCATAAAGAGACTTATTGGAGTTAAACAAGAACTCTTCAAAAGAAACCGGATATACATAAAGCGTTTCGATCGCGCCAACCGGAAAAAAGAAAGGTTCTTTCACTTTCTGATTCGCCAGCCTTTGCTCACGTCTCATCTTGATGCGGATCATGGATCCGGACGCAATTACAGGGATTTCTGGAAAATCTTGCTTAAAGTATTTTAAAGAAGTTATGGCAGGCAAGGCTTCTTGTATTTCGTCAAAAATAAGAAGAGTGTTTTTGTCGATGATTCTATTTTCTCGAAGCGATAAATATTCGATTATTTTATTAGCGTCTGAAGTGCCTTTATTTCCTGCCCCATCGCCGCAAACGAATTTTCGCATGTCATCGTCTTGTCTAAAATCGACGTATATATAGTTATCTTTGTAAAAACGTTTGGCAAAAATGTCGCGAATTAGATATGTCTTTCCAATCTGCCTCGCACCATATACCATCAATGGTTTTCTATGGTTTTCATTCCACTCAATAATCTTATTTAAATAAAGACGTTCCATATTTTGCAAACTCCATATTTTTGCAATTTGATTGTACTTTTTTTGCCTTATTTTTGCAATTTGCCATTTTAAGGAATTTTTCGAGTGGTCAAATTGCAAATCTAAGATTTACCGTTTTTTAGGATAGACATAAAAAAACGCAATACATTTAGATATAGGTCCTTATTTGACGATGATGGTTATCTCTTAAGAATTTCCTGTTTTTAGATAAGATGTAGAGTCGTAGAAAAATAAATAGTCCAACCCTTCTTTCGGCATATTGATAATGTATTTTTCAAGAGATTGCGAAACGCCATCACCAAGCCTAAATAACGGTTCTATGGTCGATCCATTAATATCGTCATAATAAAAAGGTGCTTTTCTGTAGGTGATTCCGCGCTCATTGAGGGATTCGAATGTGTAGTGTTTCCCAGTTGAACGGCCGCCATCGAACAAGTCCAAAAGAAAATACCTCTGGGTCGCCAAGTCCTTAACGACGTTTTTGCCTTCTCTAGAAAAGAACTCACTCTCGTCTATTTCACTGACTTCCAATGTGTACATTTTCTCTTCGCGGGAGGCGTAAAAAGTTCCGGCAACGAAATAATTGTCTTTAAAGCTTTCGCCATGCGTCCAAATTGACTTCATAATCAAAAAACCGGCCAAAAGAGACATGGTGATGCCTCCGAGTATGGAAAGTGTGACAATGACTTTAACCGAGGGCTTTTTCATCAAATCAATTATACTTTATGAGTTAAGAAAAAAACGAAAACTAACTTTGCAAATAATAAAAAGATTACTGGGCAAAATTGAGTTGTTTCCCAACATTAAATCGCCCTTTTCGCGTGTTGATACAGTGCGAAGTTTTAGCAAATTGCAAATTTAGGAGATATTCTGCTTATTTTTGATTTTGTTTATATGCAAATATTGATGCTCAACATGCAAATCATTTTTGAATGAGCGTTGATTCGAAAAAGTCAATTCTATTGTCTGATCCCGAACAAGGTTTTAGCATTTCTCACCAGTTGGATTTTGTTATACTCATTTCATCGCCTTAGATGATTCGTTTTTTTTGAAGGCGCTGCTTATGAAAGGCAAATCGATACGATTTCCTCCAGCGAATATACTGGCAACGAGCTTCTCCCCGATTTCAATGCCGCGCTTGATGAACGGGGCGTCTGGGGCCATGAAAACGAATTAAAAGTGCGTGATCAAATAGAAGGACGCTCCCTCGTTCTTGAATCGCGAAACATATAAAAACCCGCTTTTAAGGCACCAGCGATAGTGAGGGTAAAATCGCTTAAAAATAAGGCACAACTTCTAAACTTTAAGTCTAGAGGCTGTGCCTTTTCTTGCAAAATCTGGATTTCATCAATTCCTTTATGGATGATTTTAACTCTTTAATTTTTAATACAATTAAGACTTTCCCGTAAATTTACGGTAAAAATGAGAATAAACAATATAAAATGAGAGATTATTTTTTTATATAAAATGTATTCTTTCCGTTTCCTAGCTTTTCTATTCTTCCTTCTGCTAATAGTTTAGCAATTCCTTTTTCTACTGCACTGATAGATAATCCGGAACAAAGTTCAGCTATATCTGATTTTGTGATTTTGCCAATCTTTCTTTCGAAAGCCAATTTTACCAGCTCATTTGCACTAACTTTCTTTGTTATTAATGAAACTCTACTTTCAAAATCTTTATATGCCATGTCTACGATTGAGAGCATATATTTGATAAACGGAGTTGGGTCATCTTTTCCGTCATGCCACCCATCTTGGCTTTCTGAAAGTGCATCATAATAAAGATCTTTGATAGATGCGATCTTAGCTTCAAGGGAAATGTATTTTCCAACATAATATCCACTCCTATAAAGAAGCAAAGTTGTTAATAGTCTAGACATCCTACCGTTACCATCTCTAA
>JAKSUL010000059.1 GCA_024409055.1 Bacilli bacterium
CCGGCTTTTCTAAATACCAAATCAAGAAGGAAAACGAGGAACCCAGGAATAACTATCGCGAAGGCAATAACTTCAACGATCATAACCCAATTGAAGTTAGCTGCGTCGAAGAAATTCAATGGGCCGACAAGTCCGCACGTGCCCATACCGGCTCCAACCGATAGGCCTTTCCCAACCACGATTCCATCAAGAGGGAATAACATGGCTAAAGGGCCCAACACGGCAGACACGATTATTGTCGGAAGCCAAATCAGAGGCTTCTTCAAAATGTTTTTAAATTGGAGCATCGACGTTCCGATTCCAACAGCGATGACCGAGCCCCATTTATTATCGTGAGCAGTATGGACGGCAAAACCGACCATTTGTGTGCAGCACCCGATCAAAGCGGCCGCAGCGGCCAAAGGAACGTTTCCGATTTGAATAGCGACGCAGATTGCAACGGATGAGATCGGAGCCGTGAGGGCCATGCCGACCAACGCCGAAACAACGATGCACATAATAAGAGGAACTGCATCGAAACTGACTTCAATGAGTTTAGAGACGCCAATGGTTATGTAATGGATCCATTCGGCAACTAACCAACTGTACAAAATAGCGGTCAGAAGTCCAACCAAAGGAATCAAAAGAAGATCAACGGGTGTCTTCTTCCTCATAACGAGCTTCACGACTATATAAGCAAGGACACAGGATATATAGCAGCTAAGCGGATCGCTTATCAAGCCAACGGTCCACTGGGCTTGAGCTTGGTCCGGAAGCCATTGGAATTGATAATTACCGACAAATCCAGCCGCCATAATAGCGACCACCATTACTCCGTTTAGTTTCAAAGAAAGCGCAACGCCAAGCCCAATTCCGGCACCCATCAGCCCTTGGATCAAACTTGCCCAAGTTCCCATTTCCTGCATAGCAGGAATTTTGGCGAGGAGGTTGAGAACCGTCCCGATTATCAAAGTACCGAAAAGACCAATGGCCATGCCGTTGGTGGTTTTCATCATGAACTCTTTGAATGCTCGGAGCCCTTCTTTGAATGAATTAGTATTTTTTGATTCTTTTACGGTTTTTTCCATCATGGCTATTCTACACTAAGAGACATCGCTTTATAAAGCGAAAAGAAACTTAATCCATTCGACTATCCCACTAGAGAACCGAAAAACGCCATTTGATCGGAGTTCCAAATGTCGGCGTATCTTTTTCCGACATCGACATGGTGAACATGGAAAAGAGTCTCGTCTTCCGGCATATAAAGTTTCAACTCGGCCTTAACGCCTCTTTCGATCAGAAGATCGTAAAATGGTTTTGCGTGCGGCAAAAGGAAATCACCATTGCACGAACAAATCATGGTCGGAGGGAATCTAGCATCTATGTATTTGAGGGTATCGACGGAGTCTTTATATTTTTCGTAGTTTTTCTCCCCGATATATCTAATGAACATGCTGTCCTTATGGGTCAAGGTATCCCATTCATAGAATCCGCAATTGAGGCCGATTCCTTTGAATTTTATGGGTGCAAAATCAATTTCAAGGAGGGTCTTTCTATATTCCGGGTTCGAATATATGAGGGCAAGTTGGGAAGCTAGATGCGCCCCAGCGGAATCTCCGACCACAAAAAGATTCTCAAAATCTATATGGTAACGTTCCTTATTTTCGAGCAGGAACTTAATGAGGTTGTTGAAATCGATTATCGGACAAGGGTATTTATTTTCCGGGGCGAGCCTATAGTTAAAACTTACCACTCGATAACCGCGTCTAGCTAAGTCTAGGCAATAATAGAAATAGGTTTCCTTAGTGCCATAGAAATAACCGCCGCCATGAACCGAAATGATTGTCGGTATCACTTTGTTTTCGGCGTCTTTTGGACAATAGATATCAAACTTATTCCATTTGCAAAAGCGACCATATGAAAGGTCTTTGATCAATGTAAGACCCTCGGGAATCTTTTTTTCAGCGTCTCTTGCGTCGTCGCAGCGTTTCCACAAAGCACGCGTTTCTCTTGTATTCATGCCAATATGATACCCATCCGCAAAAAGAAAACGACCAACTTGTGTGGTCGTTTCTTGTTTTTTTGCTTATTAGGCGAACAACATCGCGGAACCGCCGGTGACAATCCAGCAAGCCAAGACGGCAACTAGGAGAGCTCCGACGAACGCGTTACCGGTTTTCCTATAAAGGAAAGTGCAGACAACCGAGAAGACGATGACCTGTGGCGCGAAGACGATGAGGAGGGACATAAACGGTCCGCCAAATGTCGACGAGAAGAGAAGGTCGGCGCCAGGCCCGAGTTGCAAGAAGAACGGAATGTACTCTAAGAGGCAGAGGAACAAGATTCCGCCAACCATGCAAAGAGCGTATTTCCACCAGCACTGGATGAATCCTTTAAATCCTGGTTCATCGACGCCTTTAACTCTATTGTAAGCAAAGATGCGACAGTTATTGAGGACGAAGAAGACGGCGAAGACCGGCAAATAGACGAAGAATTGACCTAGTCTAGACCATCTGAACGTCTTGAAGAACGGCCAAATGAAGCGGAAGTCGAGTTGGAACACTTTTGTGCAAAGGAGAACTTGGAGATACATCCAAGCGGCACCGATAAGAACTAATAACGCCGATTTTCCTAGAAGAGCCCAGTCGAACTTTGTGGTGCGTTTTTTGCCTTCGATTTCAGAAACTGCGGCAGTAGTCTCTTCTTCAGGAGCCTTCTCCCTGGCAAAACCAAGGTCAACCATATCGGCTGTCGGTTTGCCTTTTTTCTTATTGATGAAGTACGGGATGAGGGTGAAGCCGAGCATGACGAGGATAAGGAAGAGATACCAAACAAGGAATCCGTTTCCAATCGTCATCTTGAAGACTTGTTCGGGAAGTGGCATCAATCCATGTCCTAACTGAGTTAAGAAAGGATACGTGAGGCCCGAAATAGCAATCGTTAAGAGGGCGCCCTTCCAGAATTTCCATCCAGTCTTGAGCTTTTCTGGGCGGTTCGGAACGCCGGCAAACACTGTCTTGAAGAACGGAACTTCCTTCATGCACATGATCATGGCAACCGCGGAGGCGATGCCGCATAACATGGCGACGAAGACGAGAACTTCTTTGATCATGAAGATCTGATTGGTGTCGGCCATAGTGGTCGGATTGGCTGTTGCTTTGTTAAACCAATTTACAACGGCGGCGACGGCGCGATGATCGTGGGTCGTCAAACGGTGATTTGTCACAACGTATTCGCGGCGAACGGACGTTCCGGCCACGAAATCTTCGTGGAACGTTTTGTTCCATTCGGCTTCGTCGGCTCCGATATTCAAGAAGTTGAGGCTTTGCTCATCCTTAATCATTTCCTTGGTGACCGGAGTCTTAGCGTAGTCACGGAAATAGTTGAACTCGTCGTATTTGGCGGTGATAAGGAGAGGATTGTTCCAGTGGATTTCTCTGGGCGTTCCTTCATCGGTGATATAAGCCAAGCGGCCAACGGTGTCGCGAGTTGTTTTAAATAACTCGCCGCATTGGAACGCCGTTGCGCGCGGTTCGATGAGTTTTCCATCCAAAGTAACACCGCTATAGGCGGCCGAAACAGACCAAGAGGCCCAAGTTCCCATCGAGTGGCCGGTGACGACCATTCTTGTGCTATCGACATTCGGAAGACCCGCAAGCCAAGCATATGCCGCAGAGCCACCCATTGAAGCGTCGCGAACAGATTCGGTCGGGATCATTGCCCCTTTGTCAAAGTCATACGAAGATGAATATTTGTTGATGAAAAAGTCCAAGTTGGAGAAGTTCATCATGACTTTGTAACGAGTTTGGCCTTTGATTTCCAAATAAGTCTTCCCGTCTTCGTCCCAACCGTAATTTGTCGTGACTTTGTGGTTTGTGTAACCACGATCAATCATGCCGGCATTTGTTGAACCATGGCCATATTCGTCAATTGCGAGGGCCACGTATCCGCGTCTTGCTAATTCAATGGCATAGGCAGCGCTGGTCTCGTGGTCGTTTTGGTAACCGTGTAAACACAAGGCCGCAGGAACTTTTTCGCCAGCGCCTAAACCGGCCGGCGTATAAAGCTTATAGCCAATATTGACCTTGGCGCTCGTGTCGTCGAACAACGTGGTCTCTATCGACCCCGATTCGACTTTTATTTTGCCAAAATCGGTCTGGACGGCGTGGGCCAATCCAACGGTGCCCATTACTGAAGCAAGAAGGCACCCTAAAGTGATGAGAGGTTTTTTGGAATTACGCAAATAATCTAAAAATTTGCCCATATTTGTATATGTTTCCCCTTTTGTTGCTTTCATAATAAAGGAAGAAAAGGCAGAAGTGCAACATTCTTAAACTTTATGCAAAAGGCAATAATCGTCTCAGATTCATTCAAAGGAACTCTATCTTGTAATGACATCTTTTCCATTTGGAAAGAAGTAATCAAAGAAAGAGGCCTCGATATTGCATTGGAATGTTTCCCAGTCGCCGATGGCGGAGAAGGAACCGTTGACGCTTTCTTTGAATGCCTAGGAGGGGAGATAAAAGAAATCGAGTCTGTTGACGCTAACGGAAAAAGAATTAAGGCCAAATATCTTCTTAAAGATTCAACGGCGATAATCGAAGTATCTTCTTGCGTATATCTTCCAACCACCACTATCAAGAATCCGCTTATCACCACTTCTTACGGAGTTGGTCTCTTGATAAAAGACGCGATTACACGCGGCGCGAAAAAGATAATCATAGGATTAGGCGGTAGCTCCACTAATGATGCAGGGGCTCCAATTGCTCAAGCTTTAGGCGCTAGATTCTTTAACGCCAACGGAGAAGAAATATCGGATCTTTCCGGAGGTAATCTAAATAAAGTCGTCGCAGTGGATATCTCTAATCTAAACGAGGCTATACGTGGAGTCGAATTCGTCGGCATGTGCGACGTGAAAAATCCTTTGTGTGGTCCCTTTGGCGCTTCCGCGGTATATGGTCCCCAAAAAGGAGCAGATGAAGAAACGGTTCGTATCTTGGATAAGAACCTTTCCTCGTATTCGAAGGTAATCGGTAAAGAAATCGGAAGAGATTGCTCTAAAGAGCAAGGAGCGGGAGCCGCCGGAGGAATCGGATTTGGCATCGTTTCTTTGCTGAACGGAAAACTCGTTTCAGGAATCGACGTCCTTTTAGATGCGATAGATTTCGACAAAAAACTCGATAATAGTGACTTAGTCATTTCCGGAGAGGGAAGACTCGACATTCAATCTTTCTACGGAAAGGTCATCGATGGGATCAGCAAAAGATGCGATAAGAAAAACAAGGAATTAGCCCTCATCGTTGGTTGTCTTGGTAAAGGCGTAGATTACGAAGAGATTAGGAAGAGAGGCATCAAAGAAATCGAGATCTGCTCAAATGGAGAGGTCGATTTTGAGGAAATCAGAAAAAACGCGCATGAAAACTATAAAAAAGCGGTTATTCGATTAATCGAGAAACGTTTAAAATAACTGCATGTCAATAATCTGGTTACCATCTAAAAAATACAAAGAGCAGCAATCCTCAAAACCGGGAATGTTCCGCCTTTGGGTCAACCCTGGCCCAATAAACTACGTCGCCGCAAGAATAAGAAAAACATTTAAGCGTGAAAAAGAAATCGAGTCTTTCGATGTGAAATTTGCCTGCGACACGAGCGGTTATCTTCGCGTAAACGACATTGTTGTGTTCAACACAAACACGAAATGCGACTACGACTTCTATAACGGAAACCTTCCGGCCAAAGATTTCTTTTGGGCCAAAAAGAAAGTCGTTATCAACAAGAAAAAGGAAATAAAGATTGAGTCTTTGGTAGAACTTTCCGCCTTACGAGATTACGACTTTTCTTCTGGAAATGGAGGATTCGTTCTTGAAGGCGTAATTAATTACGTCGACGGGACGAGCGAAGCAGTCGAAAGCGACGAAAGCTGGGAAATTCGGCACGAAAAACAATATAACGACCCCTTTAGCTTCAATAACGAAATTGAAAATGGACCTTGGGAAAAAGCCGAAGTCAAAAAGTACAAATGGAATATTCGCGATGCAAGAATTAAGGCCCCAATAGAGGAAGAAATTTCTTTCGAGAATAGCTTTCATCTAAAAGGAAAGAAACGTTTCTTCGTCGATTTCCCCCACACATATGCCGCCTATGTCGAAATCGAGTGTACTGGACAGGCAACTGGTAAAGTGGATTCTTTTGAAATAATCGACAAAAAGACTAAAGAATACACACCAACCGAAACGAACCATTTCGTGTTTTCCAAGTCAGGGAAAGTCCGTTATGCGAACCTAGAAAGCGTTGGCGGTTTTTGCTTAGAGGCAGAAAGCAAAGACGGGGCTGAATTAATAGTTCATGTCTACCACTCCCATTATCCTTTTCCGGATCAAAGCAAAATCATCACCAGCAACAAGAGGCTAAATGACATATTTGATAAATGCCTTTTCGCGGCAAAAAACTGTTCTCAGAACATAATCCTCGATTCGCCAAAGCACTGCGAGCCATTGGGTTCATGCGCCGGTGATTATCGTCTAATCTCCTTTGTCAACGCTTTCGCTACAGGCGACTACGATTTGGCCAAGCACGTTTTAAGAGGATACACGAACAACCTCTATCGAAACGGAGGGCAAAACGCCAATGACGATTATGCATTGATAGTAACGATTTGGCTTCATGACATCTACATGATGACCGGCGACAAGGAACTGCTAAAAGATTGCTTAAAAGGTATCGAAGCAACAGATAAACGTTATTCTTCTTTTGTCGGTGAAAAAGGAATCGTGGATCATCCGCGTCGTTATTGTTTCATTGATTGGCTTAACGTGGATGGTTATGGATTATTTAGCGCTCCAGCTAATCTTGGGCAATCCGTAGTTAACATGTTCTATTACCGTCATTTGGTTTGCTTATCCTACATTTACGAACAATTAGGGGACGAGAAAAAAGCCAAGAGAACTGCAAGAAAAGCAAAGAAGCTGAAAAAAGCCATTAACGCCAACCTCTACGATAAAGAACGTGGTTTATATTCCGAAGGCCTTAATGAGGACGTCGGAAATTACGAAGGATGCCAAGTTCCGCCCGGAAACGGAAAGAAATACTTTAGAAAACACGCCAATGCTTTAGCCGTTGCGTACGGGCTTACCAGTAGCAAGAAGCAAAGCAAAGCGATTCTTAAAAAAATCTTTACCGAGCTTAATGACTGCGAAATGCAACCATACTTCATGCATTATTTATTTGAGGCCGTTCATAAAGCTGATATGGACGGCAAATATGCAAAAACCGTTCTCAAATACTGGCTAGATAACGTGAAAACGGCAGACAAGGGACTTCCCGAGGGATTTTATAAGCCGGAGCCTTCTTATAAATTTGATTATTCGCACGCATGGGCTTGTACCCCATATTATTCCTTCATTATCGCGACATCCGGAATAAACATTCTAGAACCAGGAATGAAGAAAATTGCTTTTTCACCAAGATCCCTAAAGGTCAAAGAATTCTCATACAAAATTTTCACCCCTTATGGGCCGATATTCGTCTCCTTAAGCAAAAACCAAAAAATCGAAATTATCTATCCTAAAGAAATAGAAATAGTTAAATAGAAAACAACTCGGTCGAGCCGAGTTGTTTTTATAACTTAATTTGTATACACGGCCTAACTGAATGACTATTTCCGTCAACGGCGTACTGGCTTAAATACCCACCGGCGTTCACGTTCCAAGCGCAATAATCGAATTCGCTGGATGGGGAACGGGTCCAATATGATCCATTGTAGGAAAGTTCACTATCTCTCACGTTACACCAAGCTCCTCTAGCTCTAGCGTAATCGCTTGTCTTAGCTCTAATAATAGAAGGAGCAAACGATGCCACCTCTTGATAACTTGGGAGATAAACTTTTTCGTTCGTGTTCTCGCAAGAATATTTGTTATCGTTCGAATCGGTCGTTGAAGGCGAATTATCAACCTCAAGGCCCGCGAAGTAATCATCCGCCATTCCAAAAGACAACTCATAGAAATATGAAGAAAGCCAGTTTCTCACATCGCTTTCTTTGTAGTTGTTCGCGTACACGACATTTTCAGCAGACACCCTAGGCGAATAACCATGATAGAAATCGTGGGCGTCCACGATGGATGCGGTCATCAAAGAATAAACACCGCTTTCGCTTTTCATAACGTTCCAAACAATTGGCTCAACCGTATACCAATAGAGCTCGCCTTCGTTTATTTGGGTGCCATCATCGAATTGATAAGATTCGGAGTTGTATAGCCTTGCGGTTTCTTTGGCGTAGAAGTTCCCTTCATACATAAACCACCCATTAGCTATCTGGGCAGAAGACGTTTCTAGCGAAGAAATCAAAGAGGCGTCGTTAATGTGTTTGTTCGGATATAAGCCGTACGTAATGGTCTTTCCGTCTTCCGAGATGATCGGCTTTTCTCCAGGTAAATCCCCGGAAGGGGTCGTTGTTTGCGTAGAAGAGGAGGAGGCAGAAGACGTCTCCTCGCTAGAAATCGGCTCAGTAGATGAAGGGGCAAAAGACTTTTCGCTAGAAGAAGAGGAAGAAGCGCCACCACCACACGAAACAAGCAACAAAACGGATAAGGTTAGAACTATCGATGAATTCACTGATTTCATAATCTCTCCTTATTCCCCGTCATGATAAACAAACTCTATCGAAGCTAAGAACAAAGGCTTTTTGTTCGTCGTGGCGATCTTTAAAGTCCTGGTCGATTCGAAATCGATCGTTATTTGCGACATCTCTCCGGCCTCAACGGTTTCTTTGCTGGCTATGATCATATCGGAGCAGCGGACCTTCGTTGTCTTATTATCGGCACCCGTATCTCCCCAATCAGACGAGGAAGAATCGCCAATGCGAACATCGCACGTCGAAGCATATACGTACCCGGTCAAAACAACTCGGTTAACCTCTTGACCAAGAGACAGCGTTAAATTGCCATTCGCAGATGTAGATCCAAACTTCATGACGTTTTCTAACTTCCAGACGGTTTCTCCACTGCCTCCGTTAGCCCCGCCATACATCAATTCGTATTCATCGCAGGAAGTGATGAGGTTATCACCTTCTACTTTGACCAAGGAATCCATGATTTCCTCTTTCGAAGCAAAGGCTTTCGCGGTTTTCCTGTCGCCCAGCGAATAGCTGACATCATATTTTGCTATAGAGCCGACTACAGATGGGTTTTTGGCTGATATGGACACTTCCACATTTCCTCTAACATCGAAAGAATAAACCCCATCCACCGCTTCAAGAGTTTCGTTTCCCGCCATAACTTTCGTTACCTCAAATCCCCCTA
>JAKSUL010000006.1 GCA_024409055.1 Bacilli bacterium
TCAAGATTCATAAATAAAGAAAAGCGTTCTACCGATCAAACAGGAGAACGCTTTTTTGTTGCCGTTATTTTTCGATTCGAAGAATTTTCTTAAGACAAAATTCCGCAAAAAGGGAATTAGCCCATCCAAACCATGCTCTGGTGTAGATGGAAGCGTCGTCTTTGTTGATGCTTTCGTGCATGAGGTTGGTTCCGTTATCGCTATTTAATACCATGGATAGACATTCATCGATCTCTTTTTTGTCTGTCGAAGTGATGCCTTGCATAAGTATCGATAAAGGCCAAATTGTATTTTTTGGTGTATGCGGGCTTCCGATTCCTTTGAGGACGGTCCCCTCGTAGTAATAGTCATTGTCTTTTGACAAAACTAGTTTCCTGGTATTTTCGTATGCTTCTTTGTCGAGATATGGATATTCAAGATATGGAATGCTCAGGAGGCTTGGTATATTGGCGTCATCGTTAGTCGAAAAATGACCATGGCAGTCGGTTTCTGAGACATAAACTCGGCCTTTTCCTTCTAAATTAACGATGCCGTATCTATTTATTCCCTCTTTCACTTTGGACGAAATCGACGAGCACGTCTCTGCGTATTCGTTTTTCCCTAGCTTTGTTTTAAAGATGTTTTCTAATCTCGTTAAGACGGTCACCAGCAGCATATTATCCGGAATGTGGTAGTGGAATTGGCAAACGTCGTCGCTTGGTCTGAACCCGGTCCAAACAAGCCCGTATGTTTCTGGGTTAACCGAATTCTTTTTGCATTCGATTTTTTGTCTCTCGGTGAAGGTATATCCAAAATAATAATCGGATTTCTCTTCGTGGTTTTGTTCGATTTCCAATGTCTTCAAAATCACGTCAAAGGCCTTGAAGAAATCGATGCTGAATACTTCTTTGTCACCGGTATATTCGTAGTACTTGATTACGAGCCATAGCGGATAGCAAAGGGAGTCTAATTCGAATTTCCTTTCCCACACAATTTTCGAATGTGGGTTTGTTATTGCGGTTAGGTCCCATTCCCCGTATGAGTTTTCGTTTTCTTTGAAGGCATTGGCGTATGGATCAATGGAAATCATCCTAAGCTGCCTTTTGATGAGGGCTTTGATCGTTTTGCCTACCTTTTCTTCTTTCGAGAAAGGGAGATAGTGCATCACCTGAACGGAACTATCTCTAAGCCACATGGCGGGTATGTCTCCCGTTATTAGGAAAACTTCGTCATCGATCCATTTGATGGCTTTTTTCCAGGTGTCGTAAAAGCAATTGTTAAAAGTGAAAACGAGATGGTCGTTCTTGGTCGTTTCGCGAATTGCCGCGGCGACGTTATCAAAGTTAATCGTTGATGGTATTGAAGTATTCATATATTCCTGCCGTCCAACCCATCATACTGGGGGTTTCGTATTCGACGGTTTTTGAAACTTCACCGGTGACGGTGTTGTATTTTTCCCAAAGTTTGCCGGTAGTTTGATAGTTTTTATCAACTACCTGGATATATTGTTTCCTGATAATTGCAGCTTCTTTTTCCAAACCGACATTCTTTAGAGCGAGATAGCAAAAATAGGCGTTCGATGGCCACATGTGTGGGTAGTCCCATTGAAGATAATCATCTTCCCCTCTATATGGAGCGGTTGAGATTCCATATTCGTTGTCTAGTGCTTTAAAAAGTTTTAAACAAGCTTCTTTATCCTCGCTTATACCCATTGCGAAAGGGTAGAAACTTGCCGCGCTGGCGATAGATGAAAGAGACTTATCGACGAAGTTATAATCAAGCAACAAGCCCGTCTTTTCGTCCTCCATGAGCTTCATCATTTTTTCTTTGCGTGAATTGCCTCTTTTTAAGAAGACCAAAGAATCTTCTTTCCTTCCGATTAATAGAAGCATTTCCGAGAGCTTCATTTCCGCGTCAAAAAGAATGGAATTTAAGTCTATTTGAGCGAACTCGAGGGAGGCGAATCTATTCGTTTTCGTTTTGAAACGCATGTTGACGTCCCATCCGGATTCTCCGATTGCGAAGAAATTTCTCGCCATTTCTATTTTGTCGATATTCTTTTCCTCGCCTTTTAATCCGCCGACTCTAGAAACGAAATAATCGTAAGAGTTTAGACATTTAATCGAAGTCCAACCGGATTTGTATTGATTTAATCCGCATGGAGACATCCTATCGTATGCCCAAAAATCCATTTCGGTGATCAAGGCGTTAACGAATAGTTCTATATCCTTTTTGTCGCCCGTCTTTTTGTATAAGTCGTACACGCCTCTAGTAAAAAATGGAGGCTGGCTTCCGAAAATTAGGTGGTCAGCATTGGGAACGAATCCATATGAGTCCACAAAAAACTTCATTATCAGGAGGTTGTTTCTGGCTTGTTCGATCATTCCGTCTTGGAGCAACCCGATATTGGTGAAATAAGTGTCCCAATAGTAGAAGTTCTTGAAACAATCATCGATACACGGAGTGGTGTATGGAACGGGTAACTTGACGTTGCTTAGCTTGGCGTCTTCTTCTTTTTTAGGGTCTCTTATCGTTTTTGCCCAGTTTTTAAGGATGTATTCATGCGTGGAATCCATGGATTAATAGTACCTTTCTTTTTGGACGTTTTTCCTAAACAAAGAAGGAGAAACACCAGCGTTTTTCTTAAAGCAAAGGGAGAAATACTGAACTGTTCCGAAGTTGAGAGCTTCCGCGATTTGGTTGACGCTGCTCTCGGTCTCGGTTAGAAGTCGTTTCGCCTCGGCTATTTTCAATTCGTAATAATACGAGCTAATCGTATACCCAGTATTCGCTTTGAAGTGGCGGCACAAATAGTTTTTCGAATAGCTGAGATTGTCCGATAGCTGTTCCAAATTAAATTTTTCGTAAAGGTTTTGTTTCAAAATGTCGATGATTTTATACGAAAGAGCGGAATAATTCCTGACTCCATTGCCGCCTGTGTCCTTTTTTCCTTCCACGAGGGATATGAGGAAAAGTTCCAATTTGTTTTTGATGATTTGTTTGAATCCGTATGGAACTGCTTCCGGGATCATCTTCTTTTTCTTATCGCTGAACCATATTTGCCTCGAAGAGGTGAGATGTCTGCCGGCGTATTCGAATATTTCGCTTAATGCGTATATCTGCTCGTTGCTCAACTTGATGACTTGGTCAAAGAGAAAAGAAAGATCTGGAGACGATGTTAAAAAACTTGTGATGGAGACTCTGGAAGAACAGTTGTTGTTCATGTCTCTATGAACGGAATACGGCTTATGCAAAAAGGCTTCCCCGGCATTAAGAACGTATTCTTTGCCGTCCTCGATTGTAATGAGACTTCCTTTGTTGACGAAAAGAAGTTCCAATTGTCTGTGGCTTTCGGTGATTCCTTCGTAATTCTTTGGAAAATTGTAAACAAACATCGTTGAAAACGATGTAAGGGTTATGCATTCCTCGAACTTATAAGTTTCTAGAGAATTTTTAATTAAATGCCCCATAACGCGTTTTTCCCATTATATCACATAAAATATTTTTATAATTTATGCGTCTATTTATAAAATATTGATTATCAATATTAAAAACTTTGTTTTAAATATATGATTAGGTATCAAAACATATAGATTTCAACAGAGGAGCGTATTTTATGGCGAATCTTAAGCTGAAAGGGGTAAACAAAGTTTATCCTAATGGTGTTCAGGCCGTTTTCGATTTCAACGTCGATATTAAAGACAAGGAATTTATTGTTTTCGTCGGCCCTTCTGGATGCGGTAAATCTACGACTCTTAGAATGGTCGCCGGATTAGAAACCATCACTAGCGGGGAATTCTATATCGATGGCCAATTGATGAACTCGGTTGAACCTAAAGATAGAAACATCGCCATGGTTTTCCAAAACTACGCCTTGTATCCTCATTTCACCGTTTACGAAAACCTAAGATTTGCTTTGAAACTCAGGAAGGTTCCAAGGCCGATTTATACGAATCTTGAAGATCCCGAAATCGTCGCACTTACGAAAGAGAATCAAGAATTGTTTGCGACCGCCAATAAATACAACAGGCAGTTCAAGAAGAAACAGTACGACGACAATCTTCTAATCGAAAGAAGAGAGGTCTACAAAAAGATCTTTGAAAACGAGGAAAAGCTCCAGGGCCTTTACGTTCAAGCCGTCGGCATTGACGAATATTCAATAAACAAAGCCACCAAGCTTATCGCGAAGTTAAAGAAGGACATCGCGCATAACGAAAAGATTATTTCTCGCTATGTTGAGGATTATCCGGAAGAAACCAAGAGATTTGTTGAATCGAACGAGAACATCGCGAAACAAATCAAAAACGTCGAAGAAAAACTCGAATATTTGAAGACTCACGAAGTTCCGCTTAATCAGGTTCGCCACCTCACCAAATATGAGATGGACCTCGAAATCAACAAAGCGGCGGACTCCATCGATCTTGAAAGATACCTTTACCGCAAACCGGCCGCTCTTTCTGGTGGCCAGAGGCAGCGTGTTGCTTTAGGGCGCGCCATCGTTAGGAAACCAGCCGTTTTCTTGATGGACGAGCCTCTTTCTAACCTTGACGCTAAGTTAAGAGTCCAAACCAGGTCTGAGATCATCAAGATTCACGAAAGAGTTGGTGCCACGACCATTTATGTCACCCACGACCAGACCGAAGCCATGACTATGGCGGATCGCATTGTCGTTATGAAAGACGGTTATATTCAGCAGGTCGGCGCTCCAAAAGAGCTCTTCAAAGATCCGGCCAATAAATTCGTCGCATCCTTCATTGGAAGTCCGGCTATGAACTTTATCTCCGGAACATATTCGAACGGGGTCTTCAAAGGCGAAATGAAAGAAGGGCTAGTCGAGGCCGTCGGTAACGAATCGTTTGAGTACGAAGTTCCCTCCGCCTATAAAGCGATGCTCACCCCCTACGAAGGAAAGAAAGTCATTTTGGGCGTGAGACCAGAAGATATCGAAATTAAAAAGGCTACCGGCAAGAAGAGCGGTGGAACCCTCGTTAATTGCGATTATGTCGAACTTCTTGGATATGACTTAATGGTTTATGCCTACATCCTCGGAAATAAGGTAGTCGTTAAATCGGAAGAAAATACTGGCATTGCCATGGGAGATGATGGCTACATCACCTTCAAAGAAGACGCTGTCTATTTCTTCGATGGCGAAACCGAGCAGAGAATCCGTTAAAGATTATGGAAAAAGATATAGCGAAGAAAAAGAAACCTCTTTGGCGGAGAATAAGGAACTTCTTCTACGAGAAAGACCGTAAAGTCTTCGGAAGCAGGCACCTTGCCGCCGGCCCAGTTCTTAGCAAAAGAAGGACTTCACTTTTTATCGTGGCCCTCCTTTTCATTCCTATTGCTCACTGGTTGGTCTTCTGGTTATACATCAACATCAATTCAATTTTCTTGGCTTTCCAGGATTTCAGAACCGGGGAGGCTACGTTTGTAAACTTCCAGTTATTCTGGGAAAAACTTACTAGCCCGGTTGGGAACGAAATCGGCATCGCACTTAGAAACACTCTTATTTATTTCGGCACAACGGTCCTTGTCACAATGCCGTTATCATTCGTCATCGCTTACTTCCTATATAAGAAGATTCTTGGACACAGGATTTTTAGGATCATTTTCTACTTACCTGCCATTATCTCTGGCGTTGCTCTTGTCGCAGCCTTTAAGGAAATGGTGGCCCCGTATGGTTTTATTTCCAAAATATTGGAATTCTTCGGCATGGAGATTCCTGAAGGCGGTCTTCTTTATGACAACACTACCGCGACAGGAACGATCGTCGTGTATTGCATATTGACCGGATTCACCACCAATGTCTTGCTTTTCTCCGGCGCAATGGCCCGCGTTCCTCAGGAAGTTTTGGAATCAGCTAGGTTAGAAGGATGCGGATCCTTTAGGGAATTAGTGGAAATCATCTTCCCGCTTATTTGGCCGACTTTTGCCACTCAGTTAATTTTCACGATGACCGGTTTATTCACAGCGTCTGGCCCGATTATGCTTTTCGACAAGATGAACAATTACGAGACCATCACCATCTCGTATTGGATTTACCGTGAAATCTACGGAACCGGATTGGGCGGAACCGGAAACTACAACCTCGTTAGCGCCACCGGTTTGGTTTTCACTCTCATCGGATTCCCGATCATTATGCTTACCAGGTTCTTAACCGATAAGGTTGAGCCGGTCGAATACTAGGAGGTCATAACATGAAAAGAATTCCTAGTGCATTAAGAATCAAGACCGATAAGGTCAAGAAATCCTTTGGCGAAAAAGTTATTTTCTCCATCGTCTTCGTTTTGTTTGCCATATACGCTGCCGCGATTCTTTATCCTTTGGTGTATCTCGTTTTCGTCTCCATGTTTATGGATGCGGAAAACTATATCTTCATGATTACGGGCATTGCCGATGTATCGCTAGCTCCTCACTTTGAGAACTATATAAACGCTCTTAACATCTCTGTTCTAGATTCGGTTGGTAACGAAGTATTCATGCCACAGATGTTCTTCAACTCTATATGGTATTGCTTCTTCTCTATTGCCGGCGGCGTTCTTATGTCCTGCTTTACGGGATACGTGGTCGCAAAATACAAATTTAGAGGCAGGGGGCTTATCTATGCCGTCGCCATTTTCTGCATGACCATTCCGATCGTCGGTACCGGCGGCGCTGCCTTCAAGTTAATCTTTGATCTTGGCCTATACAACACGCCGATTTATATCATCGTTGCTTCTTTGGGCGGCTTTGGATTCAACTTCCTAATCATGTATGCCTTCTTCAAGAATGTCTCTTGGAGCTATGTCGAGGCTGTCTTGATCGATGGAGGCGGACACTTCACGGCCTTTTTCAAAGTCATGCTTCCGCAGGCCAAACCTTCCTTAATCACATTAGCCATTTTGGCCTTCATTGGATGCTGGAACGATTATTCGACCCCACTTCTATACTTGCCGGACTATCCGACGGTAGCAAGCGGTGTCTATCAAATTCAAACTGCCGCCGAAAGAAGCGGCGAAACCCCATTGGTATTCGCGGGATTGGCCTTGTCCATTATCCCGGTAATCATTCTCTTCGCCATTTGCTCGGAAAGAATCATGAAGAACCTTTCCATCGGCGGATTGAAGGGATAAATACAAAACAACAAATTTAATAAGTCAGGAGGATTTGCAATGAAAAACAATCGCTTATTAATCGCTATGACGACTTCCATGCTCTGTGCTACGCTTCTTAGCGCCTGTGGAGGCAACAAGGTCCGTGACGACGCTCAGTCACTTCAGATTTTCTGCGTCGATGCCGGATATAGAACCCAGTGGGTTTCTGACATCAAAGACCTTTTCGTCCAAGAGGATTGGGTCAAACAGAAATACCCAAACCTCAACGTCAGGATCGACACCAGCAAAGATCAGACCTACGGAAGAACTCGTATGGACGCAGGAAGAAGCTCCAACACAATCGACCTTTTCTTCGATATGGGCTTAACCAACTACAACGGAAGCGACGATCTTCTTGATTTGACCGAGACCGTTTATAACTCATCGGTTCCAGGCGAAGATACTTTGTTTAAAAACAAAATCGATGCTTCTTATCTTGAAGCCTTCACTTTTGATGGACAAAGCGATCCCGCCAAAAAAGGCCACCAATTCTTTGCCCCGTGGGCTGGTGGTATGACCGGCATTCTTTATAACGCCGACATATTCTCTTCCCTCAACTACACCGTTCCGAACACGACTGACGAGCTCGTCGCCCTTTGCGCCGATTATCAAGGAAGAGGAACGGAAACTTCCCCGAAATACTGTTTCATCCAAGGAAACGACGAAACTTACTTCAATTACCTCTTCGATATTTTCTGGACCCAATACCAAGCTAGAGAAGGATACCTTGATTTCGTCAACGGAATCGCCGATAACGTCGTCTCCAAAGACATCTTTAAGCAGCAGGGCAGGATGGAAGCTCTTCTTGTTTATGAATCTTTAGTCAAAAACGAGAAGCACTTCGTCAACCCGAACTCAATCAACCAAGGATTCGCCGTCGCTCAGGCCATGTTCTTAAAAGGTGAGGCTTTGTTCAACGTCAACGGCGACTGGTTTGTCTCCGAAACCAAAGACATCAAAGGAAAGATCACAAACCCGGCTTCCATCAAGATGATGAAGACCCCGATCATTTCCGCTATTAAGAACGTTGTGCCGGATTCTTCCATTGGAGACGATGCCGAGCTTTCGGCTTTGGTTAAGGCCATCGATTCTCACGACACTTCCCTTTCTGGAGCCGGATACGAAGTCACCCAAGCCGACTACGATTACGTAAAAGCCGCTAGGGCCATCACTTACTCTATCGGAGCCGGTCACCACGCCGCCATTCCAAGCTATGCCACAGCTAAGGGTTTGGCCGCTGACTTCATCAGGTATTTAGCCACTGATAAGGCCATCGAAGCTTACATCAAAGCCACCGATGGTGCTTCCATGCCTTTCGCTTATGACCTCGAAACCAAGAACCCGGCCTTATTCGCCAAAATCGATCCGATCCACCAGAGCAGGGTCCAATATTTTGCCGATACGTTCATCGATCCTTATACTCTTCCGAACAAATATATGTTCCCTCTCATCAAATACGGCGGAGTCGATACTTTCAAATTAGCTAATGGCTATGACTTCTTCGTCCAGATGGGCAAAAAGAACGGAGCCAAGACTCCTCAGCAATATTGGGATGAAACCATTTCGTATTGGACTGACGATAAATGGCAGGACGCTTGCGAAAGAGCGGGTATCTAATCATGGCCAGCAAGAAAGCGTTATTAAAATTTGGCGCATTCACGGTCACTCTTTTTGCCGCTACTTCTTGTGGCGCTGCCTCTTCCTCCGAGGTAACTCCTTCTGTTAAAAAAACCGAGGATGCTACTTCCAATAAAGAGATTTGGGGAACTTACGGATCCGAAAAGGTCGTACAAGATAGAGCCCGCGATTACTACGCTTCCAAAGTTCAAGACGCCAAGATCGATATTTTGACGTGCAAAGGCGAAAGCGAACTTGATCAAATCGTCATTTCCCCTGTTTCCAAAGTCAATTATTTCAACGCGAGGGTCACTAATCTTATTTCTTCCGATGGTAACGTCATTGGTAAGAACAACATCGAGCTCTTTGCCGCTAAATACTTAAAAATAGCCAATATCTATGATATTGCCACGAATGAAAGCAAAGGAAACTTCCCGGACGCTTTGATTCCGGTTGAGGCTATCGTTAGAGAAAAAACCAACTACATCAACGCCGGTTATAACCAAAGCTTTTATGTTAAGGTCACGACTCCTTTGGGACAAAAGCCCGGGGTATATAAAGGCAACCTTTTCATCCAACTTGATGAAACCGAATATAAGATTGCCGTTACGGTTGACGTCAAAGACTACAAGGTCAACGCCATCACCCACTCCAAGAGCCTTTTCCTCAACGATTGGCAATTCGATAGCGGCGAAAACGATTCTTCCCAGGACAAATTAGATTCTTATAACGACGCTCTTTTGGACTATAGGCTTTCTCCAGACAAACTCATCAGGCAGGAAGACATGTATGGCCACTTCAACAGCGATTTCATTTTCCGTTACACCGAAAAAGCCTATGAGTACATGCAAAACGATAATTGCACCAACGTATCCATTCCTTATGAGCCGATTTCAAAAGTTGTTGGAGGAGAGTGGCTCCAGACCATAAACGTCGAGAAATTTAAGGAATTCCTTACCAGCTACTACGTTAAATCGATTGCCACGAACTACAACATGTTCGAAAAATCTTCCTTCTACTGCGGCCTCATCGACGAGCCGGATGATAGGCAGATACTGGAACAGACCAAGCTCGTAGTCGGTGACTTTGAACGTGCTATTTCCGAGGCGGCTGCCGATTTATCCGTTCATGGTTATATAAGCAATCCTCTTCACGAAACTTTGATCGAAGAAATCAAGAATCTTAAAAACATCGTCACCTGTGCTTATGCTGACGAATATGCTCCCTATATTGAGTGTTGGTGCCCGAAAGCTAACTTCTATAACACAGAAGAGCAGCGCGCCAATTACGCCAGTCAAAAAGAGAAGTGGTGGTATACGTGTGTTTATCCACGCGCCCCATATCCAACCTATCACATCGAAGACGGTTTAACTTCCGCCAGAGCTTTATCTTGGATGCAGGCCGAATACGATGTTGTCGGAAACTTATTCTGGGCGACCAACGTATACGCTCGCTATAACGGGACCCAGTACATCCCGATCGAAGACTATTACCAAGAAGGTTATAGATTTAGCGGTGTCAATGGCGATGGATTCTTGTTCTATCCAGGTGAACCGCTTGGTTACAATAAGCCGTTTGGTTCCACGAGGCTTGAATCCATTAAAGACGGTCTCGAGGAATATGAGATTTTCTATAACCTCAAGGAAGTAGCCAAAAATCTCGAGTTAAAAGATGATGGCATGTTCTCTTTCCTAAACCGCAACTTATATCGTGGAACCAAGGTCATCGGCGGAACTGCCGAAATGGAGGAAAGCCGCAAAGACCTCATTGACTTAGCTCTAGCCAATCAAAATGGTTCTTCTTTCCTCATCACCGATTGCGTCTATAACGAGAATCAGGGCCAAGTCGAAATGGAGTTTTACGCCAATAACGGAACGAAGATCGATCTTAATGGTGCTCAAATCTCTGAAGGCGCCTCTTATAAGAATGGTCATATTTTCACTGCTATTCAAAAACTCGATAAAGATGAAAACGTCGCCAATATCTCCGTCTCGTATGGCGGAAAGACCAATACGATAAAACATAACCTTGGCGGCAAGATTTACGCTATATCCGCTAAAGATCTCGTGAATGGTTTCGCCAAATACGACGCTGAAGTTGCGGCCTCTCTTGTTGAATCCGGCGATGAAGAGCTGGTCAAGATCGACGTCTCCGCCATCAACAACAAGAGGCAAAGAATTCGTTATACTCCTGACTTTATCAAGAACGTTAACGAAGATACCAAAACGCTCATCATGACATTCAAGAACGAGTCAAGCAAAGACATTCCTTTGGCTTTGGCCGCTAAGTTTACGAATAAACGTGGTGAGCAATATCTCAGCCAAGGAAATGTTTTGACCGCTAACGGCTATACGACCGTCACGGTTGACTTATCAACATTCTCCATGGCCACATCGGGAAACATCGAATATTTGACTTTCACCTTTGGCGAAGATACGGCAGAAGGAAGCAAAGAAGCGGTAACGGCGTTCCTTAGAAACGTTGTTCTAGCTTATTGAGGAGGAATCTAGTTATGAAATTCAGCAAGTTCTTAATGATGGGATTCCTTCCCTTGTTCGCTTTGACCGGATGCAACAACACTCCGTCCGAAAACAAAGACGAGACGATGTTCCTTAGTTTTGAGGAGGGCTATAACGACCTTAATAGCGCGGTCCTTATCAATTATTTTGGAAAGGCTTCTTTGAATACCGTTCCTGAATTCGTCAAAGAGGGAAAATGCAGCGCTTTGCTTCAACCAACCGGTGTTTATGGCGTTAATAGAAAGCCTTTGATTTATTTCCCCCTTTCCTCAAACCTATATAACTTCAACAAAGGAGACATCACCAAATACGATTCCGTTTCCTTTGCTATCTATAACGCCAGCGACAGGAAAATAGAAGGGGCTACCGGATTTGTTTCCGATGTCGTTTCCGTTTATAAGGTTGGAACGACCAAGATAGGTGAGATGACTTTGTTGCCGCGTCAATGGAATGAGTTCACTTTCACCATCGATCACGCTTATTGCAACCTCTTCTTCAACATCCAAGAAGCTCCGGGCTTGTATTTCGAGTTCGAGAACATGAATGTTAAGGACCCCTCTTTCGCCCCATCTCTTTATTTGGACGCCGTTTCTTTCAAAAACGCCGCTACCCCTCATGTCATCCATGATGACTTCGTTCTTGAAGAAAATGAGATCTGCGATTTTGAGAAGGATTTCCAGCAATATTTCCTCGCCTGCAACAATTACTTCGAAGACGCTTTGAAGTTCAAAATCACCGATGACGTTGATGGAATTAAGGCCTCTCACGGCAAAAAATTCCTTTGCATCGATGTAAAGGCCGGGTCTGTTGCGTGGGCCGATTGGTCTTCCACTTTCCTTACCGAAAGATATATGTCGAGAACCAAGATTGCTTCTTTGGATCTCGAGGAAGAAGCTTCCCAGTATCGTTTCGAATACGATATAAGGTTCGTCGGAACTCCAAACTCCGATAACAACCGCGTCGTCACGAGGTTCATGACTAGGGGTGAGACGAAATCGACCTTAGTCGTTCCTTGCATCGATGAGAGCAAGCCTTTGGACCAAGAAAACATTGTCGCCCCGGAAAATGAGTGGTGCACGATGGGCTTTACCTTCTGCAAGAACTACACGTTCGCCGGTCAAAACTACTGTTTGGACACCAACTTCACCGGAGTTAATACCGGCAAGATGGAATTCTCCATTGGTGACCTCGAATATGACTACAAGATTCTTATCGACAACATCAAATTGGTGAAAATAGCGTAACGGTATGCCTACTATCGAGTGCAAGAATCTATCGTTTGCCTATTATGGCAACAAAGGAAAAGAAGTCGCGCGCGTCCTCAACGGCCTTAACGCGACCTTTGAAAATGGGAAAACGACGATTCTCCTCGGCGAATCAGGTTCTGGAAAATCCAGCCTCTTGCATTTGATATCCGGCCTAAACGAAGACTATGAAGGGGATATCCTCTTCGATGGCGTGGACGCGCATGAACTATCGATCAGAAGAAGGAAACTGAGCTACATAACACAGAAGGTTCTTCTCCTTCCGCATATCACCATCTTCGACAACATCGCCTCATCGCTTAAATACGATGACGACATCGATCCAAACGAGATTAAGGTCAGGGTTAGAAATATCGCCAAAGCCTTAAAGATTGAACATTGTTTATCTCGTAAGCCAAAACATCTCTCCTATGGTCAGCAACATCGCGTCATGTTGGCCAAGGCTTTCGTCGGTAATCCGGAACTCATCTTACTTGATGAAGCCTTCACCGGACTTGATGAACCGACAAAAGACGAGCTTCTTAGACTCGTCAAAGAGTGGAAAAAAGAACTCGGCGCCACCCTCATCGTGGTCACTCACGATTACAAAGAGGCTCTCTCACTAGGAGACGTCGCTTATGTGCTGGAGGATGGGAAAATCGAAGTCTCCATTCCAAAAGAAGGCATCCGTTCTTCGAATCATCCAAGCTTAGTTGCTTTAAGGGAAGCCTCCAAGGTGGAAGAAAAGTTATGAGCGATAAACGTGTTAAACGCAAAATTGCCGAGACCGACTTCCTAGAGGAGAACCTCCCCCAAACTAGAAGCGGGCAATTTAAAGACATCCTGAAAATCAATTTTAGGTTATTCCTTGAATTGGGGTTGATCCTTCTTGGTGTCTTCGCCCTTTTGCTGGCCAAGGTTTATTTCTCTTATTACTTCAATGCGGTGGCCGAGAATTCCTTCAAGCTCGGGCACATCAGCGAAGAAGAGAAAAACAGCATCGTCTTATGGACGTTCTTAATTAGCGAAGGAGCCAACGTTCTCTTGTATCCGCCCGTCTTCATCGTTTTGGCGGGGGTCCTAAGAATCGTTAGGCAACTCTGCTATACCGAAGGAATTATCTTCTCCTACGACTTCAAACAAGGGGTCAAAGATAATTGGGCCAAATTCCTCTTTATCGGCTTGTTCTTCGCGTTGGGACAGTTCATCGTGGCGCTTGTATATGCGTTTATGGGTATCAGCTTCTTGTCCGCGATCCCTTACGCCTTATCACTGCTACTAGTTGCTCCGACCTTTATTGGGGCTACTTACTTCTTCAGCACCTATGAAAACAAATTGGGCAGAGGGTTGTTAAATTCGATGCTCATTCACTTAAGGGCGTCATGGAGATCGCTTCTACTGACCGCCGTAATAGTGGCACCGGTCATCCTCATCGAACTCTTCCTTGGCATGATAATCGTCAAACTCGTCATCTACTCGGTTCTTATTGTTCTATGTTTGCCGATAGTGATATTGGCCGGGTATGAGATGTATCTATACGTTTATGACACAAACGTGAACGTCTATCACTTCCCAGAGGCTATCAGGAGAGGCCTATACATCTCCGAAAAAGAAAAAGAATCCATCAACCAAAAATTAGAGGAAATCAAAGGAGGGAAAAATGAAAAATAATTCATTGAAGAAACTTATCCTACTCATCCCTAGCGTTTTTATGGTCACTTTGACCGGGTGCGGAGGGCCCAAAAGCGAAGAGAGCGTTTTTGTTCCCATTACTGGAATCGAGTTCAGAACCGAGGTTTCTAGCGTATACGTGAATCATGAAACCTATATCACCGGTGTTAGGGTTCTTCCTGAGAACGCTTCTAAAAAAGAACTCGCTTGGTCTGTCGAAGATCAAACCGTTGCCTCCATTACCGAGGACGGAAGAGTCGAGGGTTTAAAACCTGGCAGTACCAAGCTCATCGCTTCTGCGAAGGATGGGTCCAATGTTAAAAAGGAAGTCGCCATCACTGTTAAACCACTAGAAAAGCCAAGCTCTTGGTCTTTGGATACAGCCTATTGCTTTTACTACACTGACTCGTTTGAGCCAAACATCACGATGTACCCGACTTCGCAATACATTGATAAATCAGTGGATTATGAAGTGGTGGAAGGCGCCGATGTTCTTAAAGTGGAAGACGGCAAAATAGGCGCTTATAAAGCCGGTACCGGGAAAGTCAAAGTCACTTCCAAAGCAAATCCTGAGCTCGTTGGCGAGATCAACTGCATTGCCGATGGCGACCTTCTTTCTAAATATCGCTACAAGGAAGTAGCTGGAGAGGCCACGGCTAGCGTGGTCGCCTCATTAGAAGATAGGGTTTCCATTTTGGACTTTAAAGCCACCGTGCAAAAAGGCAATTGGGCGATCTGCACTATTGAGTTCGACAAGAAACTCGACAGCAAGGAATTCTCCTTCACGGTCGATTCTAAATCCGTTAGCGGAGCTGAATGGTACTCCGTTCGTTTGGCCAATGAAGGTGTGATTTATAGTGAAACGGAAATGGGCGCGGAAGGACATGGCGGAAAGCCTTCGACCGATCATTGGACCACCAATGCGTTCGATTTCTCTTCCTTCGACCGCAAATTCAATCAAATCGTTATTTGTATTAACGGCGATTCTGATTATCAAGAAGGCAAGACGGATCGTTACGCAGAAATGCTTTTCGATAATCTTTCTTTCCAGGAATACGTCGATAATCCGACAGCGATTTCTGTTAAAGGCGGAGATGTTTTGCTCCCGCTTAACGAAACTGCTGATATCGAAGTTGAATTCACCCCGTCCGCTGTTAGAAATCGCGGATTGACCTATAGCGTTAAACCAGGATACGAGGAGATCGTCTCCGTTGAAAACGGAAAGCTTAAAGGCTTATCGGAAGGCGTTGGTTATGTTGAGGTCGCCTCTAGCGGTGATCCAAACGTGAAAACGGAAGCCAAAGTGATTGTTTCAAGCGAAAAAATGATAGCCCTTGAGGTTATTGGAAATGACGGAATGAGCATCAATAAATACGCTTCGAAAGAAGGAAGAACAGCCGTTACTTCTCTTTCCGCTCCTTCAACCATCGCCGATACCTATCCATCGGTAACATACAAGTTGCCTCAAAAAGCGGCCGCTAAAAACATCAGCATTTCCGTCGACGCTAAGATGATGAGCGGATTGACTTGGTTCTCGATCACCGCTTGCTCAAATAACGGCACTGCAAGGATTGAAGAGATCGGATGCGGAGACGGAACGCGTGATTGGAAAACGTTTATTTTCAACTATTCGAGCGAGACGGAAGTCGACTCGATTCGTTTCACCATCAACACTCAAAAAGATGTTCCGGAAACCGAAAAGACGGAAATACTATTCAACAATTTGTCTATAAACATTGGTTAATAGAAAGGAAATAACACAATGGGCAATAAGAAAATTCTGACTGTATCGTCTCTGTTCTTAGCTACGACATTACTAGCGGGCTGCGGTGGAGGTTCCTCCACCTCTAAACACGTCCATAACTATGGCGATTTAGTTGCTAAGGCCAACGCCACGTGCGAAGAAGACGGCCATGAAGCCTACTATCACTGTGAAGGCTGTGATACTTTCTTTAACGAAAACAAAGAAGAAATCGCGCCCGAGGATTTAACGATTAAAGCCACAGGCCATAATTGGGCTTTTGTCGCCGGCAAACCAGCCTCATGCACCGAAAGCGGATATAAAGATTATTACGATTGCTCGAGGTGTGAAGAGTATGCCGAAACCCAAACTGGAGAGCATAAGTTCGAAGACCTTGAAGCCTGGAAAAAAGGCGAAGGCAAAATCGACGCTGGACAACATGAACTTTCCTTTGTTGCAGGGGAAGATTTCACCTGCACGACCCCTGGATATAGAGGTTATTACGTTTGCTCTGCCTGCCAAGGATATTTCTCCGATGCAGAAGGAAAGAACGCGATTGAGGACCTCGAAGCTTGGAAGCTTGACCCAAATGGAGGATATCTCCCGGCCGCTCACCATTTAGTGGAACACGAAGCGAAAAATCCAACTGGGTTTAATGATGGTAATACTTATTACTCCCAATGTGAGATGTGTGAAAAATACTTCTCCGATCACGAATGCGAACATGAAGCCGAAGAAGGAAGCTGGGTTATCCCCGCGACCGGAATGGTGACGTTTGATTCCGCCACCCAAATCGAAAATTCGACTTCGAAAGAAGGAGATGCCATCGCCCTTGATAAATATGGCGTTGGATCCGCATCAGGTGCTATCTGCACCCTCGATCCGGCCGGAACCCACGAAGACCAAACCTATAACGGTTATCTTATGATGCCGACATTGCATGGTGTCACCGGCCTCACTATTAAAGGAAATGGAAACATTGCCGTTAGAACTGGTGTTGAAGCTTGGAAATGGGAAACCGTTTGCTATTTCTCGATCTCCAGCGAAAAGCCGATTACTTTGAATCTAGACCCAAATAGAGATAACGCCGTCATCATCGCTTCCACCGGTGGACAAGTTTCGCTCAATGAAATAAAGGTTACGTCCGCACTTAAAGACGGAACCGGAACAAGCGATGCCGATTTGCTCCAAAATGCCGTTGTTGCCGAAGGGCTCACGACCAATGTTGCGTATGGATATTTCACCGACAAAGACACGAATAACAGCGGATCTGCCCTTCTTATTGGTGCGCACTGCAATACCGAGGCTTGGCCGTGCGTCTTCCTCGATTTCCCGAGTGGATTAAATCTTAATGGTGGCAACATTTCTTTCGACGCCAAGGGATTATCCGGAAGAAAGAGAGTGTCCCTTACTCTCTTCGATGCCGATTTGAACATCATCGCAGGGGAGATTGGATACGATCTTTCCTCTTCTTGGGAAACCTTCACCTACAATTGCAGCGCCGCTAAGAAAACCGTTAGGTACATGAGGCTTACGGTGTTCACGACATCTGTTTCTGATGTCCACGAAACCCTTATCGATAACCTTATCGTTAAAGAAGCTGGATTGGTTACTGAAACTAACGCCCCGGCCTGGTCTTATAGGGCTTTTGATGCCGATCGCAAACTCAGCGAAGCTCAATACATCGATAAGGCTTTGGCTATCGATTTCAAACCTGAGACCGCTAACGCCGCTTTCGAAATCGACTACATGTCTGATGTAAATAACTATGTTGGCAAGAAGAACTTCGTCAAAGTTGTTAACGGTGCTATTTTCTCTACATTCGGAACAATCTCGGCCAACGCCGCCGCTGGCGAAGGATGGTACACCCTCACGGTCAGCGAGAAAAACCTCGAGAGTTATAACCGTTTGAGAAACTCCAGCAACGCCACGACGATTGATGGCATTTATCTCGCCACCGACTACGCCATGACGGGATCTGTTACGTTCAATTATCGTTCGCTCCGCGTCGTCGATGACATCGCTCCGACCAGGAACCCGAAAAGATATACAGCCGCGGCCGAAGGCATCACCTTCTGGGGCAATGACGTTCTCGACGTCGCCTTCGTTAACGACTATAGAGGAACCGAGGGCAATGCCCTTATGATCTCCTTCAAAGTCGAAGGCGCAGTCGGCTCCTGCTTCAGCATGAATTTCGCAGATAGCGGAGTTGGTCAGAAGATATTCAAAACCATCATCATCACCGTCACCGAAGATGGACTCACCACCAACTGCGGTGTGCTTAAAAAAGCGGTGGACGATTATTACAACCTTTATATCAGGACCACTGATGTTGATGCCGCTGCCTTAACTTCTGCAAACGGAAGCAATTACATCAATGTCTTCTGGATGGGCGGAGATTATTGGACGATCGACGCTGTGTCGTTTGATACGAACGCCTTCAAGATTTATAAAGCCGGTAGCATTGTTTGGTAATTTATATGGAAAGAGTAAGAGTTGGATTTGTTGGCTTAGGCCAACGTGGCAAGGGAATGTTGGACACCTTTTTGGCAGTCCCCGATGTTGATGTTGTCGCTGTGTGCGATGTCTATGCGGATCGTGTGGACAGCATCGCCAGTACAATCAAAGAAAAAAGAGGAATGGAAGCCCGTAAATATACGGACTTCAACCTTTTGCTTGAAGACAAGGAGCTGGATGCGATTTATATCGCCACTTCTTGGGAAGCCCACATCGACCAAGCCATTATGTGCATGAAAAAAGGTATTCCGTGCGCTATGGAAGTCGCCGGAGCTTATTCCATCAAGGATTGTTGGAGGCTCGTTAAGGCCTATGAAAAGACCAAGACTCCAATAATGATGATGGAAAATTGCTGCTACGATAAATTCGAGCTTTTATGCACCGCGTTAGCGAGAAAGGGCGTCTTTGGCGAGATTGTGTATTGCCATGGAGCCTACACACACGACTTAAGGAAAGAGATTCTCGGTGGCAACGTTAACCGCCATTATAGGCTTAGAAACTATATCGCCAGGAACTGCGAAAATTACCCGACCCACGAGCTTGGCCCTATCGCCAAAATTTTGAACATCAATAGGGGCAACAGGATGGTTTACGTTTCCTCCGTTGCTTCTAAATCTAAAGGATTATCGGAATACGCCAAAAGCGATGCTTGCGAAGACAAAACCCTTAAGGACGTCACATTCAAACAGGGGGACGTCGTTTCCACGAACATAATTTGCGAAAACGGTGAAACCATCACGATGACCTTAAATACGTCTTTGCCTGCTCATTATTCTAGAGAAATCCAAGTTAAGGGCACCAAAGGATGCGCCGACATGGATACCAATATGGTGCTAGAAGATGGTTCGATCGACGAAAGCCACTGGAATCCAGCGGAGTTCAACAAGATCTATTTCGGGAACGCCGAAAAATACTATGAGGAATACTTGCCGTCTTTCTGGAAGAACATCACTCAGGAAGAAATAAGCTTAGGACATGGTGGCATGGACATATTCCTCGTTAGGGCGTTTATTGAGTGTTTGAAAAACGGAGAAGAAATGCCAATCGATGTGTATGACGCTGCCGCTTGGTATTCGATCACCCCATTAAGCGAAAAATCCATCAAACACCACGGAAAACCTTATAAGATTCCGGATTTCACGAGGGGCAAATATAAAAATAGACCCTCTAAGGATGTTATAAAGTTATAAAATATTTACCATTTTTAATAATAATTTGCATGTCGAGAAAGCGCTTTATCGACAAGCGTTAATTATAAAATTAAAGTGTGTTTACAAAACATAAATAAGGGCAATTAAAACAAGGAGTAATTATGAACTCAAAAAAGAAGATTCTCGTTTTGCTTTCCTCCCTTCTTTTAGCCACGGCCGCAACTGCGACCGTCGCGACAACGGCGTTGCAACCAGAGGGCCGTCCCTATGGAATTCAAGCCGGTGACGAATGTGCCAGCCACACTGGCAATCATTACGCCATGAAGGACCCGACCAATACCGAACCGGGTTATAGGGAATTCTGGGCTTGCTGTGTCTGCGGACGTCAGTATTTGACCCAAAAGACTGGTGATTGGACCGAAGGAAGTGCTGCGACAATGATCGGCTCGGTGGATAGCGATCACATCGCCTACCTTCCAGTTGGCTTGAAGATTCCGTTTGGTGAAAATGACTGGGGATTAAAACAACTTTCCAGCTCTTTCGCTAAAACCGACTACGCTGACAAAGCCATTCAATTCAAAGCGTATTTTGGCAATTCCGGCGATAGCCAAATCCAAATCTCCCTTTATAACGGAAACGATGAGCTTAAACCCGCGATCACTGATATCAGGATTTATCAGACCGGTGGCAAATATTCCGTCAAGGTAGGATCCATTGACCTTGAGGCCGCTTGCACCAAAGTCGATGAACATACAGTCCTCGTAAAACTCAATTATTCAAGGCTTTTGAACGCCGGTGCAATCGCCACCGAAAATTCCTTCAATTACATCCGCGTTTGGCCGATGGCCGAAGTCACGACTCCTGGATGCGGTGTCTTCACTAACTCCTTCAGCGTCGTTGACCCGTATGTCGTCGAACATAAATACAGTTTCCATACTGCCGAGTCCATTGAGAATATGGTCACCGAAGAAGGTGAAAACCTTTGGATTGGCAAAGATGGCATTGGATCCGCATCAGGCGCCATCTGCACCCTCGATCCGGCCGGAACGCACGAAGGACAGATCTACAACGGTTCTATGTGCTTCAACGATTTGAAGGGCGTTTCGAAAATCAAACTTAAAGGAACCGGCAAAATCCTCGTCCAAACTGGCCTTGTTGCTTGGACGTGGGAAACAAGCTCCGTCTTCGATTTGAACACCGAGGAAGGAATCACCATGGACATCGACCCAGAAAGAACAAATGCGTTCCTTCTTGCCTCTAGGGGCACTCAAGTTGTCCTTACTTCCTTAGAGATTGTTTCCAGGGTCGAAAATGGAACCGGTTCTACTGACATGGACTTATTCCAAAATGCGACTATCGCCAATTGGGGCAATGAATCCTATGGATATTACACAGCTTCCAATACAAACGGCAGCAAGTCTGCTCTCGTAGTCGGATCGATGCTTAATTATGAATCCTGGCCAGCTGTTCCGCTTATCCTTGGTGGTGTTGATGCCACAGGATGCAAATTGGAATTCGACGCTAAAGGCACCGCCGGAAGAAAGAGAATCTCCATCACTCCGTTTGGCCCTGGTGACGTTCAGCTTGGACCAGAAATCGGCTACGATTTGACCAACTCCTGGCAGAAGATCACTTATGATAATTGGACCGTTGACGATCGAGTGGTCAACTTCATCAGAATAACTGTATTCACTACACCTGAATCTGATGTGCATGAAGCCATCATCGACAATATGAAATTCGTTGATAAATCGATTATTAACGAAACCGGTGCCCCGGCTTGGTCTTATAGGGCCTTCGATGCCACCCACGTCCTCACTGAATCTCAATATTTCAATAAAGCGTTGGCCATTGATTTCAAACCAGAAACCACCAATGCTTCCTTCGAAATCGACTATATGTCCGACAGCAATCACTATGTCGGTCGTAAGAACTTCATTACCGTTGCTGATGGAGTCCCGA
The DNA here is from genome assembly GCA_024409055.1 of Bacilli bacterium. Lineage (GTDB taxonomy): Bacteria > Bacillota_I > Bacilli_A > RFN20 > CAG-826 > Alloenteromonas. Next base: position 21,538 of record JAKSUL010000006.1, read on the forward strand.
CTTCCACTTTCGGAACCATCGTTGCCAATCCTACCGCAGGCGAAGGATGGTACACCCTCCTTGTCAGTGAAAAGAACATCGGCCACTTTGACCGTGTCACCAACGGAGCAACCATTGCCGGTATGTATTTGGCGACCGATAACGCGATGACGGGATCTGTTACCTTCAACTATCACTCGTTCCGCGCTGTCGATGATATCGCTCCGACAAGACAAATTCTTACATATACACAGAATGGATTTGGAGTCGGCTTTGGCCATACCGACGTCAACCACGTCGCCAACGTCTCCCACTACAGGACTGCGGCGGGTAACACCATCATGATTTCCCTTAAAGTCGTGGGTTCAGTCGGTTCCTACTTCACGATGAACTTCGCCCCTCAGGGTGATCCGAACATCTTCAAATACATCATCATCACCGTCACAGAAACTGGCCTTGCCTCCAACTGTGGCAAGATCGAAGCGGCGCCCGATGGATTCTATAACTTCTATCTCCCGAACACCGAATGCGATCAAGATGCCCTTACCGATGCCAACGGCGACTGCACCTGCAGCGTCTTCTGGATGGGTGAGCCCTTCACCGGCGTCGAATATGTCCAAATCGACGCTAATGCCTGCAAGATTTATCAAGCTGGCATCGTTGCCTAATTTCTAACACAAAAGTGGTACATTCGATGATGTGCCACTTTTCTTATGCTTTATTTATAATAAAGAAGACTAAATTATGGATAACAAATATAGACCTATTCCGTTCTGGAGCTGGAACGATGAATTAGACGAAAAAAAGCTCACCGAGCAGATTGAGTGGATGCATTTTTCCGGTATCGGAGGCTTCTTCATGCACGCTAGAGGAGGCCTTACTACACCATATTTGGGGGAGAAATGGTTTTCCTGTGTCGATGCTTGTTTAAAGAAAGCCGAAGAGCTTGGAATGGAGGCATATGCCTACGATGAAAACGGCTGGCCAAGCGGCTTTGCTGGAGGAAAGCTTCTCGTCAACGAAGAAGACCGTGACCGTTTTTTGATGACCGCCTACGGAGAATATGATCCAGAAGCTTATGTTTCCTACGATGTTAGTGGCGAGAAACTAGTTCGCGTCACAAGCGGAAGTAACGTTCTCAACATTTACAATAAATCAGCTCACGGGACTGCTGATATTCTCAATGAAAAAGTCGTTAAGAAGTTTATTGAATACACTCATGAAGAATATAAGAAGAGGGACGTACATGGTGTTTTGAAAGGTTTCTTCACCGATGAACCTCAATATCAAAGGTGGTACCACCCATATACGAATTGCCTAGAGGCTTATTTCAAAGAACATTATGGTGAAGACATCAAAGACCGTTTGGGTCTTATGTTCGTCGAAAAAGAAGGGTATCGCGATTTCCGCTATAAGTATTGGAAGGCCATGCAAGACATGATGCTTAATAGCTACGCCAAACAGGTTTATACGTGGTGCGATGAGAACGGTTATAAAGCTACCGGGCATTACATTGAAGAAAAATCGTTGGCTATGCAGATGATGTGCTGTGGTGGCATTATGCCTTTTTATGAATACGAGCACATTCCTGGAATAGATTGGCTTTCTCGTTCGGTTGAAGGGAATGATCTGTCTCCAAAACAAGTTGGCAGCGCAGCCGCCCAATTAGGCAAAAAACAGATTCTAACCGAATCGTTTGCCTGCGCTGGATGGGACGCCACGCCGAAAGAACTTAAGCACATTTTTGAATGGCAAGCCGCCATTGGCGGGATCTCACTCCTTTGCCACCATCTTCTTCCTTATAGCGAATGGGGCCAAAGAAAGAGGGACTATCCTGAACACTATGGCAACGCCAACCCGTGGGCTTATGAGAACTTCCGCGTCTTTAATGACGAGATTTCTGAAATTGGCGAGAAACTTTCTAAGAGCAGCGAACTAGTTCGTGTGGCTTTATTGCACCCAATTAGAAGTGCATATCTTACGTATAAAAGAGAAGATCCGTTCGGAAGCGTCCGCGAATTAGACGCAAACATCGGTTATTGGTCCACGAAATTAGATTCCCTCCATATCCCATTCCATTTCATCGACGAAACTCTCCTTAGCAAGCACGCAGAGGTCAAAGGGAAGAATCTTAAGATGGGGTTATGCCAATATGACATTATCCTTTTGCCTAAGATTTACACGATGGATAAAACAACGGAGAAATTGCTCCATGAATACGTTTCTAATGGCGGAAAGATTCTTCTTTTAGACGAGGCCCCGACTTATTTAGAAGGAGAGCCTTATTCATATGACTATTTGAAGAGTAACATTACTTTGGACGACGTCATTGCTTCAAAGCCTTTTATCTCCAAGGAAGATGAAGGCGTCAGGATAAGCTATAGAAAAGACGACGAAACCAATAAACGTTTCTTCTATATCGTCAACATAGGCGAAGAAAGAGATATCTCCATCAATGGATGCAGCCTCCATTTCTTGAAATGGGAATCTAGATTCATCGATGAAGATAAACTAAAGAGCGATTCTATTAATCCGAAAGAAATCGTCACGTTTGGCGATAAATTCAAAGTAGTTAAACCGTGCGCCAATTTCTTGACCCTTGATAAAGTTTCCTATTCGACGGATGGGTCTAATTACTCAGAGCCCTTGGATGTTATGGGTGTGTTCGATTTGCTTTTGAACAAGAGATACAAAGGTGATTTGTATCTTCGTTATTCTTTTGATGTCGAAAAAATACCGGGCACGTGCTCTGCTTTAATCGAAGATCAGCATATAAAAGAAGTGGTGGTTAACGGAAACAAAGTCGAATCCAAAGGCAGCGTTTTGGAGGACAAACTCCTCGAATTCGATATTGCCAAAGAACTTAAACTCGGCAAAAACGAAGTGGTGGTCAAGATTGATTATTATCAAGACGCTACCGTCTATAACGTTTTGTTTGATCAAACAGAGACATCTGAATCTTTACTGAATTGCTTGGTGTATCCGACCACCATTGAGGCCATTTACCTAAAAGGAGACTTTGGGGTTTATGGACCATTCAAGCAGGGCAAAACCCCGAATGTTTTGCTTGGCGAGGATTTTAGAATTGGCGAGCAAAAGAAAGAAATCGCGTCGTTAATAGAAGATGGTTTTCCTTTCTTTAGAGGTCAAATTGAGCTTGAGCAAGAATTCGAGGTCTCGAATGTTGAAACCAAACTTGTTGTTTCGGGCCGTTATCAGCTTATTGATTTGTTCATCAACGATAAGCATGTGAAAACGATGATGTTCGACGAAGAAATCGATATTTCTAACTTTGTCAAAAAAGGAAAGAACGTTGTTAGGCTTGCATTGATCGTGTCGAATCGAAACCTTTTGGGCCCGTTCCATTCTTCTGAAGAAGAATCGATCGCTGTCGGACCATATACCTTCGAAAGAAGAGGTAGCTGGGTCGATGGAAAATTGAGCGATTATCGTGACTCTTATTCCTTCGTAAAAACACTTCTATAAGTCAATATCTAAGCATTATGTGTCAATATGTTCGCCTTAAGGCGGATATATAATTTCTAAAAACGGGGATTATTTATGAAGATCGAAGAATTGGATGAAAATTTCAAGGAACGCCAAGAATTAAGAAAACAATATGATGTTTATTTTTATCCCTCCTCTTTCATGAGTTTGTATGGGCTTATGTTTAACCAAGAAAATGGCTTTTATCGCCTTCCGTGGGAAGTGGCCCATGCGACAAGAGAAGCCCTTGAATACCACATGTATTTCACCGCTGGCGGAAGACTTATTTTTTCGACTAATTCGAAGTGCATCGGCATAAACGTCAAATGGAAATCATTGGACGGTATGCCCCATATGGCCATCACCGGACAAGCCGGCTTCGTCTTGAAAGAAAAAGTCGGGAATAAAGAAGAATACATTGCCACGATGGCTCCGGATTTTGGAAATAACGACGGATTTAGAGCGGTTTCCCCTCATATTTCGAAAAGGGGGATGAGGACCTACATCTTGTATTTTCCCCTTTATAACCGCGTTAGTTCGATTGACTTGATTCTTGATAAAGGTGCCAAGGTTGCCAAAGTAGAGCGTTACTATAAAGATGTTCCGCCGTTCTTGTATTATGGGAGTTCCATCACCCAAGGTGGATGCGCTTCTAGATCGGACAATTCTTATCAAAATTTTATCTGTGAACATTATGGCGTTGATTTCATAAATATGGGTATGACTGGGCAAGCAAAAGGAGAAGAGCCAATGGCTAAGTATCTAGCTAGCCTTGATTGCTCGTTGTTTGTTTATGATTATGACCATAACGCCCCCAATACCGAGCATTTAAAGCAAACTCATGAACCGTTCTTTCTTGAGTTTCGCAAGTCCCATCCTACTACTCCTGTAATCATGATTTCGATGCCTACCATTCAATTTAACGACACCAAGGCGAGGCGCGATGTGATTGAAGAAACCTACAAAAAAGCCCTCGCTAGAGGCGATAAGAACGTCTATTTCATCGACGGAAAAACAATTTATCCGAATGCCTTAAGAGACCATTGCACGGTTGACGGGTGTCATCCCACCGACCTCGGTTTCTATTTCTTTGCCAAAAGATTGATGAAAACAATTGACGAAATCATCAAAGAAGGGAAGATTTATTGACTCGGCAGGAGATAACTATGGAAATATCTAAGATTGATAAAAACTTTGCGACGATTACGCCTTCGTTTAAGGGAAAATTCATACCAGTCCCATCTGAAAGCGTAATGCTTCACGGGCTTCTTTATAGCGAAGAAAAAGGGTTTTATAGGCTTCCTTTTGAAGTGGCCGATAAGCTAAATGACGGCGTTAAATATCTTCATCAGCATACCGCCGGAGGCCGTATTTCTTTTTCGACCAATTCAAAGAATTTGGCCATCCACGTCACTTATGATTCGCTAGATAAAATGCATCACATGCCGATGATGGCACAGGCCGGTTTCTCCCTTTGCGAAATGATCAAAGGGAAAGAAACCCACATTCACTCTTTTTCCTTTAGCTTCGATTCCGCGAACGGCTATTCATCGGTTGCTCCGAAGCAAAAAGGAAATAAAGTCAGGAATTACGTTCTCCATTTCCCGCTTTATAACAGGGTCAAATCTCTGACCCTTGAAATTGATAAGGGCGCTGAAATAAACCCATTCAATCCTTATATGGATGTTAAGCCGATTATTTATTATGGCAGCTCCATCACCCAAGGCGGATGCGCTTCTCGTAGCGACCATTCCTATCAGGGGTTAGTTGCTAAATGGATTCCTGTCGATTTCGTTAACTTCGGCTTCTCCGGAAGCTGCAAAGGCGAATTGGAAATGGCCAAATACATTTCCACGTTGGAGTGCAGTGTCTTCGTGATGGATTATGATCACAACACCCCAACGCCGGAATATTTGAAGAGCACCCATGAGCCCTTCTTCTTGGAATTCCGCAAATCCCATCCGACCACTCCAGTCATTTTTATGAGCGCGCCAAGCTATCATTACGACCCCAAAGGCCTTAGAAAACGCCTTAACGTGGTTAAGGAAACGTATTTGAACGCCGTTGCTAGAGGCGACAAAAATGTCTATTTCATTGATGGATCGAAAATTTACCCGAACAAACTTAATCACGAATGTTCCGTTGACGGATGCCATCCAAATGATCTTGGTTTCTATTTCATGGCCCTCAAGGTCAGCGCGATCCTAAAAAAGATTTTTAAATAAAATATGAATAACAAAATAGTCACTTTTTCTTTCGATGACGGCATCCAATATGACGCTAAACTCGTCGAGCTTTTGAATAAGTACAACCTAAAATGCACATTCAACATCAATACTGGCCTCATTTATCGTTCTCACGAGTTCGCTAGAGGACCAGAGCCGATTGAGGTGCATCGTCTCTTCCCTGAGGAGATGAAGAAAATTTATGTTGGGCACGAAATTGCCTCTCATTCTTTAACGCATCCACGGTTAGAGACCCTTACCGTTCATGAAATGGAAACCGAAATTAGAGAGGATATCGAAAATATTAAGAGCATATTTGGCCTCTCTAATGTCCCGTGTTTTGCCTACCCCTACGGAACTTATAGCGAAGAGGTTATCGAAGTGCTTAAAAAATACGGCATAAAATTTGCTAGAGGCACCCATTCTTCTAAAGGATTTGGCGCCGAAGGAGATTTGCTTGAGTATCGCCCAAGCGCTTATTATCGCGATGAGGATTTAGAAGACATCGTCGATGAGTTCCTCAACCTAAAAACCGATAAGAAGGCCATTCTTTATATTTGGGGCCATTCATATGAACCAGAAGGTTATAAAGAATGGGACAAACTTGAAACTATCTTCAAGAAACTCGCCAATAGAAAAGACATTGATTATTTAACCAATGGCGAAGCGTTTTTTAATGACGATTCCGCTGTATATAAGGGTTAACGTATAGACGTTATTTAGCGACGTCTTCTCTTCTCCACCTGAAATTGCCTAAAAGGCCATCGATCTCGTTGTAATACGTGAACGTATCGGGGATTGTTGCAATAAGATTTAAGAAAGCCGAGAGTTCTCTTATGCCGATAACGGTGAAGAGGATCTCGCTTTCTTTGTCTGTCCATCCACCTTTTGCTTCGACAATAGTGACCCCGTGTCTAAATTTATTCATGATGATTTGTTTAACTTCATCGGGGTGTTTTGTGATTATTTTGCATTCGACGGCGTGCCTTAAATCCTTTTGGGCGTAGGCGGCAGATAAGGTTAGAACCAACATCTCGATGATGGAAAGAAGTATCGAGATGAAATCGTGATAGAGGAAATAGGAAGATCCGATGATAACGAGGCTGAAGCCCGTTATGATGACTTCCACGTTAAATCCCTTCATCTTTTTGCCGATTATGCAGGCTGGGATATCTACACCACCGGATGAAGCTCCGATTTTCAGCATGAATCCCGTTCTTAAGCCTAAAAGAAGTCCGGTGAATATTGTGCATACAAATCTCATTCCGGTGTCTGTGATCGTTTCAGATCCAACTGTGATAACGACGGGGATGGATGGGCAGTTTGTAGTTTCTAAAATGAAGACGGCCAATGCGTTTAATCCAATGTAGAGCAAAGTGTAGAGAACGTATTTTTTCTTTAAGAAAATGTAGCCGACAACAATTAACGGCAAATTAATGATCAATGACCAAATATAGAAGGAAAGATTCGTCGCTTCTGAAAGCATTTGGGCGATGCCGTCGCATCCAGCAGGGGCGAAGTTGGCGTTTTTCGCAAAAATATGGATGGCGACCGCTCCGGCGATTGCTGCTAAAACTATGTAGGCGATATCTTTTAGTATCTTGATTCTTGAACTTGCTTTTTCCATGGCTTTTTACCGCGAACTAAACTATAGAACATCTAAAAATGTATTTGTTGTCATTTTCTACTAATTGCATATATAAGAGCACTCATGTTTTCTAATCAAATGAATTGCCTCTTATGAGTGTTAGAATAAACCAAACATCATTTTATGTTTGAACTTCGCGTCAAAACTAAAATTCGCGAAACAAAACATTTGTGAGAGGTGGATCTATGAACACAAGAAAAAAGCTCATGGCCTATGGGATTATTACGCTTAGCTTGGTTTTGGCCAGCTGTGGCGGAAAAGGCTCCTCCCTTGATTACGAAAACGGGTTCCAAGACGGATATTCAGCCGGACATAACGACGGAATGAACGATGGATTGGCCGAAGGGTACAACACCGGATATCAAGAGGGCTATAACAGCGGTTTTAGCAACGGAAAAGAAATCGGATACGATGACGGCTACATCGATGGTTACGAAGATGGCGCCGGAGAATCCGGACAAGGATCTTTTGAGCGTCCAGGCAAAAACATTGAACTGCATACTGATTTGCAGAAAAGCTACATTGAGGATGATCCTTCGAAAATTGGAATGTACGCCCATGGCTATAGCGGAGAAGAACTCTGCAAACCTAAAGCCGTAACGCTAGATTGGAGCGATGTTAAATTTGCCGAAACGTGCAGCACGTATACGGTCGTTTTATCAGAAACTTCCTCTTTTAGCGATAGCGTGTCCTATCAATCCACGGAAAAGAGCTTGGATGTTTATAACCTTAAGCTTGGCACCAACTACTATTGGTATGTAAAAGCCACCGGGTCGACGATGACTTTCGCTACGCCGGTTTTTAATTTCAGCACTAAAAACACAGTTGTTAGAAACCTTTACGTCCCAAATACTTCGAATTGGAGAGACATGGGTAATTATGTTTTGAATAACGGCAAAAAGATAAAACAGGGCCTTGTATACCGCTCTGCCGCTTTTGGCTATTACGATGGGAACGTCGGAACGATAGCCCAAGCAACGAAAGATTGCATTCTAAATGAGCTAAAAATCAAAACGGAGCTTGATTTGAATGGTTCCCCGAACGTTCCGGGTCTTAACAAGGTCAGTGCCGTTATGAAATGGGAAGGTATCAATAACCTAATCGATAACGAGGAAAACAAGAATTCCATTAAGACAGTATTCAATTCTTTGGGAGATACCAGCAATTACCCAGCCGTATTCCACTGCACAAGAGGAAGAGACAGGACTGGCGCCATCGCCTTCTTGTTGGGGGCCTACTTAGGCATGAACGCAGTTGATCTCCATAGGGATTATTTGTTCACGAATTTCTCTGCCGGCAATTCTTGCTCCATCGGGGCCATCACGGGTTATGAGAAATATTTGGCTGGCTACGAAGGAAACACCCTTCAGGAGCAGACGACTTCCTACTTAAAATCCATCGGCGTGACTGAGGCCACCCTATCCACGATTACATCTACATTGGTTGCATAATTATGAAATTTAACAGACAAGAGACACTCGATTTGATTCTTAAGGAAGAATATGGCTTTCTTCCAAAAGAGTGCGAAAAGCCACTCGATTACTCCGTTGAAGAAGAAAAAGTAATCAACAATATTCACATCCAGAAGGTCATCATGTCCTATCAGGGATATAAGATGAGAACCTATCTATATCTTCCTGAAGGCAAAAAGAACGTGAAGACGTTCATATTCGTCATGCATGAATACGCCGAGAATTTAGCGGACAAAGACTTGGTTGGCAAATACCAGACTTTTTATCGTTATTGCCCGCTAGATTATGTTGTTGGAAAGGGCTATGGCGTTATGCTTGTGGCGACAAGAGAAGTTGCGCCTGACGAAAAGAATTCGAAGAGGCCGTCCATTTTCGATGCGATGACGCTCGATAGGGGAGATAGCGATTGGGGAACCCTCCAAGCTTGGAGCTGGGCTTGCCGCAAAGCGCTCGATTACCTCTACACTATGCCTGAGACGATCGATTTGAATAACGTCGTCGTCATTGGCCACTCACGTGGTGGCAAAACCGCCCTTCTAACCGCAGCTCAAGACGAAAGGTTCATCATGGCCGTTTCTTCTTGTAGCGGAAATTCCGGCGCAGCTCTTGCTAGAAACAACACCGGCGAAACCATCAAAGACATCACCTTCCATTTCCCATATTGGTTCTGCCATAACTATTACAAATATGCCGGACACGAAGAAGATCTTCCGTTCGACCAACATCAGTTGATTGGCTGCATCGCGCCTAGGTACGCATACGTCTTAAGCGCAACCGAAGACGCTTGGGCTTGCCCGAAAAACGAGCTTGAGGCTTGTAGGAAAGCCACCGAATTCTATGAAGAATACGGCGTTAAAGGCTTGATAGCCCCCGAAGAAATAACGACCGACGTTTCTTATAATGAAGGCAACATCGGATACCATTACAAAACCGGAGTCCATTGCATTGAGCAAAGGGATTGGGACATGGTTATCAATTTCTTAGAAAAACATAGAGGGAAATAACATGGAAGACATCAAAGTTTACGTAGACGCCATCAAAAAATACGTTGGCGAAAGCTATCGAAACAATTTCAGGGAACCCGTGGATAGGCTTCCTTACCATTTCCTTGTCCCGGGAGCCGGATATAGGCACCAACTTTGGGATTGGGACAGTTGGTTGACCGGCTACGCTTTGATGAGCGTTGACGACAAAGACATCGAAAAGTATCAAAAAGGCTGCGTTTTGGATTTCTTAAACGCCATATGCGAAGACGGAAGGATACCGATTCTCGTCCAAGATTCTCCTTCTTGGCTTTTTGATATTGATGACAAGTATCAAAGCAATATCCATAAGCCATGCCTCGCCATACATGCTTTAGAGATTTCTGAAAGGTATAACGACTACAATTGGATTGCCGATAAGTTCGACGATTTGCTTCGTTTCATCTCTTTCTACGAGAAAAACCAAAAAGACGAAGAGACCGGCTTGTTCTATTGGATTGACGATTTGGGAATCGGATTCGATAACGACCCGACAGTTTTCTATAGGCCGAACAAGAGCACCGGCGCCATATATTTGAATTCCCTTATGTATATGGAGCTACTTTCTGTCGCAAAAATCGCTGAGAAACTCGGAAGAAAAGAAGCCGAAGAATATTTCAAGAAGAGCGAATCCTTGAAAGAGGCTATCGAAAATGAATGTTTCGACAAGGTTGACGGCTTCTATTACTCAGCCGATTTATCGCTTAGAAAGGTCGACCCTGAGGTTTGGCTTCATAAAGGCCATCCAAGGTTCTGGCACTCGCTTCCGATAAAGATCACGACTTGGGCCGGCTTGCTTCCTTTGTGGGCAAAAATCGCCACCAAAGAAGAGGCTGATAGAGTCGTCAAAAGGTATCTGAACGAAGAAGGTCTTTATAGCGAATACGGAATTCGTAGCGTCGCCAAAAACGAGAAGATGTTCGGAATCTTTGATACCGGAAACCCGTCTTGTTGGCTCGGTCCTATTTGGATAAATGCCAATTATTTCACATATGTGGCCCTTAAAAATTACGGCTACGACGACTTGGCTAAAGACATAGCCGTCAAGACTATTAAGCTTCTTGGAAAAGACGTATTGGAAAACGGACAGTTCCACGAATATTACGATTCAGAGACCGGAAAAGGCGTCCGTGGCCCTGGATTCCAAAGCTGGAATTTCTTGGTCATCAAGCTCATTGAAGAACTTGGTCTTTGATTCTTGCCTTGAGTAGTCGCTTATATAATTAAATTAATAAAGAGGTTTTATATGAAAAAACAAACAGCACTCATCAGCGTCGTTGGTTCTTTGTCGCTAGCTAGTCTTTTGTTCTCTTGTGGTGGAACCGCTCATGAGCACACGTATGTGGCTCACCCTGAGGTTCCTTCTAACTGCCACGATGCCGGAACGGATTTCTACTACTCTTGCGAAGGATGCGACCTTCTTTTTGATGCAGAGAAAAAACAAATCGACGCCCCCCTTCCTTTGGAACTAGATCCTAATACCCACAAAGGGGCGAAGGTTTTAAACGCCATCGCCGAGACCACAAATTACAAAATCGGCGATAAGTTCGACTTGGAGAGCACCAAACTCTTATGGGGATGCGAATATTGTGACGGAGCCGAATTAACCGCCACCGAAAAAGCCAATGTCGAAGTCAAATACCCGACCGAGGGAGCTAATAGCTTTACGGTTGCCGATAGCAAAGAAGCTTCCGTAAACGTCACCCTTAGCTCCAACGCTTATACCGTTCAGGTTGCCGTTAGGGTCGGAAAGAAAGATAACGCTATTACGGGGTTAGCCGATATGGCGGCCCACTGCGGATATCAAATCACCGCCTTCGATGAAATGTTGGAAAACGGAACCATCAGCGCCACCAGCGGAGAGAATGTTACTTTGTATTTCTCCGATACGATCGACGGCACATACACCAAGCGTTCCGATATGCCGAATGATACGGTCTTCAGCGTAAGAGACGGCGAAACCGAATCCGTTTATTACATCAAAGCCGAATCCATGCCGACCGAAGAATACGTTAAAGCCACGGTCGATCCGGTCAAATTAACCATCACCCATAACGAACTTCTTTGGGATACCTCTAGAAGCGACTACGACTTCGTCGGATGCATGTGCAAACCGGAGAACGTAAAGAAGTTCAATAAACTTCCGAGTAATTCCACAACCGTTTTGCTCACCGAAGAGACCGCGACTTTGGATTTAAGCGGAACCGATTACGGAACCGCCCCATACACCGATATGACAATCGAAAAAGTCACCACCAAAACTAGCTCTGGTGATGTAATCGACTTAGGCACCTCTTTAACCGTTCCGACCGCTTCTTTCTCGGATAATAACATCTTCGGAAAAACGAAGGTCTCAGTCACCGTTTCCCATGGCGAAATTAGCGATGAGATTCCGGCTGGAACCCACGTTATCGAAGTTCCGGTCGTCGTTGTCACGAAGACCATTTCTAACGCCGCCGAATGGAAGGCTATGTTGCCTTCCGCCACCGGAACGACAGTCGAAGGATATTATCTTTTGACTGACGATATCGTTATCCCCGCTAATAAAAATCCTGAATACATCCAGGGTTGGGATAAGGCGCTCTTCTCCGGAACCGTTGATGGAGATGGCCACAAAGTTACTCTCAATCAAGGCACGTATGGCCAGTTCTATGTTTTGAAGAATGCGACGTTAAAGAACATCACTTTCTGCAATGAGCTCTGGAATCGTACCGCTCTTAAAAACTGCCTTTTGACACAGAAGGCGAATCAGAGCACTTTCGAGAATCTCACATTCAAGGTCCTTGCCGTTAATAGCGCTACAAAAGACGTCGAGTTCACCCCGGTTACAGATTACGGATATCTCTTCAATAATGGCGGTGTCCAAGGATGCTCCTTCGCTGATTGCGACTTCGATTTCGACGGATACGTTGTTCCTTCTTTGCTCTGCCACTCTGGCAACAGCAGCGCGACCAACACATTTGCGAATTCCGTTTTGACCTGCATCGATGTCACCGAACTTTATTTCACCAACACTGGCGATGTCATCACGGAAGCCGAAGGCTTAACCATTAATAGAATCGCATACGAAAAGGTCGAAATGGAAAGCACGGTGATCTCCGCCGCCTCAACTGGTCCAGTTTCTATCACCCTACCTGCGAAATATGAAGGTGTTACCGTCACCTCAGTCACAATGAAGTGTGGTGGAGAGGATGTTAAAGTCGGCGATTCCTTAGCTAGCGTTACCATTCCTGACGACGTTAAGAACAATCTTTTACTCCATGGTGAAACCGAAATTGTCGCTACTGTCGAAAACTATGCAGGAGCTGGCAAATTGTTAATCCCTGTCACCATCGTCACGGGTGTTATCTCCACTAACGCTGAGCTCTCCGCCTTGACCCACGTCGACGGAACTAAGAAGACCGTCTACGGCTATTACATGCTTGGCGCTGACCTCGACCTCAACAGCAACTACACCGATTTCAAGTCTGGTAGCGTCATGTACAACACGTTCTCCGGCACCTTTGACGGCGCAGGCCATAAGATAACGTCCAAGTCGAGGACCTTTGGTATCTTCGGCGAATTGACCGACGCAACCATCAAGAATCTCAACGTCGACGACGCTTGGTCCTATGGCGGCATCGATCAGAGCCAAAGCGTCTTCAGCATCGACATGACGAGGACAATCCTCGAGAACGTCAACGTCAAGATGACCGCCAAAGCCGGCAGGGATACCCAGTTTGCTTCCCTCGTCTCTTCCTTCGACCTCGCCAAGCAAGCCTATGGCTGGATCAATTCCAGGGTCTGCCATACCTGCACGTTCAAGAACTGCAACTTCGACGGCGGGACCACGCTGAAGGTCATCACCTTGCTCGGAACCCACTCTTCTTGCGTCAACGCGACCTTCACTGACTCCACCTTCAATTGCGGCGAATACTACTGCGTCTACCAGTCCAGTTACACCAAGACCGTCAGCACGACCTTCCCGGGACTAACCATCACCGGAACCTGCGTCTACGCCGCTTAATCTTTACTAGATGAACGAAAGACCGAGGATTTGCCCTCGGTCTTTTTTCGTTCTGCTCGCAAAAAAGCGTCTCAAAAATATTTCAAAATGAATTCATATTATTAACCAAAAACGCGTGATTTTTGCAAATAAAAGCACTTTCATGGGGTATTTCACCATTTTTCTTTTCTTTTCTACTATTTCATTTCGTCGCTTTCTTCGTGCGCACATTACGCTATATAATGTCAAAAACTACACACAAAAAAGGAGATTGTATGAACAAGAAAACTCGTGTTGTGTTTGCTTTGTCTTGCTTTTCCATCCTAGCCGTCGCCTCTGTTGCTGCGGTTGGTGTTGGCGCCGCTGCCGGTGGACGTTTGTTCGCCAATGACGGAGCTACTTGGAAACACTACAAACAAGCTCTTCCTGGAACAGTAAACGGCTCTGAAAACGGAGTCAGGGAATACTGGGTCAGCTGTGGTGGAGAAGGCTACCAATTCACCGCTCCTGCAGGTGCTACCATTCAAGAAGCTACTACTTATGACTTTTCCGGATTCGAGGCCAATGATCCTCGTTATATCATCCCGTTAAAAGGCGAATATCGCTCAGCCTTCTTGGTTGGCGGAAATCGTTACCACAGCGAAACTCCGGAACTCGCCGGCGCTGGCTGGTGGTACTCTGGAACTCTTCCGGAACTCGGAAAATCCAAGACGATGATTTGGAAGAATGTCAACGACAGTGACACGAATCCTTATTACTACGTCGACACAATGGTTGTCACCAAAGTCATCAACAATTGGACCGAATTTAAAGCGACTTTCCAACACTCCGGTGCTTATACCGCCGATGAAAAAGTCGAAGGTTATTATGTTTTGGGCAGTGACATTACCATCAATCAAAACATCAACAACGAAAACTACACATCCGCTCTCTATAATGCCGGCTTTGTCGGCGAATTCGATGGCCGTGGACATTCTATGGACGCGACCAGCGTTCCTGGTGCTTATAACGGCGGTTTATTCGGGCTCGTCAACGGTGCCACGATCAAGAACGTTAGCATCACATCTAGCTGTCCGAGTTATGCCGCAGGATTAGTAACCGGTCAGGCTAATGACTCTATCTTCAAAAACATCAAGGTCACTATTCCGACCGTCGGCACAGATAACGCTTCATACGGACGTTTTGTCGCTAGGTTCTCTGCCAACAACTTGTTCGAGGACATCGACATTTCGTTCGGAGCCGGTCAGACCGTTTCCAACATTTTCGGTGGTAACACCAACGCCGCAAATGACACCTTTATCAACGTCACCGTCCAAAACGACACCAAACCAACTATGTGGTATACCGTTGATGGTGGTGGAACAAAGATCACCAACACTGCCGGCCTCGTTTACATCCCGAATGGATACACCATCGCTTCCGGCCGCAGGGACATCGTTGCAAAGACTGCCGCTCAGGCTATTACCATGCCGGCCGAAGTTACCGGCGATATCACTGCCATGAAATTGGTCGATAGGGCTGGAACCGAGTATGATCTCGGAGCCGATCCAACCGCCATTGCCTTACCTGAGGCTTTTGTAACCAACGCTGAACAGCACGGCGAAAACGTCTTGTTGGTCACAACCTCCACTGGCAATTACGCCGTTAAGGTCACTGTTGTTACCAGCTACATTTCTACCGCTGCCGATATGGCTCTTATCAGGGGTTGCAACCTCGGTAAAAAGGTTTATGGATATTTTGCGATGACTAACGATGTCGTCGTTGACTACAGTGCCACCGGAATCGGACAAACCACCAACGTCTCCGGTTGGTCAACAACCGCTAATGGCTTCTACGGTGTCTTCGATGGACGTGGCCACGTCATCAAAGGCAATGCCTACACAGCTAGCAAAGGCATCTTCGGAACCATCCAAGGGGCTGCCGTTATCATGAATATGAACATCTATAACGACAACTACACTGGCTACGATACTCCTCTTATCGGCGTGGGTATCATGGGAGTTGGCGGAGCTACTGGCTACATTAGGTTTGCCAACGTTGATATCAATGTCAAAGCCGTCGGTAGCAACACCGCAAGAACTGGAATCTTGTCCGCCAGCGGTCTTAACACCGTCGCCTTCCAGAACTACACCGTCACCATCAGGGGTGAATATCCGGAAGGAGCCACCGTCTCCTTGATGCCGGCTAACTACTTGACCGAAGCCACCAGGTTCAACCACTTTGTTTGGAACACCCCGCACGCTACTACCCTTTCCGTTATTGCCGGAAAGACCAGTGGAACCGTTAATCCTGGAATGACGATCAATTACACCGACGTCGCTGCTTAATCTTTACTAAATGATCAAAAGGCCGAGGCCATTGGAGCTTCGGTCTTTTTTCATCCTGTTTTCAAAAAGAAGGGTTTTATCTTTTTACTTTCGTCGAAAATGATATTTACCTTAATATAAATTTATTTATATTATTATTGAACTAGCGGACACGCTGGAGGTTTTTGTATGAAATTAAACAAAGAATCCTATTTGAACAAATTAAAAGGATGCTTCATCGGTAAAAATATCGGTGGAACAATCGGTGGACCTTACGAAGGAAGGCGCGAGATGCTCGACGTCAAAGGTTTCATCACTTCTAAAGGAGAACCACTCCCAAACGATGACTTAGATCTCCAGTTGGTGTGGCTTCAGGCCGTCGAAGACGAAGGCCCGCAACATATCGATAGCGAAACCCTCGGACAATACTGGCAAAGCTTCATTACTCCATACTGGAACGAATATGGAATTTGCAAGACCAACATGGGTAGAGGCATCATGCCAAGCGTTGCCGGTGATATGGAAAACAATGTTTGGAAGCATTCAAATGGTGCTTGGATAAGAACCGAAATCTGGGCTTCCTTATGCCCTGGTGCGATTGATACAGCGGTTAAGTACGCCATCGAAGATGCCATAGTTGATCATGGGGTTGGTGAAGGAACGGCCGCTGCCGCCTTTGTTGCCGCTTTAGAAAGTGCCGCGTACTTTGAAAGTGACATCGAAAAGTTGATCGATATCGGTTTAGCGAAAATCGATCCTGACTCCAGACTTCACTCGACGATTGCTTTGGTTAGAAAAGAGTTCTACGCCGGCAAAGATTATGCGACCGTCAGAAACGAAGTAGTGGAACTTAATAAAGATATTGGCGATGGCTGGTTCCAAGCTCCCAATAACATTGCTTTTGTTGTCATTGGACTTTTATATGGAAAGGGCGATTTCAAGAAATCAATGATCACCGCAGTTAATTGTGGCGACGATACCGACTGCACAGCCGCGACCGTTGGTTCCATTTTGGGAATTATCCTCGGTGCCGATAAGATTCCGGAAGACTGGAAGGAATATATCGGAGATAGGATCATCACCTGCTCCATCAATAGGGGAATTTCATTTAGATTTGCCAACACGATCACTGATCTTGTTAATAGGATCAGCGCCCAAGCCCCGTATTGCTTATACGCCAACAAAGATAAAGTCGAAATCGTCGATGGTGAAACCGAGATAAGCGAAGAAGAAAGAACGTCTTTCTTAAAAGAATTCGCAAAAGACGATGAAAGGGATAGCATCCGTGCCCTCCGTTATTCTCTCAAAGCCAATACTTTCAAAACTAGAACCGGACCTTTGACCACAATCGTCACTTATAAAGATGGCGTGTATTGCAAAGCTGGCGACACCAAGACTTTGGAAGTCATGTTCACTAATAACATCAAGGCTTATGGCAATGAAAACCATGAAGCTAAGGTTGAGGTCATTTTGCCGAAAGGAATGACTTGCAGGGAAGATAAAAAAGAAGTCTTCTTGCCTTGCTGGACCCCAATGTCCGTCATGGCTTATTCGGAGTGTATTTCTTTCGATATCGAAATCAATGAACCGACCGCTACCG
Organism: Bacilli bacterium; assembly: GCA_024409055.1. Lineage (GTDB taxonomy): Bacteria > Bacillota_I > Bacilli_A > RFN20 > CAG-826 > Alloenteromonas. The sequence continues at coordinate 39,261 of JAKSUL010000006.1, forward strand.
CCGAAACCGTTTTACTAAAGATCACCGTTAAGCCTAGGGGCAAACAATACTTCATCCCGGTCAAGTTTTTGAGAAAGTAAGAAAATGATTACTGATTCAAATACTGTCATAAGGATTATTTCGAACGACTTGTCCGGTCTTGTTGAGTTCGAAATCGAGTCCGCTAAGACCATAAAATCCCTCACCTTAGATATCTTTGATGGTGGGTCTAATGTGTTTTCGTGTTCGAAAGACGTTGAGGCTTCGAAAACCGAAATCTCGGCCAAAATAAATGAGCCAAAACTTTGGAGCGTAAATCATCCAAACCTTTATACCTATAAGTTGGTTTTAAAAGGCGAGCAGGAAGAAGTGGTGGAAGACACTTTTGCCATTAGGAAGATCTCGACGAACGGAAAATACATTTGCATAAACGACACCCCGATATTCGTTAAAGGATACATTAGGGGTGCGACCGCGCACGAACATAGCAATAACCTTAATATCTCCGAGGAAGAGTTTTATAGGAAGAACATCAAGCAGGCTAAAGCCTTTGGTTTTAACTTAGTTAGATTTCATTCCCAAATCCCAAGCGACACATTCTTTAAAGTCGCCGATGAAGAAGGCCTGCTTGTCCACATTGAGATGAGGCCTCCTCACGATTTGTATAACAACCTCGAGGAAATGATTCATACTCGCAATGACTTCATCTCCGAGGAGTTCATTTCCGATACGATAAATAGGTTATTTAACCACCCGTCTTTGCTCGTTTATTGCTTAGGCAATGAAATCAGAAACCTTTCCGACAATAGCATCGTTACCGAAATTGGAAAGGAAATAAAACGCAAAGACCCAACTAGGCTTTATCTTGATACCTGCGCTTGGGGAGAAAACGGACGTCCAATTGTCGATATCGATGTTCAGCACCTTTCATATTTCTTCCCGTTTGGAAAACATGCCGGCATGTACGATGACACCAAGAATTTGATGCTTGGCGACTTCAACAAAGGAAAAGAAATCAAATTCGATGTTCCTCTTCTTGCCCACGAGGTATGTCATTACACGGCCTTAAGGGATTTCAAATCCTTGAAGGAAAAATTCGTCGCTAACGAGAAAAACGTCCCGTGGTGGATAGATAGCGAGCTTAACCTCATCAAAGAAAAAGGGTATGAAGATCGCTACGAAGAGATGTATCACGCCAGTAAGTTGTGGCAGTTGATGTGTTGGAAAATAGCCTACGAAGCCATGAGAAACAGCACCCTTCTTGGTGGTTTCCATTTCCTTCAGTTCGCCGATACGGATGTATATGAAAACTCCAATGGAGTCGTTGATTGTTTTGATGATGTCAATTATTTGACTCCTGAGCAATTTAAGACGTTTAACGGGGATATCATCATCACGGCGTTGGTCAATAAATACAATTATTACGCCGGCGACACAATTTCTTTGCCGGTCACGATTTCTCGTTTCGATGAGCTCAACCTTTCTTCGTGCGACCTCAGGTATCGTTTGAAAGTAGGGGATACGGTTATCGAAAAAATCGTCAAAGACATCGATGTGAGCAAGCACGATCATTATCAGATTTACGAGATAAAAGAAGTTCTTCCGCCTACTGATATTCAGAAAGAAGCCACCCTTGAATTAACTCTCCTTTCCAAAGGAAACAAGATTTGTTCGAATAGATATTCCCTCTATGTTTACCCAAGAAGGGAAGAGATTTCTTACGAAGAATTCGTGAACTACGAAAAAGGCGATGTCGTTGTTACCGATGACATCGAAAAATGCTTATCCGCTTTAGGTGAAGGAAAGAACGTTTGCCTTGTTTATAGAAGCGATTACACAAGACACGTCCTCCATAAAGACATGAAAGCCCCGAAGTATGCTTTCAAGGCTTCGTGGAATAGATTCAAGCCTGTCATCTGGGATAGAGGCACGAATTTCGGCGGAATTATCGATATTTCAAAACTTACTAAATATGGTTTCAATAATCCCGTCCTTGGGTGCGCGTATTGTTCGCTTTCCGAGGACAGTGATAAGATTATCTTAGATAATCAGCCCTGGAAAAGTACGAATCTTATTTCCGGGATTGATAAGTGCAACCGCGATAGGTTCGACGCCTACAAAGGCTCGTTCAACCTACCGGAGCCGATGCCGGATCGCACCTTAAGAGATTACTCATACTTGTTCTCTCTCAAGGTTGGTGAAGGAAAGTTGCTTGTGACTGGGTTCAACCTCTTGGGCCTAGATGAAAACGAAAGCAGTGCCAACAACATGGCCCACTTCATCATCGATTATCTAAATTCGAAAGACTTCAATCCTGAAGGCGAAACCACAATCGAAGAATTCAGGAATTATTTGAAGGAAAGCGCCGAAAAGCCAGTCAAAGAAAGAATGATGACTCAGTTCTGGGCGCTTGATGACGCTCCTGTCGAATCCAAACAATATTGGGAAGATTCGAGGGCGTATTTGAAAGACTAATTATTTAGGAGGTTCTTACCATGAACATGAAAAAGGCATTGACCGTTGCTGGAGCGATGGTCTTCGTTACCGCCGGAGCCACAACTTTGGCCAGCTGCGGAAAATCCGACATCGATACCACCAAAACCCAGCTTTACGTTTTGAACTACCAAGGCGGTTATGGAAAGAAATGGCTCGAGAACGCCGCTAGACGTTATGAGGAAATGTATAAAGATCGTTCCTTCCAGCCAGGCAAAACTGGTCTTGAGATTATTGTTCAAGAAGAAAAGCAAAGGCCGAACAACGCTGTTTTGAAGAATAGCAATTACGAGTTGATTTGCTTCGAAGGCTTGGTCTATAAGGACCTCATGGCCGACAACATGTGCGCCGATATCACCAAATACGTCACGAATCCTAATCCGTACGAAACGGAAAAGACCATCGAGAGCAAGATGTATGAAGAGCAGAAAGATTTCTTCAAAGATAACGGCAAGTACTACGTCCTCCCGAACTATGTCGGAACCTTTGGCGTCGTCTATAACAAAAAAGTCTTCGACCAAAACGGTTTATACTTTGTCGACGGATATGAATCCCTTGAAGGCGATGAAAGGTTTACCATCGTCCCTGAGGAAAGAAGTGCTGGTCCGGATGGAGCCTACAACACCGAAGATGACGGACTCCCGGTCACATACGAGGATTTCTATGATCTCTGCTCCTATATCGATAGCAGAACTCTTGTTCCCCTTATTTGGATGGGCAAGAACTCCCAGAACTATTTAACCGATTTAACTTCCGCCATGATCGCCAACTATGACGGATACGAAAATTACAAAGCCAACTATTTGATGGATGGCACTTTCGAGGCCGCCAAGATCGATGATGCTAACGGCACCGTTAAGTTCAACGCCGATGGATCCATCGAAACCGAAATGGTCACCGTTCACCCGGGTAAAGTCGGAAACGCCTATGATGGATATGAAATCCAGCGCAGCGCTTCTAAGTACTACGCCTTCGACTTCATCAAGAACATCGTCCACAACAAAGGACAATGGGCTTATGACCGTTTGAATGATTCCTTGTTGCACACCGATGCCCAGAGCCTTTTTATCAACTCTCAATTCGGAGTTCTTCCGTCTTTCAAGAAGCCGAACGCCCAAATCGCTATGCTTTTTGAAGGTAACTGGTGGGAATCCGAAGCCAGCGAAGTTTTCGAAGGCTTGTCTCAAGACGAGAAGAGCCAGCTCGACTATGGTTGGATGCCTCTTCCGAGAAACGTTCACTCCACCAACAACAAAAACACCAGCATCAGCTCTTTGACCTCTTACATGTTCGTTAAGAACGGACTTGAGGACTATCAGACTGAGTTGGCCGCCGACTTCATGCAGTATCTCAATACCGACGCTGCTTATGAAGAATTCAGCGTCTTGACCTCTGCCGTTAAGTCCTTCAAATACGAGCTTAGTGCCGAAAGCAAAGCCAAGATGACCAAATGCGGTCAACACTTCTGGGATTACTTCCAAGAATCCGAAAAGATCTTCCCGCAAAGCCACAACGGTCAGTTCACCGATGCCCTTTCTTCGTTTGAGCTTTCCAGGCGTTACTTCACCAAAGAGACCATGACTTGGCCGTCTTTGAACTTCGCTACTGATCCAAACGAAACCGCCGGCACATACATGAATAAGATGTATCACTACTACAAGGACACCATCTGGAGCAAATTGCAATAATGCGAGTCAGAAGAAAAGTTAGCGACAGCAAAAAGAGTGATTTGGGTTTCCAACTCCTCCTTTTGGCGTGGCCGGTAATTCAATTTTGCATCTTCTACATTTACGTCAACATCAACACCGTCAGACTCGCCTTCAACTTTGGCGAGACTAGCGGTGGACCGTTCGTTTATTTGGAATATGTTTCCCAAAACCCTGAATTCTTAAAGGGCGCTGGATTATCGTTGCTTCTTTACTTGGTCTGCACGGCCATTTCCATTCCTTTGGCCCTTCTTTTCGCTTATTACATCTACAAGAAGTTCAAAGGTGGAAAGCTGTTCAGATTCCTCTTGTTCTTACCGTCCATCATCTCCGCTACCGTTTTGATCATCATCTTCACCAAATTTACGGCTTATGACCTTTTGGTGTTTCAGCATGATGTCTTGGGTGTGGAGGTCCCGGTATCGATAACATCGGGCGAATTTAAGTATGTCTGGGTTGTCGTCATTGGTTTCTACCTCTTCTTGAACTTTGGCACAACGACTCTCATCTATTCCAACAAGATGAGCGAAATCTCCACCGAAGTCGTCGAGGCCGCAAGGCTTGACGGCGTTAACCGCCTCCAGGAGTTCTGGCACATCGTTCTCCCTGGCGTTTGGCCGACTTTATCTACGTTCATCATCACTGGCATGGCAACCATATTCACCAACCAGTATTTCTTGTTCACCTTCTACTCAAGCACCGCTGTTACCACATTAGGAAACGCCCCGCTTGGCTATATCATTTATAACTCCATTCAGGATGCCTTCCTTTCCCCGCAGTCGGTTGAAAGAGCCCCAGTTATGTATCACAACATGGCGGCTTTGGGTATTTTGATTACCGCCGTTACCATTCCTCTTGTTTTCGGAGGAAGGGCACTTCTTAAACGTTTCGGACCATCGGAGAAATAATTATGTTGAAGAGTAAGAAAATATCCCTTTCCCACAACAAGTTATCGGCTTCCTCCATTTTCATTTTGGTGATCCTTCTTGTTTATACTGCTTTCTTGGCTTTCCTTATCTTTTGGGCCTTCATGGTTGCCTTCCAAACCACCGACAAACAGATTTTCAATAAGTGTGGTGGAGCCTATTACAAGATGCCGCCTCATTTTGAACTGCATTTTGCCGAAGTTATCGAAAAGCTTCAGTTAAATGGTTTGCCAGGCGAAGCCAAACAGAACTTCTTTGATATTTTGAGGAACAGTTTACTTTATTCCGTTTTGTCTGCTTTCTTGAAGACTTTGATCCCTTGCCTCACCGCTTATGCGTGCGCTAGGTTCAACTTCAAAACCGGCAAGGTCGTTTATACCGCCGTTTTGATGGCTATGATCGTTCCGCTTGTCGGAAGCCAATCCTCTGAGCTTGAGCTTGTTTCGAAGTTCGTGGTCGGCGATTATTCGCTCATCATCGATAACGTCATCGGAACCTCGTTATTAAAAGCCAACATGCTCGGCTTATATTTCTTCGTTTTCTATTCGACATTCGAAAGCATGCCGAAAGATTATTTCGAAGCCGCTCGTATTGACGGAGCCGGCAACTGGAGCGTCCTCTTCAAGATCGCTTTTCCTCTCGTCAAAAATGTCTTCTTGACTGTCTTTATCATCGAATTCGTCCAGTTCTGGAATGACTATCAGACCCCAATGGTCTATTTGAACCATAGACCGACCCTCGGCTTTGCTTTGTGGCAATTAAGCTTTGGCACCGCTGGAGCCGCTTTGTCCAACCCAGTCTTAGCTATGACCACCGTCATCTTATGCGCCTTACCGGTTGTTATCCTCTTTATCATCTTCAAAGATAAATTCATGGGCAATTTAACCATGGGCGGTATCAAAGGATAGGAGAACCCATATGAAGAAACACATATTTTTCCCCTTGATAGTCGGAGTTTCCTTATTAACTTCCGGCTGTTCTTTTAATGTAAGCGGAGTGCCTACAAAAGTTACGAAGGGATGGTCCGAGGCAAAAGCCATCAACGGAAACCTTGGCGAAACCATCACTCTTCCTGACGTAACTTATACCGATGGCCAAGCTTATAAAGCCACTAAAATCACCACCTATCCTGACGGAAGCGAAAAGATGGGAGATGTCATCGAGCTCACCATGTCTGGCTTATACACGGTCACCTATACCGCGATCGTCGATGGCGAAGTCGTCAATAAAGTCGAAACTTTCTTCGTTGATTATCCCCAGTTAAAAGTCGGGAACCCCGTCTCTTCGGTTGAATACCTCGAAAATCCAAAAGAGGCCGGAATCAACGCCGATAAACCAGGCGCTTTCGTTAAGCTTGCCTATGGCGATACACTCTCTTTCACCAAACCGGTTTATATGAAGGATCTCGTCAGCACTAATTTGCTCACGAAGTTCTATGTTGTTCCTTCTAATCCTGGAAGCGTCGATTTCAGCGCCATCACTCTCACGCTAACTAACCCCGACAATCCGGATAACTACGTGAAGATGATTTACTATTCTCACGTCGAAACCAACTCCAACGGAAGCGTTAGCCACAGCTCCTCCGTGTGCGCTAGGAGCGACGCCTGCAACGTCTACGCCGGCATTCACCAGAGCCAAGGCCTCCACACCAACGACAAATACGGTCTTTGGTCCGGATGCACATTCGATGGTTACGTTCAGCCTGCTTACGCTAGCGACAAAATTGATACTTGCATGTTCTGCTTTGGCTTCGACGCCACGACCAACGAAACCTTTGGAACTGGCTTCAACTTAGGTAGAAGCGGCGACAAAATCCTCGATCTTGATGACCCGAACCAAGTAAGAAAGGTTTGGGGTGGTTTCACAAGTGATAGGGTTCTTATGTCCATCAGCTGCGATTCCTATTCGTCCACAACAGCCAATTTCGTTATCACTGATATCTTCGGCGTCACCGGTGAAGAACTTAAGAGCAACATCTTCGTTGACGATGAGGACCCTGAAATTAAATTGGTCAATGACGTCACTCTCCCAAGTGGTGCCGTTGGATACACATATCCGATCCCCGAGGCCTATGCTTACGACAAGATTTCCTTGGAACTTCCAGTCGATGTTAACGTCTATCAAAACTATGATGATCCGGATAACCGCGTGAAGGTTAAGGTCGAAAACAATAAATTCCGCATGGAAAATGCCGGTCTTTATTCGATCGTCTATGAAACCAAAGACCACGCCGGAAATAATGCCAAGTTGGTCAAATCAATCTCGGTTCTTCAGAATCTTTCCAAGCCGGAATTCGAACTTCCGACCCATATCAGCGAAGCTCAAGTTGGAACCTATATTCCTTTAGAGCACAGCATTGATATCGTCTCCCACTGCGGAGAAGCGACGCTTAACACTTACTATAGCAGCGCTTCCCACGAAAAGACCTTGGTGGAAGATGGCTTTAGGCTTGATAAAGTCGAAGATTTCACCGTTTATTACGAGGCCGTTGATATGGTCGGCCAAGTCACTTCAAAGACCTATACGATCCACGTCTTGAATGACAATATCCCGGTCTTGGAGAAGGAAGTCGCCCTTCCTAAATATTTCATCGCCGGCGCTTTCTATAAAGTTCCGAGCATCAAGGTTTGCCTCTTTAGAAACAACCAGCTTGTCTATGAAGACGCGAAGCTTGAACTCACATGCGATGGCCAATCCAAGTCCTATGGAGAAGGAGAAGAATATTCGCCTTCCATCAATAGCCAAAGGGAAACCGTTAACGCCAAAATCAAATATAACGATGTCGTTTTGACTTCCACTGACATCCTCACTATTAAATCCACTGGCAAGGATGACAATCCGAACAAATTGGATTTAGAGAATTATTTCATCACCAAAGGCGGAGATTTCACCTTGCGTCCGAATAACGCCAAATTCCCTGAAGATAAAGAAAGAGGAGCTTATTTCTCCAGCGTCTCCGGAAGTGATTTCGGATTCGATTTTGCCAACTATATCCTAGGAATGAACTTCTCCGTCACATTGAATAAGGTTCTTAACGCGAAAGCCGGAACTAGGGTCAAAGTCATCCTCACCGACGCCGATGATTTCAACAACAAGATTTCCGCAAGCTTTACTTATGACGGAACCAACACTTACTTCGAAGTTGGAAGTAGCAAGGTTATGTGCCTTGACACCCTCTTCAATGTCGACGACGAAAGGAATACGTTCCCGTTAGCCTTTGACGGCACCCAATTCATCTATAACAACGACGTCCGCCTTACCCCATTTACCAGGGAAGATGGCAAAGCCTTCACCGGATTTAATAGCCAAAATGTCTATTTCTCCCTCGAAACAACTTCTTGTTCCAATAACACCAGCCTTTTGGTTGGAGATTTATGCGGATACATCTTCAAGAGCGGAACCTCTAGGGACGTCACCGCTCCGGTCATTTACATGCCGGATAGCATCGGTGGCACCAAGAATCTAAATGACGTATACGTCACTTCGAAGATGTACGCCTACGACGTTCTTTCGCCAAATGTCGTCTTCACCTTGACCGTTAAAAACGACAAGAACCAATTCGCCAAAGACGTGAATGGAAACGACGTCAACGAAGTCGATCCATCCAAGTCCCACGATATCGTCTTGTCTGATTATGGAACATACACCTTCAAGATCAGCGCTCAGGAAGATCCGAGGTTCGTTCGTTACCCGAACATCTCTTCTTACTCTAGGTCCGTCCACGTTTACGACGACGTGAAACCGACCCTCACCCTTTTAGAACAGTTCCAAAGCGAAGTTAAGGTCGGAACGGAAGTTAGATTCCCCAAATTCACTTATAGCGATAACCATGACACTCAGGAACAATTGATTGTCCAAAGAACTTACATCGACGCCAAAGGACGTTATCACTACATGAGCGAGACCGAAAACTCGATCAAGTTCATCTATAAAGGAACTTACAAAATCATGATCAACGTCATGGACACAAGCGGAAACATCGCCAACGCGACGATGTATGTCTCCGTCATTGACTAAGGAGGATTGAATATGAAAAAGAAAACTAAATTCTTAGCCGTTGCCTCATTCCTTCTCACCATCTGTTTGACCGGCTGCAACACCCAGCAAACCTCGGTTCCGGATGAGCCCAAAAAAGAACTAAAAGTCCCGGCTGTCCACGATGTTAAGATCGTCGATCGCCCCGACCGCACTTTCACATACCAAGACGGCTCCACTAGGAAAACCGATTACAAAATCATCTATAACAACACGAATTCCTTCATCGGAAAATGTGCTTCGTTCCTCTCGAAACAGTTTTACGCTGCATCTGGCGCCGAATTCCTTTGCCAAACCGAGAGCGAATACTTTAAAAGCGGCGGTGCCGTTACCGCGACTTCCCGCTTAATCATCCTTGGCTGCGAAGACCTTTTCTCCAACGCCAAACTCGTCATGCCTGAAAAAGTCAACAAGACTTCTGGCTACTACATTAAAAACGTCAGGCACAATTACTACATTGAGGCTTATGACTCATATGGGTATCAAGAGGCCACGCTCGCCTTTGCTAGGTACACGGTTGATTACGATATGATCGAAGAGGACACCATCGTCTTCGAAAACAAGAACATCGACACTCTTCCGGATATGGAAGTCGCCGAGATCCCAGATTACATCGGAAACACCCCAACAAATAACTTCACGGCCGAGAAGAGATTCGGTATTGGTTTCGACATGACTTATCCGTTCATGATGACATCAAGGCCGGATGGCGCCAAAGGAAGAAACTGGCACAACATCTTCGACTTCATCCCGGAATCGATGTTTGGAAACGAACATCCTTATTGGTATTCAAAAGGCGCCAAAACCCAGGCTTGCTATAGTACTAGGGGAGACGCGAACGAATATAAAGCTTTGGTCGACCAGGTCGCCAAAGTCGCTATTCAAAGTCTTAAGGACAACCCGACTCAGAACATCATGAACATCACCAGCAACGACATCGGTGATGCTTGCGGATGTGAAGAATGCTTAAGGCTTAAGGAACAGGACGGTGCCTCTTCAGGACAGGTCATTCGTTTTATGAACGACGTCAATAAGATCGTTAGGGAAGAAATGAAGAAGGCCAACCGTAACTACTTCCTCTTGTTCTTCGCTTATCTTGGATACCAGACCGCTCCGACCGTCGAGGTTTCGGTTGATCCGACCCTCATGTGCGACGACGAGATAATGGTCTGCATTGCCCCTCTCCACGCCAAATACACCGAAACTTTCTATGACTCCGTTAACGAAATCTATGCTCAGCAGTTCGTCAACTGGGGCAAATACAACAAGAACATCGTCGCTTGGCTTTACGAGACCAACTATCACCATTACATGTATCCGTATAACACCTACTCCACGATGATGGATAACTACCGTTATTGCAGGGAAAACGGTGCGATCTTGATCTTAAACGAAGGACAAAGGTTCTCTGCTAACGTCCCGTGTTTCGGGCACTTGAAAGAATACCTTTGCTCCAAGGCTCAATTTGACATCTACAGCAACTTCAACACCTACAGCGATAAGTTCTTCAGGAACTATTACCTCGATGCATCTTCGATCATGAGGGAATATTTCGAAGAGATGATCGCTTGGGAAACTAGACTTGAAAACGATCCTGAGACCGGATTAGGCGGTGGCGTCTATGAAGAAATCGGATCCAAAGCCTCCTACTGGCCGAAGCAGCTCCTTCTTAACTGGCTCGGCAAGATGGATGATGCCGCTAAAGCGGTTGCTAAATATGAGGCCATTGATTCCTCTTTATACAAGAGACTTATCAAGCACATCAACATCGAAAGGCTTTTCCCGATGTTCTGCTTGGCCGATAAGCATGCCAACACATATACCGACGCCGGCATCTTGTCTTTAAGGAAAGAATTCAAGGCTCTTGCCGATGAACTTGGTTTGATCGAATTCGCCGAACACGATGGCGATATTTCCATCAAATACAAAGAATGGGGCATCGATTAAGGAGAGAAATATCATGAAAAAGAAATCATTAGCTATTATCTCTCTTCTCCCTTTCCTCGCTGGATGCGGTGGAGCCGGTGGGATCATCGATCCTATTCCGTATTCCGATCCAGGACCGGAAACCAAAACCGATCTTGTGTTCTTGGGTTTTTCGGATTCGAAACAATATTCTCCGTCTGACGAAATCACGTTCCAAGTGAGTGTTGATAACACCACGATCGTTACATACGACGTCGTTTCAAAAACTTTCGTTAGCGGAACTAAGGCCGGCACAACAACCGCCCACTTCGTTTCTCCGAAATTAAGCGTTGAGGTCACCGTTACCGTTCAAGATGACGGAACTGCACCGTTATTTACTTTGGATGAGTCGGCGATCAGCCTCGATTTAGGCAACACATACGCGGTTAACGCCTCCTTATCTTTTAGAGGCGTCGATAGCTTCTCTTTATCAAGCGGGCTTAGCTACCGCAGGGTTGGAGAAGATGAAGAAAACACCACAATCTCCGTTGAGGGAAAAACTATCACCATACAGGCCAACACCGTCGGGAGCGATACATACACCATCTTCACCGAATATGCCGGCTTGATTCTTTCAAAGAACTTGACCGTCACCGTCTTAGATAACCAAGCTTTCGTCGTAATAGGCGAAAGATTGGGATTTGACGATGATGGAGCGGTATATGACGTTTCGATGTATCAATACGATTCCAACAGGATCAACCTCAGGAAAGATCTCTCGGTTTCAAAGGGCTCCAATATCGTTTCTTATAGTGACTTATCGATCACCTTGGATAGCGAAGACGTTGTCTCCCTTGTTGGAGATGAGCTAGTTGTTCATAAATCCGGACTTGCCAATTTGACGGTTCGTTATGGCGAAGAAAGCAAGAACATCAAAGTCAATGTCTTTAAACCCATCATCGAGCACAAACCGATGAGCATCGCCGACGAAAGATTTGCTTTAAACCTTAGTTTAGAGGTGTCCGGATCCACCCGCAAATACACCGGAAGCACAAGCGTCACAAAAACCTTTGCGATTGAAAAAGGCTCACACGTCTTTAGCGGAGCCGATAGTGTTTCGGTTGGCGGAAAGATTGTTAAGAACACAGTCGATACCCCAATCACCTATAGTGGTGGTCAGGTTACTTTAACGGCCGCTTCGTTCGATATCGGATGTGCTGGAGAAAAAGAGGTCGCCTTGGTCATGGAAGCCAACGATTATCTTGTCGAATACACGTTCGATATGTTCTTCATCACGAAAGAGCTTTCTACAAAATCCGATTGCGACACCTATCTAACCATGCGTACGGCCTCTGATGCCATCTATGGCTATTACGCCTTGGCCAGTGACGTCGATTATTTCAACTACGCTCCGGCACAAGATTATATTTCTGGAGCCGCTAATAGCTATCTCGGTTTCAGGGGCACTCTTGACGGAAGAAAACCCGACGGCAGTGGTAACTTCAAAATCAAGAATTTGAAGGCCAGCATCTACGGCATCTGTATCACTATCGGTGATGGCGGAACGTTTAAGAACATCGACTTCGACAACGTTGTCTTGAATAACGCCAAAAAGACCTCGTTGTTAGCCTCCTTCGTCTTCGGAGGAAACTTCTCCAACATCAACGTCAATATCAGCGATGATTCTGATGTAAGCAGCCACGGACCGGATAACGATCCATGCGCCAGCGGCATTTTATCCTGCCAGAAGATCCAAGATTCTTATTTCGAAGACTTCACGATCAATGCCCAGAAACACGTTATCAAGTCGCTTGTTGGAAAAACCGCTTCTAACAACACCTTCTCTAACACCGTCATCAACTGCATCGATATCTATTATTACTGCACCGGAACTCAGTATGATTCTTCGACCTTGGAACCGACTGGCGGTATTCTCTTCTCGAAGCAAAACATTCCGGGAATCACCATCAATAGAGCTGCGAAATAGTTATGTACGACGATTGTTTGGCGTTATTAAAACAATACGCCGATTCATTGTTAGAAACGCAAATCAAAGAAAAGAACCCCGCTTTTAAAGGCGGGTTTCTTTGCCCTTCGTGCAAAAATATCCACGGAAGAAGCATAGACGCTATCTACGGGCTATCCGTCGCCTATAAATTTTTCAAAGACGAAAAATACCTGAATGGTATCTTCGATTTGTTTTCTTATTCTAAAAATCTTCTTTGCACTGACGGGGGTCTATATAACGACCTTCAAACGGAATGGAGATTCACTACCACCTTCCATGAGATTGCCTTGGCGGAGACCCTTCTATCCATGAAGGGCGTTTTGCCTCAATCTCTTTTGGACACCATCATGACGAGGATTGATATCCACGCCAGATGGCTATACAAAGAATTGAATGAGAATAGTAGGGCAAACATCAATTATTGCACCACGAACGGTTTGGCTCTTCTTCTGGCTGGCAAAGTGCTTGGAAAAGAAGAATATATCGCCCAATCTAAGCATCTTGTTGATTATGCGTTAGATCACATCTCTACTAACGGTCTTTTCTATGGCGAATGCCAACCTCATAACTCGGTTACTGAAAAAGGGTGCCTTGGCGTAGATATTGGCTATAACTTGGAGGAGTCTTTGCCGGCTTTAGCGAAATATGCCTACATCAGCAAAGACGAAAAGATTTTTGATAAGGTCCTTAAGCTGGGGCTGGGTCATCTTCCGTTTATTCTTCCAGATGGGGCTATCGACAATTCGCTTGGCTGCCGAAACTACAAATGGACTTATTATGGAAGCAGGACGTGTGACGGAATTATCCCGTTGTGTCTTGTTTTGGGAAATAAAGATCGCCGTTTTATCGAAGCTACAAAAAGAAACGTTTCCTTAATTGCGGAATGTTCTCCTGACGGTCTCCTTTACGGAGGCGTTAATTATAAGGAGCACGGAGAATATCCGTGCCTTCACCATACGTTTGAGCACATAAACGCGGTCGCTTTCGCCGTCGATAACTTCTCCAAAGAATATTTGGACGGTGAAAAAGTTTCTTTGCCTTCTGATTTGGAATTCGACTCCTTCATCGAGGAGATGAACTCGTATCGTTTATCTAACGGAAGATACATTCTTTCCGTGTCCGATTACGATATGAACATCCCTTATTCCGGACATTTGAGCGGTGGAACCATTACCCTTCTATTCGACAAAAAAGCCAATAAGCCGATAATCGTTGGAAGCGTTGGCGATTATCAATTAACGGAATCAACCAACATGCAGGTTCCTCTCGATAGAGAAAGCCACTTGCCTGGTTATCCAAGAATCGATACAAGGGTCGGCAACAAATATTATTCGACCGGATATTACCAACATTCGACAATCAAAAAAGATGGTTTGGATTTCTCCTTTATAAGCAAACTATCGACTAGAGACAAAGAAGAACTCCCTGAGAATTACAGCGTCTCATATTCCTTAAAGGAAACCGGCCTTTTGATTAAAATAAAAGGAGAAGGAACGTTTATTTATAAACTTCCTCTTATTAGTGGCGAACTAATAGTGAAGAAAGGAAAAGAGACTGAAACGCTAAATACGTTCTTCCTAACCCCTGGCTTCATCATGAAAGAACACCATATAAGCAGCGAAAATGGCGAAATAGAAATCGAGGTCAAATAACGATGATAAAAGTTGAAAACGGTTATTTCAAAATCGACACCCCAAATACGACCTATTTATTTAAGGTTAATCCTTTGGGAATACTTGAACACATCTATTACGGAAAAAAGATCCCATCTTCAAAAGATTATTCCTTTATTGAAGAACAAGCCAAATATGGTGGTGGAACATTAACCGGCGACAACGAATACGCCATATACGAAGATTGCGCTTCTTTGGAGGCCTCTTCTAGTAAAAGAGGTGACAGCAGAGAAACGTTCCTCAATCTTTCTTTCGATTCGAATGACCGCGAATTTGTTCTTAAATACAAAGCCTATCGCATTTCTAATGGCGTTAACCTTGATACGCTTCCCTCTAGTCACGACAAAGCCCAAACCTTGTCCGTTATTTTAGAAGATGAGAATCGCGGCATTGAAGTTACGTTAAATTATTCTGTTTTCGAGGATACCGACGTCATCGTTAGAAATTCATCAATTAAAAACGTCGGCAAATCACTAATAAAAATCGAAAGGATCATGTCTTCTTCTTTCGATATGATCGACGGCGATTTCACTTTGGTCACCTTAAATGGTGCGTGGGCTAAGGAAAGACAAATCAACGAAGCTCCATTAGCGATGGGCATAACAAAAGTGTCTTCTAACTACGGCTTTAGCAGTGCCCAGACAAACCCATTCACGATTCTTAAAAAGAAAGAGACAACCTTTGTTGGCGGGGAAGCCTATGGCTTCAATCTGCTTTATTCCGGCAACCACATGACGACTTATGAAAGAACCATGTACCATAAGGTCAGAGTCATGGCCGGAATTAATGATTACTCATTCTCTTGGACTCTTAATCCAAACGCGGTCTTCGAAGCCCCAGAGGCTACTCTTTGCTACTCTTATCAAGGCATAAATAAGTTGAGCCACGAGTATCATCAATTTGTTAGAAACCACATCATCAGAAGTGAATTCAAGGACAAAGAAAAGCCGATCCTTATCAATAACTGGGAAGGCACCTATTTCAATTTCACCGAAGAGTCTTTGCTTGGAATTGCTAAAAAAGCCAAAGAAGTCGGCATTGAGATGCTTGTCTTGGATGATGGATGGTTTGGGAAAAGAAACAGCGATTCAACGTCACTAGGAGACTGGTATCCAAACCTCGAAAAACTTCCAGAAGGAATCAAGGGCTTAAGCGAGAAGGTTCATTCTCTTGGATTGAAATTCGGATTATGGTTTGAGCCGGAAATGATCTCCCCAGATAGCGATTTGTATCGTAGCCATCCGGAATGGGCGATTAAACACAAGTCATACGTGCCCCTTCTTTCAAGAAACCAATTGGTTCTAGATTTAACGAATGAAGAGGTTGTCAAATACATCGGAGACGTTGTGTCTTCTTTGATTAAGGATGCGAAACTCGACTACGTTAAGTGGGACTGCAATAGAAATATAGGCGACTACTATAACGAGAACCTCGATAACCAGGAAGAATTCCTCCATAGATATATGCTTGGCTTCTACAAGCTGGTTAAACACGTGACCGAAGAGTGCCCGAATGTTTTGTTTGAGAGCTGCTCCGCTGGTGGCAATAGGGCCGACTTAGGCTTGCTTTGCTACATGCCCCAATTCTGGTGCAGCGATAACAGCGACCAAGTTTCAAGAATGATGATTCAAGAGGGGACACTACTTTGCTACCCCCAGTGCTGCATCGGAGCCCATGTGTCTTCATCCTTGTCTCACCAAACCTTGCGCACCGCAACATACGACAACAAGTTCAATGTCGCCTGCATCGGAGCGTTTGGATACGAACTCGATTTGACCAAACTCAACGAAAGAGAACTTCAAGCGATCAAAGATCAAATCACATGGTTTAAGAAGCACAGGAAGCTTCTTCAGCTTGGCGATTTCTATCAGATCAAATCCTTCTATACCGATAACACCCAGGAATTTGTAATAGTTTCCTCCGATAAGAGCGAGGCTATGTACTTTGTAGGCAATAAGGTTTTCATGCCATATGCTTGCCCGACTATCATCAAGCCGATTGAACTAAATAACGAATACGTATATGAAGTTTCTTCAAGGGCCCAATATCAAAATGCCCTTCTTGGAAAAGGCGAAATGTGCGAAAGTAGCGAATGGACCATTTTGGGTGAGACATTCATGAACGCCGGTATAAGACTTCCTTATGAATGGCTCAGCGGAAACGGACCGGAAAAGCGAATTATGGAAGACTTCGGCTCACGCCTTTATTACATTGAAAAGAAAGAAGCCTAATGCCGAACGTTACTTTCAAAAACGTTACAATCTTCTATGGAAAAAGAAGAAATAGACAAGACGTTGTAGAAGATTTAAACGTCTCTTTTAAAAGCGGCAAAACAAATGTCCTCTTGGGCGCTTCTGGAAGTGGCAAGACCACTATCCTTAAATCGCTTGTTGAGATGGTTGATTACGATGGAGACATATTTTTCGATGATGTCGACATCAAAAACATCGTCATAAACAAAAGAAACATCAGCTATTCTTCGCAAAACATCAATCTCTACCCTCATATGACGATATTTGAAAATATCGCCTTTCCTTTGAAGATAAGAAAATATCCTAGAGACGAGATATTAAAAAGAACTAGGGCTATGGCCGAAAAGCTTGGGATCGCTGTTTGCCTAAATCAACGCGGCAGATATCTTTCCATCGGACAGCAGCAAAGGGCAATGATAGCGAGGGAGTTGGTTTACGATCCAAAGATTTTATTGATGGATGAGCCTTTTTCTTCGCTCGACCCCACCCTAAGAAAAGAAATGTGCAAATTAGTGAAGTCACTTCAAAAAGAACTAGGCGTCACCGTTATTTATGTAACTCACTCTTATGACGAAGCGATAAATTTGGCTGACGAGCTTTTCATTCTCGAAGAGGGGAAAGTGGTCGCTAGTGGAACTCCGAAAAAACTTATCGCCGACAACAATGAATATCTCGAGATGATGTATAAGAGCGAATATATCTCGGCAGGTGAAATCCATGAGAAAGAGAAAGACGATTAGTTCTCCGAAAGATTTTACTGTCGCCGAACTCCCGCAGACGAGGAAGGATCAGTTTTTTAACATCTTCAAAAACCAGTACATGACCCTTTTAAAATCTGGTTTTATCCTACTTCTATTTTTCCTTCCGATTTTAGTTTTAGATATTTTTAGAAATTTATTCGACGCTGGATTTTATTCTCAGTTTGTCGATGGCGCTTTGACTGAAAACGAATATAACTTTTCGATATTTGTCGATTTCATGATTCAGAGTGGGGCCGAATTCCTTTTGCTGCCGCTTTTGGCCGTTCCTCTTTCCGGACTAAACAACGTCTTCAAAACGATGGTGGAAGGCGATTGCGTGCTATTTGGCCCCGACTTCAAAGAAGGAGTTAAGGGAAGTTACAAAATTACCTTAGTCATCCTTCTTGTTTTTGGAATCTTCTTCCTTTTGCTTAGGTTCCTCGTCAATTACTTTATCGGCGTGTATTTCATCGTCATCCCTGTCTACTCGTTCTTCATCCTTTTCATAATACCCCTCACCATTATCTGCCTTCTTTTCTCAACATATTATCAAGGCAACTATTTCAATGTTTTGAGCAACTCAACGAAGCTATATTCGCCGTATTGGTGGAAGTATCTTCTTGCTTCGGTGCTTCTCTTCGGATTTGTCTTTGGAGTGAATTTTGGCTTTGATGGAAATATGCTCCCGTATTTCAAAACCATTCTTTTGGGTGCCGTCATAATATTCGTTTTGCCTATCGGGATGCTTTTGCTTCACTCAATATCGATTTCTTTGTTCGACAAATACATCAATGGTGAGTTCTATCCTGATAACCAATACAAAGGTTTGTATAACCCGAAAATTCAAAAAAAGGAAAAAGATATCAAATAATACTTATGCGAGGGAACTTATCTATAAGTTAAAACCGATAATGCTATAATCGAAAGGATTTTGGAGAAACAATATGGCAACGCTTAAATTTAATAATATCCAGAAAATTTACCCCAACCACGTTCAGGCTGTTTTCGATTTCAATTTGGAGATCAAAGACAAGGAATTTATCGTCTTCGTCGGCCCGTCCGGATGTGGTAAATCAACCACCCTCAGAATGATTGCTGGATTAGAAGATATCTCCGACGGCGAGCTTTTCATCGACAACCGTTTGGTCAATTTCGTCGATCCAAAAGAAAGAAATATCGCGATGGTTTTCCAAAGCTATGCCTTGTACCCGCATATGACCGTCTACGATAACATCGGTTTCTCTTTGAAAATCCGCAAGATGGATAGAAAAGTTTTTGAAGAAAACGAAGAAAGAGCGACTCTAGAAAAAGAAATCACCGTCTTAAGAAAACAGATGATGAGCGTCATCAAAAAAGGCGGAAGAAACCACAAGAAGAGGGAAGAGTGCCAGAAAGAAGCCGAGAGGCTTAGAGCGGAGGTCAAAGAAAAGATCGCCAAGTGGCATGAACTCGAGACCGTCAAAGTCGGAAAATCGACCTTGTTGATCGAAAGAAACGCCAAATTGATTAAAACCTCCACCAAAGAGATCCAAGAACTCAAAAAGAAGATTGCTTCTGGCGAAAAAGAAATCGTTTCTTTGGAAGAAAAGATCAACGCCGCGAAAGCCGAACAACCAGTTTCCGAGAAGAAGGTCAACAAACTCGCTGGCGATTTAGACATGGATAACCATGTTTTGAACTCTTTGCGCATCGAACTAAACAGCAAGGAAAACGAGCTAGAACAAGCCAAGAAGGATTTTGAGTATTATTCAAACAACGATGTCGAACTTATCAAGTATCGCCATCTCACCAAAAACGAAATATTCGACGAGGTTTTGCATGCTGCTGAGATTTTGGATTTGTTCAAATATCTCGCCCGCAAACCAGCCGCCCTTTCCGGTGGCCAGCGTCAGCGTGTTGCTTTAGGACGTGCCATCGTCAGAAAACCAAAAGTCTTCTTGATGGACGAACCTCTTTCCAACTTGGACGCCAAACTCAGAACCCAGACAAGGACCGAGATCGCCCAAATTCATAAAGAAGTTGGAGCGACGACCGTTTACGTTACCCACGACCAAGTCGAGGCTTTGACCTTGGCCGATAGGATCGTCATTATGAAGGATGGTGTCGTCCAGCAAGTTTGCACTCCGAAAGAAGCTTATGAACAACCGGCCAATATGTTCGTCGCCGGCTTTATCGGCTCCCCATCCACTAATTTCTTAACCGGCGTCTTTGACGGAAAAGCCGTTAACGTCCCTTATAAAGACGGAAGCATCGCCGTCAAGCTCAACAAGGACATGGTGGCCGAATTGAAGGATTACAAAGACAAGGAAGTCGTTGTTGGTATTAGACCCGAATTCATGCATTTGAAGTCTGAATACAAAGATGATGGAGAAGTCGCCACCGTCAAATTGGCCTTCAAAGATAGCGAATTGGTCGGACACGAATCCATCGTTTATTTCGACGTCAACGGTAGCCGTTTATCGGCGAAAGCCTCTTCTGATGCCGAGATAGAAGCCGGAAAAGATTACGAGTTCGTCATCGAACTTAAGAAAATCCACGTTTTCGACAAAGAAACCACAAAGACTATTATCTAAGTTGTTAGATGAAGATAAATTTTGAGTTTTTAAAAAACGATATCGATCCCGAAACCCAAGTAAAGTTTCCTTATTATTTCGATGGGGTCGAAGAATCTGAGGCTGACTTCAAAGTCATGTTCATAGGTAACTCAATTACCTATCACGAGAAGAAACCTGATATTGGATGGCTGAAAGATTGTGGTATGGCCGCAACCGATATTGAAAGTGATTACGTTCACTTGGTTTTAAAGCACATTCAAAAAAGCCACCCTAGAACTAGGGCGTGCGTCTTTAATGGCGGGACTTGGGAGTGCGATAACTTTAGCGAAAAGAAATTCGCCTCTATCAAAGAAACAGTCGAACAATTTAAGCCAAATCTTGTCATTGTTAGAATCGGTGAGAATTTCTCTAAAGAAAATCTAAAGAATGGCTTAGACCCTGAGCCTAGTTTCGAAATGCTTTTCAATGAGTGTAAGGACCACGCTGATAAAGTTTTGGTTACCAGTTTGTTTTGGCATCATGACATATTAGACGATGCAATAGTTAGAGCCTCTAAGCGAGTCGGCGTTCAATATATAGACATTAACGATCTTGGCGAAGTCGACGAAAACAAAGCCTTAGGTCAATACGAACACGCAGGCATATGTGGCCATCCTGGAAACCTTGGGATGAAACGTATAGCTGAAAGAATAATAGAAAAGCTGTGATTTCTCACAGCGTTTTCTTTACTTGTCGAAGACGTCTTTTGGTTCCCTGGTTTTCCATTTTCCGCGAGTGAAGTCGGGGAACAATTGCGGTGCTCCACCTTCTTTAATGGATTTTTCGCTAAGGACGGAAATGCACATCCATGTTGCCGCGTCATAAACGTCGATAGTTGGATCAATTCCTTCCTTTAAGCAATCGATGAAATATCTGAATTCGAAGTAATCCATGCCGCCATGTCCGGCAACAAGGATTTCGTTTGTGATGGTTTTCCAGAAATCCGGGAGATATTTCTCTTCGTACTTCTCACCGTTTTTGATGTTTTCTGCATACCATTCTTCGGTGAAGTAATTTTCTTTTTGGCCATCGACGTAGACGGAGTGAGTCGCGCCTTCATACATCGCTTTAGTTCCTTCGATAGTGAAGTTGCGGTTATAGCTTCTTGGCAATGTGGTATCCAATTTGATGGCGACCGTCTCGCCATTTTCGCAAGTGATTATGGTGTTAACGACATCACCCTGTTTGAATTCAACGTTCTCCAATTCTTTGTAGGTATCGAGGTTGTCTTTGATGTATTGGTGGAGCCCTCTTGCCTTGCTGGACATGGAAACTAGCGAAACGAATCTATTGCCGCGATTGATGTTTAGGATTTTGGCGATCGGACCAATTTCGTGGGTTGGGTAGTTGTCGCAGTTTCTCGCCATGTAATTTCTTAAGCGGTAGTGTCTATTGATGTTGCCGCCAGAAACTTCTTTCCTTAAATCGTGTGAATAGCTGCCTTCCATATGGACGATCTCTCCGAAGAACCCGTCTCTGGCCATTCTTGTGGCCATGAGCTCGTGCTTATCGAAGCAGCAATTTTCCATGAGCATGAACGGGGTTTTCGTTTTCTCCCATGTGTCGACGAGCTTCCAAAGCTCTTCTTCGTCATAAGCTGCCCCGACTTCCATGGCTACGGCTTTGCCTTCTTCCATCGCGCGGCAGGCGACTTTGATGTGGTCTTCCCATGAGGTCGATACCAAGACGGCATCGATTTCCTTCATCTTCAAGATGTCTTCAAAGTTCGTTGTTAAGAATGGATCATCTCCATATTTTTCCTTAACGTCTACGGCATATTGCTTTGGTCTATCGTCATAGGAATCACATAAAGCGATTACCTTAACGTCCGGAAGGGCGAATAAGACCGATTTCATAAGGCCTACGCCACGATGGCCTAAGCCGATAACTGCAAAGTTATATATTTCCTTTTTCATAATTTATTTCCTCATGAATTTTAAGGCATCTATGTACCAGTTCTTTGTGTTTTCCACTGTCTTCAAATCGAAGGCGTCATTATATACGCTTCGATCTCCAAGAGAGAATCCGTGAACGGTTCCCTCATATGTGTGCTCGTCACATTCGACTCCGTTTTCCTTTAAGGCGTCAATTAACGCTTGAGCGTTTTGATGGGGGACGGCGTCGTCATTTTTATCCCCGAATATAAATGTCCTCGGGAACGATGGGGTGACGTGCTTTTCTATTGAATAGAACTCTTCCAATTTCTTTGGGCCGCGTCCAACAAGGTTTATGTAGGTCCTGGTGCCTTCGCATTCTTTGTTCATCACGATAACCGGATACCCTAGAAGTAGGCCTGCGAAATCCGAGTTTGTTTCCTCTCCCAATAATTGTTTTGGTAGAGGAGAGTCTTTATAAGCTCCGATAGTGGAAGCGAGGTGCCCGCCGGCGGAGAATCCCAACAAGAATATTTTGGATTCGTCGACGTGGTATTGCTCGGCGTGTTTATGAATGAAGTCTAATGCGGCGAAGGCTTCGATCATCGGATACGGATATTCCGTATCTGGGAATATTGAATACGTTAATAAGAATGCGCATGTATCGAATCCAAGGAACCTAAGGGCTACTGGTTCTGATTCCCTTTGGGAAACCATTTGGTACGCTCCACCTGGGCAAATCAATATTGCCTCTCTTTTTCTGTTGATGCTGATTTCGTTGAAGTTATCAGGGCAAAATACGGTTAGTTGGGCTTTATGTTTCAGAGATGGATACTCTTTCGCTAATTCGATTTTCTCGTATATCATTGCGGCGTCATTCTAGCACTTTCGGTGGTTTAATTTATTCTTTTGCCTCTCTTAAGTAGAAATTGATTTATCGACTTAATAATTTGAAATCTGTTTGAAAAACAAACCAATTATCGCTTAGTTGATTTTGCAACTGCAAAAGAAAACTGAGTAAAAATATTTCAAAAAATCTACAAAGTGCAATATTCTTTGAAATATAACAAGAATTTCATAAGAATATATTTCTTTTTTAACAATCAGCCCTAAAATGAGGGCATGTTCCATTTTGAGTACGGGAATGCATATATTGAGTACAAAACAGACTCATTCTACGAAAGAGACCTTCTTTATCGCCACATGCACGATAACGTCGAGATCCATTTTCTCATCAAGGCGACCGGTTCTTTTAGAATCGACGAATCGGCCTACGACATTCATAACCGCGATCTCATAATCATGCCTCAGCATGTTTATCACTATATCCAAACCAAACAAAACGAGCCTTACGAGAGGATTATCTTAAATTTCCCAAAAGACTTCTTTGATAATGTCACTGGCGGAAAGCCGATGTTTGATAAACCTTTGGTAGTCAATTTGGCCTCACATAACGAATTGGTGAAGACATTTGACGACATGGTCTATTTCGACGCCTACCTTAAGGATGAAGATGATAAAAAGGCGATGGTTCTCCTTCTCGCCCAAAAGATTGCCATTTTGTTGAAAAACACCGAGTTTGAAACAAACGTCTCCAAGAGCGTAAACGAATTGACCTGCAGAGCGATTGCGTATATCGATGAACATATATACGAGAATTTAACGGTCGCCAAAATCGCCGACGCTTTGTATGTGTCGAAATCCCATTTGCAGAACGTCTTCTTAACTTCTATGAAGATCGGCATCAAGGCCTATATCATTATGAAGAAGATGAATATCGCCCATACGATGCTTCAAAACGGAAATAGATCGACCTCGGTTGCTTCCTCTCTTGGATATACGACCTACTCTTGTTTCTATAAATCTTACGTTAAAGTCTTCGGCGTGCCGCCAAAGGATACGAAATAATAGCGTTAACAAAAAAGCCACGTGATCAGCGTGGCTTTTTGATTGAGCTTATCTTAGCGAACGACTGGAACGCTTCCGTCGGTGCATGTGATAGCGGTTAAGGAAGTGCATCCTTGCCAGCTCGGTTTTTTGCTCAAGGCGTTCCATTCCGCGGTTGTTCCGTTATAAGAAACGGTGACCAAATTCTCACAGTTGCAGAACGCCATCTCTTGGAGCGAGGTGACTGTGGACGGGATGCTGGCGGTGGTCATTAAATG